>NZ_AP022847.1:1447500-1785000 GCF_015100395.1 Nitrosophilus alvini | reverse complement strand
AGACTACCTGCTTGATAGGCTGGGTGTGTAAGGGCTGCAAGGCCTTTAGCTGACCAGTACTAATAGTCCGTTCGGCTTACATATAAAAGATCTGGGCGTATGCCGCCTTACTGAGTTACTTAAAGAGATTGCATCTTTATTTGGGCTGTTAACAATGAGTGTGAGTGTTGAGTGATAGTGTTAGTGAATGACAGAAAGATTAAGGGCTTCTCGAAGCTTTTACTCTTTCTGTCCTGGTGCCTATAGAGCGGAGGAAACGCCCGGTCCCATCCCGAACCCGGAAGCTAAGCTCCGCATCGCTGATGATACTGCACCCCTCGGGTGTGGAAAAGTAGGTCGGCGCCAGGCCAGGTTTTTTTCTTTCTTTTCTATTTATCCTTCTAAAACAACTAAAAAATCAATAAAAATTCTTGCTTTATTATCTGCAAATGTTTATTTTATATAAACAACATTTCTTTTAATAAATATAGTTTCATCTTATAATATAAGAAAATACATCAGTTATACTTATTTTATTTTTATTAAGTTATTCAAAAAAGTTATTTTAACTACATTTTATATACGTTCTGATAAAATGAATTTATCTATAATCATTAAAGGAGCTGTTATGAAGAAGTTTTTTGCAATACTTCTTACTGCATTTTTGGGATTGAGCTTTGTAAGTACTGCGGCTTTTGCAGATGTTACAAAAGGTCAAAGGCTTTTTCAAAAAAAGCTTAAAAAACCTTGTGGTATGACAGGAGCAAAATTTGCTGCAAAACATACTCAAGATGAATGGGAAGAAATATACGAGAGCGGTAAATTTAAAGAAGAGGTAAACAAAATATGTCCTAAAGTAAAACCTGAAGCTATTAAAGATAAGTGGGTAAAACATCTATTTGATTTCTGTTATGAATATGCTAGCGACAGCGGTAACGTACCTTCATGTTAAATAAAAATAAAAGCGGCTTTTAGCCGCTTTTATCTCCCTCATAGCTCCAGATATAATAAAATCTTATCATAATATGTTTTTTAAACTTATACTAACATAAGTAAAAATTATTGAACGAACTCATAAATAAAATTCAGATATAAATTTAAGTTATATTTAAAACCAGTTGATTTATAATCACTGTATCGCTGATATATGCGTAATGTCAAATATTAAAGGAGTGAGGATGAAAAAGTTTATCGCTTTGTCTGCAATAGCAGCAGTTGTAACAACGGGTTTTGCAAGTGAAGCTGACATAAAAGCTGAACTTGAACAGCTTAAAAAAGAGATACAGGAACTCAAAAAAGCACAAGCCGGAGTAAATCTCAAAGCACTGAAAAAGCAGCTTCAGGAGGTTAAAGCACACGATGCAGGTGATAATATAAAGTGGAATGTTGATTTCAGAACAGCGTATGATGTAATCGGGTATAAAACAGTAAACGGTAACTCAAGCTGGAACAGAATATTTACAAATAGACTCTGGCTTGGAATGGCATATGCACCAAAAAACAATATTGTTTTTAAAGGTCTGATAAGTTATTACAAGGCATACGGGCAGATGACAAACACTTTAGGGGCGAACTTTAACTATTTTGACTGGATTGTAAATGAGACTCCAAATCCTAACGGAGAGCTCAGAATAAAAGAGGCTTATTGGTTATATTTTGGAGAGAGTCTCTTTGGCGCCGACATTCCCTGGACAGCGAGTTTGGGAAGAAGACCTGCTACTGACGGACTTCTTGCGAGCTACAGAGAAGATCAAAATCCAAAATCTCCGCTTGGGCATATAATAAATACGGAGTTTGATGGAGCAAGTTTCAAATTTAACCTCGAAAATGTGACAGATATATCCGGTATGTATTTTAAACTCTGTATGGGAAGAGGTATGACAAATGCAAATATTAGATATGCTTCTATAAAACCGGGTTTTGTATACGGAGTTTCTAATCAACTTGTTGTGGGTGGAAATGGAACTGAATATACAGAAGTTCCTGATTATGACTCAACTGATCTTTTTGGCTTTATCTTCGTTCCATATGATGACGGACAATATTCTGTACATACTACAGCATTTAAAGCATGGAATCTTCCTGGTATAGTTTTGGATAGAACTGCTCCTATGGTGGATACTGATCTAGACGGAACGCTTGATTCGTATCAGGGCAACTTTAGACAAGTAGGTAATTTGTACGGTGCTGCTATAAGTTTCTTGGCTCAGGGTATTGGCGACGGTATAAACGATACACTTGATGAAACAAATGCATTCATAAGTTTTGCGGCAAGCAAAACAGATCCGAAATCCGGAAACGCTATGCTTGGATCTACCGAGAAAAAAACCGGCACATCCGTATATGTTGGCGCAAACTGGCCGTGTATGTTGATAGATGATGCCAGAATAGGGGTAGAATATAACCACGGAACGAAATACTGGAGAAGCTTTACATATGCGGAAGATACACTTGCAGGAAGCAAGCTTGCCACAAGAGGCGATGCGTATGAAGTATGGCTGACAAAAGAGCTTATCGGAAGAACACTTACCGCGCAGATAAGATATACATATATGAACTATAAATATACGGGAAGCAACGGATTTTTTGCAGACGGTGGTGCACCTATAGAAGTAGACAGTACTGATGGAAAAGCAGTAGATGCTTTAGACAAAGCACAGGATATCAGGTTCTACATAAGATACAGATATTAAAATTTTCCCGAAGGCTTAGGCCTTTGGGAAAATCACAACTTAAATGCCACTTCTTTTAAAAGGTTTTCCACAATATTTTTATAATACCCCTTTTGTCTTGCATCGCCTACTGCAATGGCAGGTGTTCCGCTGTCTGAAAACTCTCTTATCTTCATATCTAGGGGAATTTTTCCAAGAAAAGGAATACCGTATTTCTTTGCGAGAGACTCTCCTGCTCCAGAACCGAATATATCGTATCTTTTTCCTGTATCAGGGGCTATGAAAAAGCTCATATTTTCTATAAGACCTCCAATTTTTACGCCAATATCCTTGAACATCATAATAGCCCGGCTTACATCATCAACCGATACCATCTGGGGAGTAGTTACAAGAACACTGGCGGTGATGGGTAATTCCTGTGCCATTGTGAGCTGAATATCTCCGGTTCCGGGAGGCATATCTATAACCAGAAAATCCAACTCCCCCCAATCTACATCTTCAAGAAACTGTATCAAAGCGCTGACCGCTACCGAGCTTCTCCAGACAAGAGGCGTATCCGGCCTTGGAGTGGTAAGGCCTACGCTCATTATTTTAATACCGAAATTTTCACTGGGTATTATTTTGTTGTTATTTCCCCATCTAAGTTTTTCGTGACCTGTTTGTGTCATTCTGGGTATATCTGGACCATAAACATCTGCATCGAGCAAACCTACTCTGTATCCTTTCTGAGCCAGTGCAACAGAGATGTTTACGGCAACAGTGCTTTTACCTACACCTCCTTTACCACTTGTTACCGCAATGATATTTTTTGCATAAGGGGCTCTGTTGTTGGGTTTTGCGGTTGAGCCATAACTAATCGATTTTTTCTCTTTTGGTTTGAGTTTGACATGAATATATCTATAATAATCTTTGAAAACATCTTTTATATCCGCTTCTATTAAAGGAAAAGCTTCTTCATTTGTTATACTTAGAACTACTTCGAGTCTGTCTTTCTCTTCTTTTACCGAATCAACAAGTTTTAATTCGACAATATTTCTATTGAGTCCGGGATATTTGATACATTCAAGTTTTTTCCATATCGCTTTCATCTGTTCTCCTTTGATCCAAGACTCTTATTCGTAAGGATTTGCTCTCATTCTTTGTTTAAGAAGAAGGTCGGTACTCCTGGCCTTTTGAATCCATTTTGATATAACTTCTTTCGAAGCAGGATAAGTATGTAAAAGTTCAGAATAATTTTTTATTCTCTCATTTAATATTTTTGATATCTGTGTAAATAGAGCAGGAAGATTGTCTTTTTTATTCGCCTCCGCTATCAATTTTTTCAGCATCAGGTCTCTGTCGCACAGATCTATATTATTGATGCCGGCTTCTTTACCGGCCTTCATTAACTCTTTGTTTGTTATATAGCATCCGCTGTAAAAAACCGCCAATATCTGCTTTTCAAGAAGTGAAAAGCCGGAGTCAAAACTCTCTTTTTTTTTCATCTCTTATCCTTTTTAAGTCTCATATTTGCCGCTTTGCTTACGTCGATATCTGAATCTGCGGCAAGTTTTTTTAAAATATTTTCTGTTGATGAAGGATTTTCGGCAACTCTGAGTCTAACCATTTTGTCTCTGTCATCTGCAAGAATATTCAGAAGTTTCAAAGGTGTGTTGGGATTTCCGGAAAGTCCGTCCCGAACAATTTTTTCATCACTGAAAAGCTGTGAGAGAATATTTTTTGGTGTATTCGGATTAGTAGCTACTAGAGCACGAACGAGATTGACCTCATCGCGAGAGAGTTTTTCTAAAACTTCTGAAGGTGTGTGAGGATTTTTCGCTACTGCCCAGCGTGATCCCATATCTTCACTTTGGGAGAGTTTTACGAGAAGTTCTGTCATTATAGGACTTTTCTCCTTTTCTCTATCGTATACGGAGGTCCTAAGACTGAGATTCATAGCTACCATTCCGACGACTTCCATATCCTCTCCGAAATTTTCGAAAATTTCTTTTACTTTTTCAAGAGGCAATTTTTTGTCTTCAAGAAGTTCAAGTGCTTCGTTTCTATCCATGATATAACCCTTCATAATAATTTTGCCTTTTTAAATATTAAGAATACTTTTATGAATATACCTGAATAATATTAGCAAAATTAATTTAAAAAGGAGTTATCAAATATAATTGAATTTTTGATAAGCAATTTTGAATGAAGTTACTGTTTTTGTACAATATTTATTTATAATGTATAGAAATACAACTTTTTTTTACTGATTGAGCCTTTTTAAAGTTTAGCTAAGATATTAAAATTTATAATCAAGATGAGTACACAAAAGCCCACAGTTATGGGCATAAGTGAATGTGAATACAATCATAAGGAGATATAATGAAGAGATTGTTTCAGGCACTGTTGATAACAGCCGTGCTGATAGGTACGAATCTTCTTGCAAAAGATGATCGTATCCTTATAGAAGCAGAGGAGGCTGTCAAGCTAATAGGCAAGCCGGGTGTTATGTTTGTGAGTGGAGATGATGATACTGCTTTTGAGAACGGCCACATAAAAGGGTCTGTCAGTATGTATGCTCATCATCTGCATCATGCGGATATAATGGGCAATATGCACTGTGCTCCGCTTTTTATGTGTCCCGAGGATGCGCAAAAATATATTGGTGCACACGGCATTGACAACGATACTATTGTCATAGCCTATGACAATTTCAGGGGTCCCAACGCTACCGGGGTATATACATACTTCAAAAGTTTCGGGCATGAGAAGGTATATATTCTTAATGGAGGAATGGAGGCAATTAAAAAAGTTGATCCAAATCAGCAGAAATACAATGCTTTGAAGAAAAAGTACAAAAAGGCTAAAAAAGCGGCTAGAAAAGCTAAGAAAGCCGGAAATAAGGATGAATACAAAAAGCTTAAAGCCGAAGCAAACAGATACAAAAAAGAGCTCAAAAAACTTGAAAAAAAACTTCTTATAGTAAAAGGTGCAAAAAAAGTTGATCTTGGCCACCATTTACATGCGGTTCTTGCTCCCGAAGCGGATATAAAACCTAAAAAGTATCATATAGATATGAAAAAAATAAGATATGACATTATTGCCGGAAAAGATGAAGTATATAAAGCTATGAAAGATATTCTTGAAAAAGGTGAGAAGAGCAAGTATGTCATTATAGATACAAGAGGAATGATAGAAATTATAGGTGAAAGAAAACTCGACAATGTTGCAAGAGGCGGGCATATTCCCGGAGCAAAATTTATCGAGTGGAAAAATATAACGGATTTCAAAAACAAGAAGAGTTTCAAACCCCTTGAGGAGTTGCAGAAAGTTTTTGACAAATACGGAGTCAAAAAAGACCAGACCATATATGCATACTGCCATGTGGGTGCAGGAAGAAGTACGGAAATCATCACCGCTCTTGAGCTTTTGGGATATAAAAATATAAAAGTCTATACCGGAAGCTGGGATGAGTGGGGAAATGATATGAATCTACCTATAAGAAGATAAGGAGCAGGTGTGATGAACAGCAAAAGAAGAAATTTTCTTAAATTTTCAGGAGCTACGGCTGCTCTTGTGGCAAGTCAGGGAAGCCTTTTTGCTAAAACAGGGGCAATGAAAATAGAAAACGGCAAAGAGAACTATCCCAATACCACGTATACGGAGCAGATGTACAGAAACGAGTTTGGCTTTACGTACGGCAAAAAAGATGAGCATGGATTTGCCTATCACTGTGTAAACTGCCAGGGTAACTGTGCATGGGAGATCTGGTCAAACAACGGCGTGGTAACCAGAGAGAATCAGAGTGCGAGATATCCCAGAATAAATGCAAAAATTCCCGATTTCAACCCCAGAGGCTGTAATAAAGGTGTTCAGCACTCACAGGTAATGTATGAAAAAGACAGAATACTCTATCCTATGAAAAGAGTAGGAGAAAGAGGCGAAGGAAAATGGAAGAGAATCTCCTGGGATGAAGCTGCAACGGAAGTTGCACAAAAAATATGGGATGTTATGACAGACCCTGAAAAAGGACCCGACAAACTGATGGTTCATGCAGGAACCGGTCTTCTTACAGAAGGCAGAAGAGGTGCGCCTCTTAGGTTTTCCACTCAGCTGGGAGCATATAGAATATATCCGGCTTCATATCTTGGGGATATGTTTACAGGGGCTGCTGTTGCATATGGCGAAGGGAACGTAGGATGTACATACGACTTTATGTATCAGGTTGATACTGCGGTATTCTGGGGTGCAAATCCTTCTGTTTCAAGAATTCCCGATGCCCACTTTGTATGGGAAGGGAAGTATAACGGTGCAAAAATCATTGTTATTACTCCAGAATTCAACGCATCTGCAAGGGCTGCAGACCTGTGGATACCTATAAAGCCGGGTACAGATAATATTCTTGCAATGAGTGTTATTTATGAAATTTTAAATAACAAGCTCTATAAACCGGGATTTATGAAGATATATACAGACCTTCCTTTTCTTGTGAGGCTTGACAATCAGAAACTTCTTAGAAGAAGCGATATGGAGCATGCCCACAATGAAGAGGAACATGAAAAATATGAAGAGCAGTTTTACACATGGAACAGAAAAACAGAGAAAATTGCTCTTATGCCCGGCAGCGAAGGAAGTGATCATAAAACACTCAAAATCGACGAATTCGGAATCGACCCTGCCCTTGAAGGGGAGTGGGAAGTAACACTTCATAGCGGAAAGAGAGTTAAAGTTACAACCGTTTTCGAACTTCTTAAAAAGAATGCCAAAAGATTTGCACCTGAAAAAACGAAAGATATAACAGGTGTTCATCCAGATACTGTAAGGATTCTTGCAGAAGAGATTGCAAAACCGAAAGTTGTAGAAATAACTACCGGATTTTCTTTGAACAAATATTTCAACGGAATACTTTCAATATGGAACATTGCTTCTATATGCGGGCTTACAGGAAGACTGGGACCGTATGGGGGCCTGAATACCGAAAACGAATTTCAGCTCAGTGGACTTGGTGCTCTGAGTGGTTTTGGAAACAAATATAAGCCCAGATTTGGTTCGGGGTTTGTCGGCGAGTTTGTTTTCGGCGATGGAATGAAGACATTCAAAGAGTATTTCAGTGACGAAGATGTAAAAAGAGCTCAAAACGGTATGAGCAAAAATGAATATATAAAGTTAATAGATGCAATGCTCAAAGATGGAAAAGACGGCAAAAAAAGCGGCGTAAAACCATGGTGGACACCCGAGGTGGCCATTATAGTAGCCGATTCCAAATTTAGAAGAAATAAAGGAAGTGAATACAGAAAAGCTTTTCTTAACAAAACAAAATTCTGGGTGTATATAGACTACAGAATGGCAGAACAGGCGATGTATGCAGATATCCTTCTACCTGCAAAATCCCATTATGAAGTCTATGACATAAGAACAAGCCCAGGATATCACAGATTTACAAACCTTGCCCAGCCTGTAGCAAACATGAAGCCTATCGGTGAAGCTATGGATGAGTGGAGTATGTTTGCACTCATTGCCAAAAAGCTTGAAGAGATAGCTAACAGGCCGGAAAACAAAGCCAAAGCAAAAGTTCCCGACAGCAAGAAATACACAAGAGACGGATACAGGGACCTGGCTAATTTTTATAAAGAGTATACCAATACGGACGAAGAGTCAGAAGCGGATATGGAGCCGTATCTTGGAACAGACAAACTTGCAGTTCAGGCTGCTCTTGAGAAGTGTGAGCAGTATGAACCCTGGACAATGGAGAAGATGTACAAAGCCGGCGGATTTTTGCAGTTGAATGAAAAAGCGGCAAAAATGTCTCCTCTTTATGCGGACAGACCATACAATTCGGGTGAGTATATGCTCTATAAAATGGAGCCGTTCGAGACTCTTACGGGAAGACAGACCTTCTATGTGGATCACCCGTTGTGGATAAGACTCGGTGCAAATGTAAATACAGGTATGGAGGGCATCAAACCTCAGACAGACAAATATCCGTTTACTCTGATGACGCCGCATGCCAGATGGTCTATACATTCAAACTGGAAAACAAGCAGGACGCTTCAGAGACTACAAAGAGGTGTGCCTTATGTACAGATAAACAAAGAGATTGCCAAACTAAAAGGCGTAAAAGACGGAGATACGATAAGAGTTTTCAACAAAATAGGCGAATTTTACGCCATGGCAAAAGTGAGTTCATCCGCACCTCTGGATGCAGTTGTTATGGAACACGGATGGGAGCCTTATCAATATCTATACAATAAAGGTCATAACGACGTAGTACCTACGGCGCTTAATCTGCTTGAGATGGCGGACGGATGGGGACATCTGAAGTTCGGGGGCCTTTGGGACGGTAACCAGTATGCGTATGACGGCGCAGTAGATTTTGAAAAATCAGATAAAACGTATTAATTAGGAGATAGGCATGTCAAAAAGACAATTAGCAATGGTTATGGACCTTAACAAATGTATCGGGTGCCAGACATGTACTGTTGCATGTAAAACACAGTGGACAAACAGAAACGGCCGTGAGTACATGTACTGGAACAACGTAGAAACTTATCCGGGAGACGGATATCCCAAAAAATGGATGGAACTTGGTGGCGGTTTTGATGCTGCAGGTGATCTGCAGCCGGGAATCGTCCCAAATATCGAATCTGATTACGGAGTGCCGTGGGATTACAACTACGACTCTCTCGCAGAACAAAACTTGATAGCCGGCGGGATGACACCGGGTCTTCATCCGGACACAACTCCCACATGGGGACCCAACTGGGATGAAGATCAGGGAGACGGGGACTTTCCGAACGACAACTACTTTTTCTATCTTCCACGGATTTGCAATCACTGTTCAAATCCCGGATGTCTGAGTGCATGTCCAAGAGATGCGATATTTAAAAGAGAAGAGGACGGTGTTGTTCTTGTTGATCTGGACAGATGCCAGGGATACAGATACTGTATAGCGGGATGTCCGTATAAAAAGATATATTTCAACCCAAAAATCAGTAAGAGTGAAAAATGTATCCTCTGCTTTCCAAGAATCGAACAGGGTCTTCCTCCCGCATGTGCCCAGCAGTGTGTGGGAAGAATCAGGTTTGTAGGATTTTTAGATGATGAAGAGAGCCAGGTATACAAACTTGTTCACAAATACAAAGTAGCTCTTCCTTTGAGGCCTGATTACGGTACACAGCCAAATGTATATTATGTTCCTCCTACAGAAGCTCCTCCGAAATTTGACAGTGAAGGGAAAATAATCGAAGGAAGCAACAGGATTCCTATAGAGGAACTTGAAAAACTTTTCGGACCGGCGGTTCATGATGCTATAAAAACTATAAAAGCAGAGAAAGAGAAGAGAAAAAAGACGGGAGAGAGCGAGTTGATGGATATTCTTATAGCCTATCAGCATTCAGATATGTTCAGGCTTGATAACCATTACTATCAGGAAGTTGCAAAAGCCAAGGGCATGAAGCCTCTGGCGCCTGTAGATGAAAGATATATTCAGGGCAAACATACAAAAATCTCACATTTCAAGGTGCACTCATGAAAAAGATAGTACAGATATCAGCAGCCCTCAGCCTGGCTGCATCGGCTCTGCTTGCCGAAACGGTGCTCGCGGTAAAGGTTGATACTGATTTGAGCGGCTTCAAATGTAAAGACGAGGCTGTAAAACTTGCTAAATTTACTGAAGTTGCACTCTATCCGCAGACCACTATAAAGCTAAACGACAAAAAAGCAAACGAACTTAACAGTGCCAACAAAGCAAAAAGAGTGCAGGTTGCTGCTCTTTATGACGGGAAGAATATTGCGCTTATTTTGAGATGGCCCGATAAAACAAGAACCGTACAGCAAGGATATAAAAGCGATGTTTACGGTGACGGTTTTGCAGTTCAGTTTGCGACAAAATTTGATGAGCCTGAAAAACTTCCCTATATAGGTATGGGAAGCGACGGAAGGCCTGTTGTAATATATCTTCAAAAAGCTGTTGCAAAGGTGTATGAGCCAAATGCGGACGGTGTTGTAGGATACCAGGTAAACCCTCATAATACAAACAGATTTGGAGAAGACCTTGAAAAGTTTGAAAAAAGGGTAGAACAACTGGCTATCAGAGACTATCAGAAAGCTTTTGTCTCCGAGGGTTTCCGCTCCATGACAGAAATAAAAGACAAAAGTGCAAAATATAGTGCCGATATGCATTATGTAGATGCAAAGAAGATGTGGGGCGGGGCTGTCGTAAGACCCCTAAAAGACGAATATGCAAACCTTGACAAAGGGGCAATACCGGTAGCTCTTGCAGTATGGGACGGTGAGAAACTTCAAAGAGACGGACAGAAATATCTTTCCGGTTGGATTGCGGTAAAACTTGTAGGTAAAACCGGCGGAAACAGACTTGCAGAAGTTGTTAACGAAAAAGCAAAGGGCGATGTGGCAAAAGGGAAAGAACTCTCTATGCAAAACTGTGCCTCGTGCCATAAATTTCCAGGTTCGTCTGCTCCGGAATATATGGCGCCAGACCTCTCCAATATAGGAGGACAGGCTACTGCAGCATATATAAGAGAATCTATTGTTGATCCGAATGCTGTAGTGGTTCCGGGATACAACAGAAATTCACATCCGAATTTTCAGTGGTATATGACCGATGACAAGGGAAACAGAACTTCTACTATGCCTCCTTTTGATTACCTGGATAAACAGAGCATAGAGGATATCGTGGCATTTATGCAGACTCTGAAAGCGGAGGTGGAAAAATGAAAAAGCTATTGACGGTTGCGCTTGCTGCAGCGTTTTGTATCAGCGCTTTTGCTTCATCGGGCAGCGAGCATGAAGAGGCAAAGAAAAAAGGTTTTCTCGCTACAAAATGGTGTGTTGAGAATGGATATTTTGCCGACTGCAGGCTTGAAAGTTATCTGTGCGGTTACGGGGGCTGCTTCAAAGAGTGGCTGCCAGGAAATCCAGAGGTGGATGATCTTGTTCTTTTCGTTCATGACGAGGGCAGGTATTACAGACTTGATCTTGCAAATGTTCCAAAATATGAACTTCTTGAAAAAGCTGCAAACAGAAACGAAGTTACCATTATGGGAGAGATAGACGAAGAAGCCGGCGTAATAAAAGCGCATGAATTTAAAGCGCCTCCTCCTCCGAAGAAATCTTTTTTCAAAGGGTGCCTGTAGAACCAAAACCGCTTCAGGCGGTTTTGGCAGATTTGCAGATTGTCAATTTTATATTAATTTAAATGTCAAACAAATATACTGATATACCAACAAATCAGCAATAAGGATAGTTTTGGATAACAAAACAAGAGCTTTCATATATGCATTTTTATCAAGATGTTTCGAAAAAGAGCTGGATATCAAAGCATTAGAGGATTTAAAAAAGAGTGTTCAGCTTCTGGAGCTTATAGGTGAAGATACCAGGAGATGGTTCGAATCGGAAAGTCTTGATAAAATAGTGGAGGAAGCCAATGTAGACTATAACACGGTTTTTATGATAAACAGCCAGCCGGTTGAAACACTGGTTCTTGACAGCAAGGCTGAAATTCTTGTAGGACTTCAAAATCCTGTAATGCAGTTTTATTTCGATCACGGATATGAAGTGAATATGAATCAGACCCATATACTTGCACCCGATCATCTCTCCATAGAGATGGGGTTTATGCAAAATCTTGCATTTAGAAATGAAAACAGAGCTGCATATAATTTTTTACATAAACATCTTCTTGAATGGGTGCCACCATATATGATAGGTATAAAAAATTTGACGCAGACACCTCTTTACAGGGACTTGACAGATTTTACAGTGGATTATCTGTTGAGTGATTACGAAATGCTAAAAACCGAGTTTGGCCATGAGTCTTGATTATAAACAAAATACAAATCTTTTTGAGTTTGACTATCTAAAATGTCTAAGAACCGACTACTTTCATAACGATTGCAAAGAGTGCCTGGATATCTGTCCCGAAGATGCTATAGGGTTTGTCAGAGGAAGACTCAGGCTTCTTGAAGACAAATGTACCAACTGTGCCGTATGTATAGGCGTATGCCCTTCCGAAGCGCTGAGTGTAGAGTTTTTTGACCCTGATAGCTATATAGTCGAAGCTGCTCAAAAGGACTCTCTTAAACTATCCTGCAAGGAAGAGACGCCGTGTCTCAGTGTTTTTGATGTTCACCACTTTATATCAGGTGCTTTGAGGTGTGGCGAAATTATATGTGACTTGTCGCATTGTGCAGAGTGTAATCTGAATATTGAGGGAAAAACTTTTGAATCAATAAACGAGAGGATAGAAGAAGCGAAAAGTTTTATAGAAGCGCTTGGTGTTGATGCCGTTATAAAAACGGAAAGTGGAGAAAAGCATAAAGAAAGAAGAGCCTTTTTCAAGAAAATTTTTACGGCGGCAAAAGAGCTTTCACGAGAAAACAATGATCTTAAATCTTTGCAAAACGCCGTTAACAGAGTGCCTGTCAAACATACAATTTTAAAAAACTCTATAAAGCAAAATATTGAGAGTATTCAAAACACTCAAATCAACAGAAACTTCTCCTTTATCCGCGATAAAGAGATAAGTTACGATTTGTGCGACAATTGCGGCGAATGTGTACAATTTTGTCCGACAGATGCCCTTTTTTATGCCAGCGAAGGGACATCTATCTGGTTTATGAGCGGAAAATGTATCGCCTGCGGTATATGCAACGATATATGCAAGCCGGGAGCCGTCAGTGACAAAGAGGGGTTTGATCTTGTTGAGTTTGCATTTGACAGGGGGAAAGAACTTGTAAGACACAAACTTGAAATATGCCGTGAGTGCAGAACACCTTTTCCTTATAAAAGCGGAGAGCTTCTCTGTCAAAGATGTAAAGAGTTTGCCCATAAATATGAAGATATTTTTAAATTGGCCAGTGATATAGAAGATTGAATCTTTAAACTCTTATAATAATTTTATCTCCCTAAATCCCCCATCTCACTCTTTAGCAACTTAGCTATTTAGTCTTTTATCTATTTTCTCCAAAATGTGACTAAAGTGGCATATTTTAAATATTTTTTTTTGTTATAATCTTTAAAAAGGACAAAAGGAATCAAAATGGCACAAGAAGATGAAATTCGTTATAAAGAGCCAGAAGTTATTAAAGAAGGGGTTTTGGTTGGAAGTAAAGCTTTAGAAAAGGCTCCGGAGTTAGAAGGGGTTCCAACTGGAATTGAAGGACTTGATGAACTTTTTTTTACAGTAAAAGAGGTAAATGGCAAATTAAAGCAGATGCCTCTTGGAGGGATACCAAAATATAGTGTTTTTAACTTAACCGGGGTTAATGATACCGGAAAGTCATTAATGGTTGAACAGTTTGCAGTAGAGCAGGCAAGGAAGGGTCAAAAAGTAGCTTTTATTACAGTTGAGACTCCTGCAAATTTTGTTATAGCATCAATTAAATATAGAGCATTGGCAATGGGCTACGATTTTAGTAAATTTGAAGATAATATTATTATGATAGATGCAGCCTCACACACACCTCTGAGAGAAAATGTCCCGGATCTCTTAGCAACTTTAGCTTATGCAATAAAAACATATAAAATAAATTACACAGTTATAGATTCTGTTACCGGGCTTTTTGAAAACAGAGAGATGATGGCAAGAGCAATTGTTAGAAGAGTCTTTAATTTTATGAAAAAATGGTATCAAACGGCACTTTTTGTATCTCAAAAAAGAAGTGGTCACGAGGAACTGAGTGCAGAAGCTGCCGGGGGGTATGCAGTGGGCCATATTGTTGATGGAACAATGGTTTTGGCGAAGGAGATGATAACAAGTGCATACGCCGCTAGGATTTATAATGC
Source organism: Nitrosophilus alvini (assembly GCF_015100395.1). Taxonomy (NCBI): domain Bacteria; kingdom Pseudomonadati; phylum Campylobacterota; class Epsilonproteobacteria; order Nautiliales; family Nitratiruptoraceae; genus Nitrosophilus; species Nitrosophilus alvini. The sequence goes on along the minus strand of NZ_AP022847.1, from coordinate 1,770,565 downwards.
AAATATTGGTGATTTGGTAAGACTTTTTAGGATAGATGGATGTAGGATGAGCGGACATGATACAAGAACACATTTTATGGAGATAAGCGAAACCGGAATTGTTAAGATTTTGGAATCAATTGGGAAGTAGTTAGTTGGAAGAGTGATAGTGTTAGTGTTAAAAATAGGTGCTATACCAACACTAACACCAGCACCAACACTAAATAAAAAAGGAGGAAAAGATGGCGATTATACTGACCGGAACGGGGCTTGATATAGATGAAAAAGGATTAGAGAGATTGGTAGAGAGAGTTTTTTACAAATCTATAGATCTTCTTGGTGGGTTAAAAAAACTTACAGAGTTTAGAACTCTTACTTGGCTTCCATCTCTTGCCAGGGCTGCTTTTGCAATAGTTTTAAGAGAGGAGTATCTAAAAACGGAGGATGATATAGCCGATTATGTGGGACTTACCAGAAATACGGTTAGAAATATCCTAAGAGCAGATCCTGATGCAGCAATATATAAGATAGAGCATTTTGATGAACTGACTGAAGAAGAGAAAAAAGAGATGAAAGTTCATACTGCAGGTGGAGTTGCAAAACTTGCATATAAGCTTGTAAAAGAGGGGCAAGACTCTCAAACGATGCTCGATTTTTGCCATGAGATTGCCGGTGAAGCGATAAAAGCTGCAAAATGTGAAGCCCCATGGGCATATATAGTGCTTAAAAATACCAAAGGTATCTCTTATCCGATTGTAGATTCAAGTGAACTTGAGAGGATGTTAAAAGAGGTGGATATTAAGGGAATAAACGGAAGTGAAGTTGCAAAAGGATTAACATATCCTATAAAAAATCCGGCGATTCTTTTGCATGAGATTAAAGAGTATCTGCAAATGAAAGGGGTATAGTTGATACCTTTGATCTATAAAGGAATGTGTCCAAATTGTGGTAAAGATATAGATAGTGACAGGTTGTATAAAGGGCTTTCCTGTAAAAATTGTCTAGAAATAGAGGTTCCGCAGGATCAGCTGTGTTCAGTTTTAAAAGAGGGCGAATTTTTAAAAGTTTGCTCTCTTAAAAAGGAGGTTGAAAATTTCAAAGAGTATTTTAAAAAAATTTTAGGTTATGATTTACGAGAGATCCAAGAGAGCTGGATCAAAAGGTTTTTTTTAAATATCTCTTATGCCCTTTTGGCCCCCACTGGAGTCGGAAAAACAACATTTGGTTTAATTCTCTCTTCATATTTGGCGAATAAAGATAAAAAGAGCTATATTATCTTTCCAACACATCTTTTGGCGAATCAAGCATATGAAAAGCTTTTAACTTTTGGTACTAAAAAAGATGATGTTTTATTTTATGATTCAAAGCTTTCCCAAAAAGAGAGAGAGCTTTTAAAAGAGAAAATTAAAAACAGTGATTTTAAGATACTTATCACTACAACAATGTTTTTGTATAAAAATTTTGAGCTTTTGCCCAAAGAGTTTGATTTTGTTTTTGTTGATGATGTGGATAGTATTTTAAAAAGTGCGAAAAATATAGATAAAATTCTGATGCTTTTAGGATTTTCCGAGGAGGATATCCAAAAAACTTTAGATTTTATAGTTTACAAAAGGGCTCTTTTTTCCAAAGGAAAAGTTTCACAAAAAGAGTTGGAAGAGTTTTATAAAAAAGATGAAGAAATCAAAAAAATTGCATCAAAAAAAGCAGCGAATTTAATAGTATCAAGTGCAACTGCAAACCCAAAATCCAGAAGAGTTTTACTCTTTAGAGAGCTATTGGGGTTTGAGGTAAGTAAGCCTAGTATTGCAATTAGAAATGTTGAAGATGTTTATAAAAAAAGTGACAATGTTTTAAAGGATTTAATTGAGTATATAAAAAAATTTGGAAAGGGAGGACTTGTTTTTCTTCCTTCAAATGAAACAAAAGATAGATTAAAGGAGACCCTCTCTTTTTTAAATAGTAACTCCATAACGGCAATTGGTTATGAAGAGTTGGATGAAGAAAATATAGAAAAATTTAAAAAAGGTGAAATTTTAGTAGTTGTTGGAATTGCAAGTTATAAAAACCCGTTGGCAAGAGGTTTTGATCTGCCCGATACTATTAGATATGCTATATTTGCCGGCGTTCCAAAGTTGGAATTTAATCTTGATATAACAAAACATACAAATTTATACTATTTTTTTCTTCTGCTGTTTCCTTTTTTTAAAAAATATCTTGATGAAGAAAAAGTTATTAAAATCTCTTCGTATATTAACTATCTAAAAAAAGTTTTTTATATAAAAAGTGAAAAACTAAACGAAAATGCAAAAAAGAGAATAGAAAAGATTTTAAATTTTGTAAATTCCCTGTTAAATGAAGATCTGATAAAAAAAATCGATAGTTCACCGGATATCTTTTTAAAGAGAAACAAAAACGGTTTTAGTGTTGTCACTGCCGATGTTACTGGATATATTCAAGCCAGCGGAAGAACTAGCAGGCTTTATGTGGGAGGACTTACAAAAGGTTTGTCTCTTATACTGGTAGATGAGGAAAAGGCATTTAACTCCCTTAAAAAGAAAGTAAGATGGTTTAGCGAAGAGATAGAGTTTAAAGATATTAAAGAGGTTGATTTAGAAAAAATCATTGAAAAGGTTGATAAAGACAGAGAGCTTGTAAAAAAAGCTTTAAAAGGGGAGTTGGAAGGGGAAAAAGATCTTTTTAAAACAACTTTTATGATAGTCGAATCTCCAAATAAAGCAAGGACTATTGCATCTTTTTATGGGAAACCTATAAAAAGAAAAATTAAAAATATGGAAGTTTTTGAGATTGTCACAAAAAACAGAATTTTAAATATTGCTGCATCAAAGGGGCATGTTTTTGATCTAAATAAAGAAGATGGATTCCACGGTGTTTTAAAAAATAGTGTATTTGTTGCCGAATATGAAGTGATTGATGAGAGCAGGATGGATATAATCAAAGCTTTAAGGGAGTTGGATTTAGAGGTAAAAGAGATTTTAATAGCGACTGATCCTGATATTGAAGGAGAAAAGATAGGGTTTGATATATATCTAAACTCAAAAATTTTCAACTCAAATATTAAAAGAGCAGAGTTTCATGAAATTACTAAAAGAGCGATAGAAGAGGCTCAAGAGAGACCAAGGCAGATAGATGAAGATCTAGTAAAAGCTCAGCTAGTAAGGAGAATTGCAGATAGATGGATAGGGTTTGAGATATCGCAATTTTTACAAAAAAAGTTTAACAGAAAGACTTTAAGTGCCGGAAGAGTCCAAAGTGCGGTATTAGAATGGATAGTAAAAAGAGAGGATGAGGTAAAGGAAAAAGATTATATTGTAAGAGTTAAAGTTGAAGGTTTTGATATAGATTTTGTTTTTGAAGATCTTCATAAGCAAAATGAGTTTTTTGAAAAAATAGATGAGATAGAGATAAAATATAAAAAAATAGAAAAATCCAAACTTTTTAAAAAACCTTTTTCAACAGATACTATGCTTTTTAATGCTTCAAATGAACTGAAATTTTCTCCAAAATTTACAATGCAGCTCGCACAAGACCTTTTTGAAGCAGGATTTATAACATATCATAGAACGGACTCTATCAGAGTTTCAAGTGCGGGGATAAATGTTGCAAAAGAGTACATTGAACAAAATTTTGGAAAGGAGTTTTTTTCTCCAAGAAGTTTTAAAACCAAAGAGGGCGCACATGAGTGTATAAGACCTACAAAGCCTATGGATGTTGATGATTTGAAAGAGTATCTGCAAATAAATGGACAAAAAACTATAACTCAAAATCATTTAAAACTTTACGATCTTATTTTTAAAGAATTTATAGCTTCACAAATGAGAGAGTGTGAAGTAGAAAAAGTTGAAGCTGAGGCTATTTTTGAAGATAAAAGAACGGACTTTTCATTTATAAAAAAGATCGTCAAAGATGGTTTTAACAAAATTTTGCCTATCGAGACATATAAAATTGATATAGGGTGTATGAAAATAGCAGAAAAAGAGAAATTTACAAAACCAAAAACTCCTAGATTCAGTTTTGCTACGCTAATTCAGCAGATGAAAGAAAAAGGTATAGGAAGGCCTTCAACTTATGCCATAATCATTCAAAGACTCTTTGAAAGAAGATACGTCTATCAAAAAAACGGTTTTATATTTGCCACAAATTTGGGTAAAAAAGTTTATGGAACTTTAAAAAGCGTCCCTCAAATTTATGAGTTTGTGAATGAGAGATATACAAAAGAGTTAGAAGAATTAATGGATAAAATTGAAAATAAAGAGGCAGATTATCAACAGATATTAAAAGACCTATATGAAAAGATAAAGAAGGAGATACATGGAAACTTTGTATGAGGATTTATATTTTTTAAAAGAGAGAATCAGTGAGCCAGAGCTCAAAGCAAAACTTGAATCTTTGGAAGATAAGATTCATAAGCTTAGAACAAAAACGGGTCTGAAGCTTTTAGTTAAAAAGAAAAAGATTTCAAAAGCGTTAAGAGAAGTTGAATACGAAGAGGAGTTAAAAAGGCTGCAGATTGAGCTTATAAAGATGCAAAACTGGATATATGAAAATAAAAAAAGACTTATGATTATTTTTGAGGGAAGAGATGCCGCAGGAAAAGGTGGAGCTATAAAAAGATTTACCGAACATTTGAATCCCAGAAAATACAGAGTCGTAGCCCTTCCTAAACCTTCTGAAGTGGAAGCGGGCCAGTTCTATTTTCAAAGATATTTTAAACATCTCCCAAATCCGGGTGAAATTGTTTTTTTCGACAGAAGCTGGTACAACCGAGCTATAGTTGAACCTGCGTTTGGCTTTTGCACCCAAGAACAGTATGAAAAGTTTATCAAAGAGGTGCCAGAAATTGAGCATGCACTCATTGATGACGGAATAATTATGATAAAGTTCTGGTTCAGTATTTCAAAAGAGACCCAGAAAAGAAGATTTGAAGAGAGGATGAAAAATCCTTTGAAGCAATGGAAATTGAGTTCCGTTGATATTAAGGCACAGAAACTATGGGATAAAATCACTTTTTACAAAGAAGAGATGTTTTCAAAAACACATACAACCTATAGTCCTTGGATTATAGTGAATTCCAATAACAAAAAACTGGCAAGACTTGAATCCATAAGATATGTCTTGTCGCAGATTCCGTATGATGGAAAAGAGAAATCAAGGACTTCTTTGCATCCTGACCCTGATATAGTTCAGAGATATCATAGAAGAAGCATTCAGATAGATGCCTGAGTTTGGGAAAGATATCGTTTAATCAATAACAAACTATGATATTAAAGGAAAGAAGAATGAGAGTTTTTATAACAGGGATAGGTTCCGGTATTGGGGAAGCTTTGGCAAAAGAGTATCTCAAGCGCGGAGATGAGGTATACGCTCTTGGCCGTTACAAACCAAAGACTTTGGAAAATGAAGATAACCTGTATTTTAGAAGATTGGATCTTTTCGCTCACGAAAAAATAGAAAAAGAACTTTTGGAACTACTGCCTGAGTGTATTGATATAGCCATACTTAATGCGGGGATGCTTGGTGACATAAAAGATATGAGCGAAACGAGTCTGTATGAGCTGAAAACCGTTATGGATTTGAATGTATGGTCAAATAAAGTTATTCTTGATTTTTTTAAAAATATAAATATAAAGCAGGTAGTCGCGATATCCAGTGGAGCTGCGGTAAACGGCAGCAGAGGCTGGAGTGGATATAGTATCAGCAAAGCTGCACTAAATATGCTGATAAAACTTTATGCCCGTGAAATGTCAAATACACATTTAAGTGCGCTTGCCCCGGGGCTAGTTGCCACACCTATGCTTGGTCACATACTTGAAAATATAGATGAAGAGAAGTATCCTTCTGTCAAAAGACTCAAAGAGAGTCCAAAGCTTTCGCCCGAGGAGAGCGCAAAGATGTTGATAGAGACTTTTGTGAAACTGTTAAAATATGAAAGCGGAGAGTTTCATGATGTAAGAAGGATGGATTAGGGGAGTTTTATACTCTTCTCCTCACCCCCGTATCCGTGAATAAGATCATGTGCTCTGATTTTTACTTCTTTAACATCTTTGGGTAGTTCTACATCATACATAGAGCGAGTAAAAGGTTGTTCATCTATATGCGGATGGTGTAGTATTCTTATAGCAAGGACTTCTCCATTTTCGTCAAGTATTTCCCATCTGTCTGCATAATGTTTTTGCCCTTCATCACTGTGTTTTACGGTAACGTGAAAATTATAGGTGTTTTTGGAAATTTTTTCTACATTTACATTTTTTACGTCCGCTTCACCGGCGAATATGGAGACAGCGAATATTAAAAGCATGAAAATTCTATTTAGTTTCATTTTGGTCATTCCTTTCAGGAAGTTCTATCTCAAACTCTTTTCCTCCGAAGCCCTCTTTTGAACAGTGGGCTCTAATTATAATTTTTTTTGTTCCGTCAGGTATTTTGAAGCCGTAAAGCTCCGATTCTATTATCTCTTTTCCAGGCTGGGGGCCGAAAATCAGCCTAACTGTTATACGTTTTCTGTTCTCATCAAGAATTTCCCACTCGTCGGCGAAATGGCTTGCGTCTACATCATTATGTTTTATTTTTACATATGCAATGTAGCTTCCGCCGTAGCTTTTTTTGATTTTTGCGTCTATTACATCGGCTTTCTCAGCCAGGAGAAAAGTTGAAAAAGCTATCATGAGAAGAGCAAATTTTTTCATATTTTTTCCTTATTTTCAGTTTTATAACTTTATATCATTATATCAAAAATTTTTTTTTAAAAGAAAATAAACCTCTTATCAATAAAATTGCTATAGCGAAGTTGTAACGAACTTTGGTTATACTCTGTTTCAAAAAGGAGAGAGGGATGGGAATATTTTTAAGAATGTGCGCTATTTTTCTTGGGATTTTTGCGGTTTTTCAGTTTATACCCACATATGAAAAAATAAATCCAGAAATTGACAGTTTTTTGGAAATAAAAGCTCCCAAAAATGTTATGCAGATTTTCAAACGCTCCTGTTACGACTGCCACTCAAATGAAACAAGATGGCCATGGTACAGTGATGTAGCGCCGATGTCATGGATAGTAAGACGTGATGTTGTAAACGGTAGGAGGGCACTTAATTTCAGTGAATGGGAAAATTACGACGAAGAAAAGAAAAAGGAGCTGAAAAAACAGATATATAGAAGCGTTGCGTTTGCTATGCCGATACCCCAGTATTTATGGACGCATCCTGAAGCAAAACTCAGTGATGATGACAAGTTGATCATAAGAAAATGGGCGAGTGGAGGAAGCGGATATATGCACTATGAAGTCAGATAGAGTTTTCCAGCTCTTTTTTCAGTGAGAGTGCGAATAAAAGAAGCGCGGAACCGTCAAAAAGTAGGTTCGCACTTGCCAGAATAATAAGTATCCACAATGTTGTAAGAGGCCATCCCACCAGAATAAATATAGCAAGCATAATTGAGACGACCCCTCCGTAGAAAAGTAGCCGCCACTTTTTTAAAGGTTTTAAAGAGACTGCGATTGCAGTTTTTGCAAATCCGTCAAGGAAGAAATAAAAAATCAGTGTCATTAGAATAACTGTATCGTTTTTTACAGGATATGAGAGAAATACGAGTCCGGCAACAACAAGAATTATTGGCTGAAGAAGTACCATATTCGCCGCTGAACAGTTTTTGTAAAAGGAGAGCAAAGCAGCTATGCCTGAAGATAGAAAAAGAATGCCCAGAGCAATATCTATGGAAGGTCTGAAAAAAAGTGCGGTCAAAATCCCTATACATCCTATTGCAATAAAAGAGGTGCCCGTTACCATTGCATATCCGTCAAGTTTTTTGAGCATCTCTTCATCGAACATGAAAAATTTCATTTTTTATTTCCATATTCCTTCTATTTTATATCCGCAATTCGGGCATGTACCGTTTTCATCAAGATAGTTTGTAACAAACTGGCCGATTCTGCCGCGTCTGTCTATAACAACTTTCCCACACTGCGGACAGTATGTGGACTCATGTTTTCGATCGTCTATATTTCCTACATATACGTACTTAAGACCCTCTTCTTTGCCTATATCATACGCACGCCTAAGCGTATCGGCAGGTGTGGGAGGGACATCTGTCATTTTGTACATTGGATAAAATGCCGAAACATGCCAGGGGATAGCAGTGTCAAGTTCTGCTATGAATTTTGCAATGTCTCTTATCTCTTCATTCGAGTCGTTTTTCCCTGGTATCAGAAGCGTGGTTATCTCTATCCATATACCTTTTGAATGGGCATATTTTACACACTCCAAAACGGGTTTGAGTCTTGCGCCGCATATCTCTTTGTAAAATTCGTCCCTGAACGATTTTATATCTATATTCATTCCGTCAAGATATGGTGCAAGAGTATCAATGGCTTTTCTTGTCTCATAACCGCTGGTTACATAAATATTTTTTAAACCTTTTTCTCTTGCAATTTTTGCTGTGTCGTATGTATACTCAAAGAATACAACCGGTTCGTTGTATGTATATGATATGGATTTACAGCCGTACTCTACCGCAAGATCAACTATTTTCTCCGGAGGCAGTTCTTCACCGAAAATTCTGTAATTATGTTCTTTAGGATATTGGGAGATTTCGTAATTTTGACAGAATTTGCATGAGAAGTTGCATCCAACGGTTCCGAATGAGAATGATGTTGTATTGGGAAGAAAATGAAACATCGGCTTTTTTTCTACAGGGTCTACGTTTACCGCTGCAGCACGTCCGTAAACGAGAAGTTTCAACTCCCCTTCTTCAACTTTTCTGACACCGCATATACCGTATTCACCTTCCTCAAGTTTGCAGGCCTGTGCGCATGCTTCGCACAGTATCTTGCCGTTTTTTAGTTTTTTGGAGAGCCAAGCGGAAGCTGCCATTGTCCCCTCCTTAATTTTTGGTTTCTTTTTATATTATATCAGAAACCAGGGATGCTTAAGGTATTTTGGGAGGCTCTATCTTTTTGCATTTTGTAATGTAGTTTTTTCCGCTTCTGCCAAGCAGATCCAGTTCAAAAAGGAGTCTGTGTGTGTCTGTAACATACGAGTCGTTTATGTAAAACTCTTTTACTTCAAGTATCAACGGAACTGTTTTGCTCCCTTTTAGATCAACTTTTTGCAGCAGTTCGCAGAAAAATGCGCAAGGTGTTTCCGTTATGACCGGCGGAAAACCTTCAACGATTTTTTCTGTTTTTATCTTAAACATTTCAGCTTCGCTTATCTCTTCTGCAACTTCTTTTGAACTGTAGTGCATTTTTTCAAGATTTTCGGGAGCTGCCAGACAGATGGTGCATTTTTTTGTTTTGAGTATATTTTTGAGGGTATCTTTTGGAGAGCCGTCCGATTTGTGTCCGATAGAGACTATAAGAGCGGGAGGATTTGAAGAGAGTGGAGAAAAATAGCTGAAAGGGGCGATATTAAGACTTTTGCCTTGAGTTACTATCCAGGCAATTGGACGCGGAGAAATGCTTTGACTCATTATTTTGTATCTCTCGATGGGTTCTATATTTTTAAAATCTATCAGCATATTTATCCTTTAAAAGAGTATGTATTTCTATTTTTTTACACAGTTTTTGCACCTCATCTGCACCAAGAAACCCGTTCTCGGTTGAGATGGCGTCTATGAGATGCAGAGGCGTAAAATCAAAATAGATATTTATAACATCTAAACAATCGTTATTTACTATTTCATTTCTGTTTTTAAGAGGCTCCAAGGGGGGTTTGAGACTGTATGGCCAAAACTTTTGAGAAGTCGATAAAGATATAACTTTTTTACCGTTGTCTTTTGCACAAAGAGCAATTCCATATGTACCTATTTTGTGTACCAGACCGAAATTTCCTGTTCCGTCTGCACCGATAAGAACAAAAGATATCTTTTTTGTCATAAAAGGAGCTGCGGCATCTGTAATGAGAGTTGTTTTTATCCCTATTTTACAAAGTTCTTCCGCTAGTTTGACTCCCTCACAAGCTGGTCTTGATTCTGTACATATTACTTTGAAGTCTTTTCCCGAATATTTGGCTCTCTTAAGTGCATCAAAAACGATGGAGCTGAAAGAGTGAGTCAATAAAGTATCACCGGAAGATATCAGTTCTGCTCCGTTTGAGGAGGATGTTTGAGCAGCTTGATTATATTTTTTGATAAACTCATTGCAAAAGCTTATGATCTTCTCTTTTTTCGGGTGTTTGTCAAGTAAAAAAAGAAGAGAATTTGCAAAAGAGAAAATGGATGCCATCATCGGTCTTGCGCCTGCAAGTTTAACGGCGGCTTTTTGCAAAATATCCGGTTTTGTATCTTTTTTTGCCAAAAATATTATAAGTTCTGCACACTTTTTTGTCAGGTACGAGGCTCCGTGAAGGTTATCGCTTTTTATTTTTCCTATTTCAAAAGATAAAAAATTTTCCAAATTATGCAAAATATTTCTCCAAAAAAACCACGTAAATAATTGTTGTACCGATAAATAGATTTAAATTTTTAAAATAGTATCATAAAACTTTGGAAAATTTTTTCACAAAAGGCTGCGCTTTTAAAAGCTCTATAAATTTTTCTGGTGAAAGAGGTCTTGAAAAAAAGTATCCCTGGGCTATATCACATTTTTCTTTTTTTAGAAACTGTGCATGATCTTTTTTTTCAACTCCCTCTGCAATAACTTTGAAACCGAGGGTTTTGGCTATGGAAATGACAGTTTTTACTATGGCTCTGTTCTTTTCATCAATTTCAAGTGTTTTTATGAATGACTGGTCGATTTTTAAAGTATCTATTGGGAAGCGTTTAAGATAGTTAAGTGAAGAGTATCCGGTCCCAAAATCATCTATCGCAAGGTGATAGCCGAGATTTTTACATCTATACATCATCTCTATCATTTCATCTATATTTTTCATCAAAATACTCTCTGTCAGTTCCAACTCTATTTTGTTCTTGAGTGAAGGATATTTTTCTATATAAAAACCGAGGGATTCTATAAACTCTTTTGGGTTTAAAAGCTGGACTCCTGAGACATTGATAGCCAGAATCATATCCTGTTTACACTCGCTTTTCCATCGGTTCATCTGCTCGATTCCATGCTGTAGAACAAGGCTGCCTATATCTGCTATCATTCCGCTTTCTTCGGCTATAGGAATAAAATCTGAAGGGGGTATAAGTCCTTTAGTGGGATGTTCCCATCTTACAAGCGCTTCTGCGCCGACTATTTTACCTGTTTCAAGTTCGATTTTTGGTTGATACTCCAAAAAAAGGTCGCCATTTAATACAGCACGTCTTAAATCATGCTCAATTGAAAGTCTTTGAGCGGCAAACCTGTTCATCTCTCTTTCGAAAAACATAAATCTGTTTTTACCCAGCTCTTTTGCTTTGTACATAGCCATATCGGCATGATTTAGAAGCTCATCTGTTGTAGTGCCGTCTTTGGGATATATGGCTATACCTATACTTACGGTTACAAACAGTTCATACCCTTTTATTCGGAAAGGTTTATTAACGGCTTTTATCACTTTTTTTGCCAGATTTAGAACGTTGTTTTTATTATTGAGATTTTCTATAAGAACTATAAATTCGTCTCCACCGACTCTTGAAACGGTATCAGTTTCTCTAAAACATGATTTCAGTCTTTCTCCCATCTGTTTTATAAGAATATCTCCAACGGAGTGTCCTAATGTATCGTTTATATGTTTGAATCTGTCCATATCTATAAACATAACTGCAAAAGGTTTACTGTTTCTTTTTGCATGTGAAATGCTGGCCTGAAGTCTGTCCAAAAGAAGCAGTCTATTGGGAAGGCCAGTCAAAATATCGTAGTGTGCTAACTGAAGATATCTCTCTTTTGAAAGTTTATGGTGTGTGATATCGGCAAAAGTTGCAGCAAAATAGAGTATTTTTCCGTTTTCGTCTTTTACTGTGGAGATGTTGAGCCATTCGGGATATACTTCCCCGTTTTTTCGTCTATTCCATATTTCGCCTTGCCAAAACCCTTTTTCATAAAGGGATTTCCACATCTTTTTATAAAAATCTTTTCCGTGTCTGCCGGAACTAAGTATATTCGGTTTTTTCCCGATAACTTCTTCTTCAGTATATCCTGTAAGCTCAGTAAATACACTGTTTACGTAGATGATGTTATTATGGCTGTCAGTTATGATAACACCTTCGATGCTGTTGTCTATAACTTTTTTGTAAAGTTTAAGTTCCCTCTCTTTCTCTCTTATCTCTGTGACATCCTGTATCGTTGCAAAGAGTTTTAAAGGTTTACCGTTTTTATCGGTTTTTATGAAACCTTTAGAGTGAATGAATTTTAAATTTCCTTTTTCGGTTGTTATTTTATACTCTATATCCCATTCGCTTTTTTCTCTGAAAGCTTTTATGATACTCTTTTTTACATACTCTCTGTTATCTGGGACTATAAAACGGTTGCACTCTTTTATGCTGAGCATTCTTCTCTTTTCTATCTCTAAAATTTCGAACAGAGAGCTTGATACTGTAAACTCTTTTGTTTCCAGATCGTACTCCCAGCTTGCAAGGTGGGCAATTTTTTGTGCTTTTTCAAGTCTTTCGTGATATTTGTTCAGTTTTTCAAAAATCTTTTCCAAATAAAATTTAAGAAAAAGAATTATCAAAAATATTACACTGATACTTATTGCAAAAGTTCTTACAATCGCACTGTAAAAGTCTTTCACGCCTGTAGAGACATCCTGATACACTTTTACATAAGCGAGAGTATTGCCTGAAATGTCTGTGAGCGGGATATAGTGCCTGTAAAAATATCTCTCATTATTAAACTCGATAAAATCTAGTCCAAAAAGTTTTAGCATGAAAGAGGTAAAATTGGGTATCTCTTGCTTATTGTTTTCTCTACTGCTTCCGTTTGGAGATACTACCGCCAATTTGTTGGATTTGAAGATACTTTCAAAATCTTTTGCAAAAGAAGAGGCAGGTATAGTTGTTTCTACAACACCTATAAATCTGTTTTCAAATATAATCGGGGAAACTGTTTCAAAAAAGATACCTTTTTCACTTTTTTCAAAACCGCTATATATTTTTTTCTCTTTTAAGGATTTTTTAACAAGCAGATGTTTTTGTAGATCCACATATTTGTCCGGTTCTTTTGTATTGACTGAAAACATAAGGTCGGAAGAGTAAAAAATATCTGTTGCATTGCTGCTTTTAAAAGAGGATTTTTTGTAAATTTCCTGCATTGTGTCGATAAGTTTTTCTCTCTCTTTGTTTTCAATCGAGAGGACTATTTCGGGAATTTTTTCAAAAAATGCAGCTCTTTGTGAAAAAAAAGTTGTATACTCTTTTTGTCTCTTTTCAAAAAAAGAGTGTAAAAGAGTTTCGTATACTGCAATTTTTCTTTTGAGATTTTCTTTCTCTTTAAGAGCTTCAAAAAAGAGATTGGCTACTGTCGCTGTGGCTATCAAAATAGCTACGGCTACAAGTATCCTGTTTTTAATATGCACAGCTATGCCTTGGTAATTTTTGGATAGGGATAAGATAATTATAGCTTATATATTTAAAAAATATTTTAAACATACAAAATTTAAGGAGCAATCATTCCTTTCTCATAACAGCTTATATCAAAGTCAAAAACCGTATTTGGGTCAAAAATGCAGATTTTTTCATCTTTTTCGGGGTAGTCTACTCTGCTTAGAAAATTTTTTATGATATTGAGTCTCGCATTTTTTTTGTCATCGGCTCTCACTATCGTCCAGGGAGCATATGCAAAATGTGTCATTGAAAACATCTCATCTCGTGCCAGAGAATACTCTTTCCACAGTTTTTGTGCCATATCATCTATGGGACTCAATTTCCACTGCTTCAAGGGATTTTTTTTCCTCTCTTCGAGTCTTCTTTTCTGCTCTTCTTTGCTTATATCAAGATAGTATTTGAAAAACAGCATTCCGTCGTGAACAAGGAGATGTTCGAAATTGGGAACCTGCTCCATAAATTTTTCATACTGCTTTTTTGTGCAAAAACCCATCACTTTTTCCACACCCGCTCTGTTGTACCAGCTGCGGTTGAAAAAGACTATCTCCCCGCCTCTTGGCAGATAATGAATATATCTTTGAAAATACCAGTATTTTTTATCGATTTCCGTCGGTTTTCCCAGTGCGACTATTCTTGTATCTCTCGGACTCATATGTTCGGTAAACCTTTTTATCGTTCCGTCTTTTCCTGCCGCGTCTCTGCCTTCGATAAGCACACATACTTTTATGTCGTTATTGATAACGTGGCGCTGAAATTTAACAAGCTCCACCTGCAGATGGTACAGTTCTTTTTTGTATTTTTCTTTTTCCATTCAACACCTCATTTCTAGAGCATTAAATTCAGTATATAAAAGTTTTGCAAAAATTTCAAAACAGTTTTCCTATTTTTCTGAAACCGTATAGAAAAAGAGGAATCCCCAAAATCAGAACACCGGCAAAGTATATCCATAAATCCTCAATCGGCGTTCCTCTGAAAAATATACTCTCAGTACCCTCTATATAAAATCTCAAAGGTGAAAACAGTGACATATATTGTAAAACAGGATGCATTGCATATATGGGCGTCCATGCGCCGCTCAGGAATATAAGCGGCATCATAATTATTACAGATAACTGTGTTACCTGCATCATCGATTTTGAAGCAGCGGCAATGAAAAGACCTATACCCGCAATAGTGAATGTAAAAAAGAAGCTCAATGCAAAAAAAGCCATTAAAGAGCCGTTTAAAGGGACATCGAAAGCGCCGAACAGTATAAGTCCAACTGACAAAAAAGTGCCCACAAGTATGATAATAACCTGAGAAAAGCTTTTTGCAAGTATGGTAATTTTCGAGTTAATCGGCATAAGAAGCATCATGTCCCAGGTTCCCTGTTCCTTCTCTTTTACGAAAACTGCCGCACTGAGTATCACTCCTATAAGTGTTATGATGGATAGCATCTCGGATATGGCCATAAAATAGGAGTTTTCGGCATTTTCGTTGAAGAGTTTGTGTATTTTCAGTTCGATAGGAAACAGATTTTCAATTTTAGAGACATCCATTGCAATGTTTGCCAGATATTGAAGTGCCATATACGCCTGCGTTGCCGCAGTTGAGTCAAGTATAACATCAATTCTGGGATTTTTGTTTTGAAAATACTCTTTTTCAAAGTCGGAATCAAATATAAGCCCCATCATTATGTCTCTATTGAATATTGCGTCTTGCAGCTCTTTTTCGGATTTGAAAAAAACCGGCTTTTTAAACTGCGGTTTGTGTAAAGATGAGACGATTTTGTTACTCAAAGCACCGCTGGTATTGTCAAAGACACCCACACTTATATTTTTTGCCTCCAGACTTATTCCTTTCCCGGCTATATAGATATCGAGTGTAAAAGAGTACAGGACTACCGCAACGAGCCCCCAAGACCTCAGAAAGCTGAACAGCTCTTTTGCCACGATGGTCCAGAACTGTTTTATATAGGAGATCATTTAAGCTCCTTTTTTATCATCGAAGATCCCAAAAAAATCAGAAAAAGCCCGTAAGCTGCAAGTATGAAAAGATATAAAAGGTTTTTAGGAGACTCGATACCGTTTCCTACGAGAAATGTATCGTAAACAATATGATTGTAGTACATAACCGGATATATATGGGCTTCAATATAGGACTCCCCTTCCATGGATGATATCGGCATCAACATTCCGGAATATAAAAAACCAGGAATAATGGTAATTATAATGGAAAGAACTACCGCTACTATCTGCGTAGAAGTAATTATGGATACCAGAAGGCCGATACCTATACTGATTATTATATAGAGTTCCGAAGAGAGCCAGTATAGCCAGAAACTGCCTCTGAAAGGGACATCAAAAAGATATGTGGCCCATAAAAACAGTATGAAAATATTGACTGAATGCAGAAGAAACGGCGGAGTCAGTTTTGCTATGAGAAATTCGCTTTTTTTTACAGGGGACGAGTAGAAATTGAAAATCGTCCCTTTTTCTTTCTCTTTTACTATAAGCAAGGCCGACAATATTGCGGGAGCTACAAGTAAAACAAGACCAATGAGGCCGGGAACTATCATATCTTCGTCTCTGAGACCCTGATTGAACAGGTATCTTTGGTTTATTTCGATCAGTTTTTTCGGCTCGATTCCTTTTTCGGATGCAAGATTTGCGGCCTCATGCAAAATAACCCCTTTTGTATAATTTTCCATTGTTGTTGACCTTACCGGAAAGGAAGCATCGATAAATATACCTATTTCGCTTTTTATGCCTTTTAAAAGATTTTTTTCAAATCCTGCGGGGATAATTATGATGATATCTTTTTTTGCCTTTTTTATAAGACTCAGGGCATCTTTTTCGGATATATTCAGTGTATCAACGTCAAAATATCTGGAATTTTCAAATTTTGAGATAAGATCCAAAGATAGTTTGGAGTTGTCGTAGTCAAGAATAACCGTTCTTATATCAGTTACCTCCATTCTGATACCGTATCCGAATAGAATGATAATCATTGTAGGCATAAAATAGACCATAACTATTATTTTTGAGCGAAAAAGTTCTGTAAACTCTTTTAAAATATATGCTTTAATGACATTTAGTCTCAAAACCAATCCTTTCGGGATACGCTAATCTTAATAACCGGTATCACTTTTATAAAACTGTAAAAAGATATCTTCGAAACTTTTTGCTTCGGGAAAATTTTTATATAGGTTTTCCACACTGTCGTCCGCTATCTTTTTGCCTTGTTTGAGAACGACTACACGGTCGCAGAACTCTGCTTCATTCATATAATGGGTAGTGATAAGTATAGAAATGCCCCACTCCTCTTTCAGTGCTCTTAAAAGCTGCCAAAACTGCGCTCTTGCAATAACGTCTACACCGGATGTGGGTTCGTCAAGAAAAAGAACTACAGGTTCATGCATAAGAGCTGCAGCGACGGAGAAGCGCTGGTTTATTCCAAGAGGCAGATTTTTGGGAAAATCGTCAAGGTACTCTTTGAAGCCGAGATTTTGTGCATATTTCTCTATCAGTTTTGCGGCAGTTAAGATATCTATTTTATGCATTGATGCAAAATAGTTGAGATTTTCCCTTATTGTCATGTCGCTGTAAAGAGCAAATCTTTGGCTGACATATCCTATCAGATTTTTCAAATGTTCTCTGTCTTTGCCGGTTTTTATTCTTCTTCCAAGCAGATAGAGTTCGCCTTCATCGATAGGATAAAGCCCCAAGAGCATTTTGATGAAAGTGGTTTTTCCGGCTCCGTTTGCACCCAAAAGGCCGAGTATTTCACCAGATTTTAGCTTCATATCTATATGATCGTTTGCGACAAAGCTGTCAAATCTTTTGGTCAATCCTTTTGCTTCGAGTATAACAGGGGGTATCTTTCGCTGTTTCTCTTTTTTGGGTGTTTTGATTTCGGGGGGCTTTTTATATTTTTTAAGATAGTTTATAAAAAAAAGAGCTTCAAGTGTAGGTTCTTTGTGTTTTGCATCAAGCTTTTTCACAGAGTATGTAGTATTGTGCACAGATATGCACTCTTCACACTCGGTTTTTTCATATACATAGGGCCTGGCGCTTTCTATAAGCTCTTTTGAACTGCCCTGGGCTATCACCTTTCCATCTTCAAAAAGCAGTACTCTGTCCGACTTTCCGGCTTCCTGCATATAGGCAGTACTTACTAGTATCAAAGAGTTTTGTTTTTTTCTAATGTCGTCAAGAATCTCCCATAGTTCAAGGCGGCTCAAAGGATCCACTCCGGTAGTGGGTTCGTCGAGTATCAGAAGTTTGGGTTTGTGAATAAGTGTACATATAAGAGAGAGTTTCTGTCTCATACCGCCGCTCAGCTTTCCGGCCTCCCTTTTTGTAAACTTTTCAAGGCCGGCCATTTTGAGGAGTCTGCGCCTGTATTCAAAAAATTTTCTATCCTTTTTTACCCCTCTTATCTCCGAGAAAAACTCAAGATGCTCTTCAACACTTAGCAGATCATAAAGCATAAGTCCGATACCCTGGGGCATAAGACCAAGATACGGCTTTGCTTTTTCGGCTTCTTTTGGAGAGTGGTATATAATATCTTTGTATCTTATCTCTCCCGAAAAGCTTTTAACTCCGGCAATAGCGTGCATAAGTGAGCTTTTCCCGGCCCCATCAGCACCGATAAATCCTATAATTTCGCCGCTGTCGGCTTCAAAGGATACCGGTTTCAAAGCCGTTATATCTTTATATTTGACGCTAACCTCTTTTATAACCAGATCAGCCATTTTTGATATCCGGAAGTGTTTTTGCTGCATAAAAGAGTAGTACCACTGCCATACCGGTACTCGAGAAAAGAAGTGCTGCATTAAAGCCTAGATGTTCCCACAAATATCCGGAAACAAGAGCACCCAAAGATGCCGTAATGGCATTGAATGTATAAAAAATACCGTAGACGGTTCCTTGGTTTACACTCTCTTTTGATATGTATGCCCTCAAAGCGTTCAAAGAGCCTACCATGAATATTCCGAAAAAGAGAAATGCGAACCAGACAGTACTCTTGTCTATCAGAGACAAAACTGCCAAAAATCCGGCCCCCATACTCATAAAAAGAATCTTTTTAGCACCGATTTTGTCTGTAAGGATTCCCAGTTTATAACTTGTAAGTGTCTGAACAAGCGTAAAAAGTATCATCAAAAGCGGTATGGTATGTGTAGAAAAACCGGCTTCTTTTGCTCTTAGAATAAAAAAAGGCTGTGAAAAGATGAAAAAGATAAAAGCAAAATAAAATCCTAATACTTTTAGAATTTTTTTCTCTTTATCCCTGAGGGTAAATCTGATTTTCTTTTTTTCCTTTTTTATATCACGGACAAAGAAAATCATAATGATCACCGCTATAACTCCGGGTATGGCGGTAGATATAAAAATATTTTGTATTATCTCTTTTGAACTTCCGAAATAGTACAGCAGAGCAAAAAGTATAATATTTCCGCTCATCTCTCCTGCAATATCAAGTGTTTTGTGAAAACCGAAACTTTTTCCTTCCCTGTTTTTTGATGAATAGTACGATATCATCATATCTTTCGGCGCGGAGCGCAAAGCTTTTCCAAATCTCTCAAGACTTCTAAGAAGGGCAACCCCTCTCCAGTCCGCAGTGAAAGCAAGAAGCGGCTTTGAAAATGCGGAAAAGAGATATCCTGTAACCACAAGAGGTTTTACAATCCCGTACCTGTCGCTGATATATCCTGAAAAAAATCTCAGTCCGTATGAGACAAAAGCGGAGAGCGAAGCTATGATGCCTACTTTGTCTACTCCTTCATGAAGAGCATATACTATGTATATGGGAATCAGAGGAACTGTCATGGCGGTCGCCATATCCGTAAAAAAACTTACGATCCCAAGATATACAATGTTTTTATTCATCAGAATCTCTTCCAAAACTCTCTGCTAAACAGCATAATAACTGTATAAAACTCTAGTCTGCCTGCAATCATGCCGAAAGAGAGTAAGGCTTTGTCCGCCCAGCTGAATAGTGCATAGTTTTGAGCCGGACCGGTCAGAGAAAATCCGGGACCTATATTGCCCACAATAGCTATTGCGGTACTTACCGATGTAAGAGTATCATATCCTCTTGCAAAAAGATAAAGCGCTATGAGTGTATTTGTCGCGGCAAAAAGAAGCAGAAAACCGGCAGTCGATCCAAGTACATCATTTTTTATTCTTTGACCGTCAACAAATATCCCTATAACAGCACTGGGATGAAGAATCCTTTTTATCTGTACGGATAAGTTTTTGAAAAGTACAACATATCTTATTACTTTTGCTCCTCCGGCGGTAGACCCTGCATTTCCTCCGATAAGCATGGCTGCAAATACAAGCGCTGTTGCCATAGCTCCCCACTGTTCATAATCTAAAGATGCAAAGCCTGTTGTTGTCAAAATAGAAGCTATTGTAAAAAATGAGTGGGTTATAGAGTCAAAAAAGGTATCGCCACTGCTGAAAAAATGTACAGTTGTCAGCAAGATTGAGAGAAGAAGAAAGATTTTCAGATACCATTTTACCTCTTCGCTGTTGTAAGCTCTGAAATCTTTGTAAAAAAGCTTCAGATGCGCAAGAAAATTTATCCCGGAAATTATCATAAAAACTGTTGTCACCCACAAGATAAAAGGGCTCTGCCAATGCCCCAGAGATTCTGTTTTTGTAGAAAATCCGCCTGTAGATATGGTTGAAAATGCGTGGTTTACAGCATCGAACAGGTTCATTCCGCCGATTTTGAGCAAAAGGGTATCAATGAGAGTCAAAAAAAGATATATTCCCCATAGTCTGATTGCTGTATCTTTTATTTTTGGGGTCAGTTTTTCGAGTTTTATACCTGTTGATTCGGCTTTGAAGAGAGTTAGCGAGCCTGTAGGATTTATCAAAGAAAAAAGTCCTACTCCGAGGACGATGATACCCATTCCTCCAAGCCAGTGCATTAAAGACCTCAAAAGAAGAACCCATTTGGGCAGCGAATCAATATCGGTATATATTGTAGCCCCGGTTGTAGTAAAGCCGCTTACAGCTTCAAAAAAAGCGTCCCAAAATCCGATATCGGTATAGAGTAAAAGGGGAATGGCTCCCCATAGGCTGCAAAGAATCCAGACGAGGTTTACGGAAATTATACTCTCTTTTATACCGAGTTTTATGTTGTGTTTGAAAAAGAAAGCGATTACGGCAAAGTTGCCTGCGAAAAGAAGAAGATCAAACAGAAAAAAATCTTTGATATTTTCCGAATATATCAATCCCGCACCAATAGGTATCAGAAAGAAGATAGATATTGCCAATCCTATGTAGGCGTTGAATTTAAGTATACTTCTTAAAGAGAGTATATCCATTCTTTCAGCCTCTCTTCTTCGGATGTATATCCGAATACGGTTATTATATCTCCCTCTTTGCAGACTATCTCTTTTGAAAAAGAGAAAATTCTGTTTTCTCTAAGTAGATAGAACCGCGCTTTTCTATACCTGATAGCCCTGATCTCTTTTCCGATGAGTTTTGAGTTGGGAAACACTTTTCTCATAAAAACAACACCTCTTCCTCCGCAGAAGTGCTTTTCGCTTATGACGGAACTTGAAGCAATCTTTTCAAGAATAGAATAGTATGCATTGGTTTTTGGTCCTCTTACAACTACTATTCCCAGTTTGTGCATAAGAGCGTAATACTCCATATCGTTGTTGATGGCCACAACTTTTTCTATTCCGTACTCTTTACCCTCTATACATCTTATGATGTTCTCTTCGTCATTATCGCTTGATGCTATAAGCATATCGGCATTTTTCAGCCCCTCTTCTTCAAACAGATGATGTTCTTTGTATTTGCTGTTTATTACTGTGACATTTTCCTGCAGAGTATATGATGCTTTTTTGCATAATTCTATATCACTTTCAATTATTTTAATGTCGATATTTTTTACGGCAAGTTTTTTTGCAATCTCTAAACCTGATATTTTTGCTCCGAAAATTACTACCCTTTTTATTTTTTTAGGCAGTTTTGTGTCCAATACCGAACATATCTCTTTTATAATATTTTCATCTCCGAATATATATACAAGATCCCCTTCTCTTATCTGAGTATCAAGGTCCGGAATAAAAAAACTTTTATCTCTTTCTATTCCCGCTACGGCTGTTTTTTCATTTGCAATATCGGATACTTTCAATATCTTTTCCGGTTTTATCTGAACCCTTACGGAAATAAGTTTGAAAGAGGTATGTATAAAGCTTTTTACATTGTTTGCTTTTGGAAAATCAAAAAGAGCTTCAACCGAAGCAGCAGTCGCTTCATACGGAAAAACAGCTTCAGTAATTTCAAGTTTTTTTGCTATCGAGCTTTTTGCAAAAAAGCTGTTTTTGAGCCTTATTATCTTTTTATCGACTTTTATCATATCATCGGCTATAAGAGTAGATATGATATTTGCTTCATCAAGGTCTGTAACTGCAATAAACAGATCAGCACTTTTGTCGTGCATTTTTATGTATGTATCGGGGTCTTCTATATTTCCTGCAACAGTAAGTATGTCTATACTCTCCATCAGTCTGTTCAGTGCATCTTCATTCTGGTCTATAACCGTTACGTTGTGTTTTATAGAAAGGGTTTTAGCCAGCCTGAAACCGACTCTTCCTGCACCAGCTATGATAATATCCATTTTTCTTCCTTACAGCGGGGGAATATCATGAAGGCTTTCCGGCAGATTCTTACCGTCGGTACTTATTATACCTATAGCCGGTATACCAAGTTTAAGTAAAGGATTGGTTTTTAGGGGTTTTATATGTACCGCAAACACTCTTTGGATACGATCGCTTCTGACACTAACCTCTTTTGGAGTAAATTCCGCTTTTTGTGCCACTCTTACCACTTTTGCCTCGATAGGCATATCCGGATGGCTGTCAAGAAATATAACCGCTTTATCGCCTACTTTTATCTTACCGTTTTCAAGAGTATCTATAAATATTTTCAGATATAGACTCTTGGGCGAAACAAGTGTGGCTACACTCATTCCTGCTCCCAAAACCTCTCCTTCATTTGCTGTTTTCGCTGTTATAAATCCTTCAGTCGGCGATATGATAGTCATTTCCGAAATCATTGCTTCCAGCTCTTTTTTGCCGGCTTTCAATGCATCTATATTTTTTTCAAGTGCCTCTATGGCTTTTTGAAGCGCATCGATTTTTAAAAGCTGTGCCCGTGCATTTTTCAGGTCGTTTTCGGCGATTTTTACAGCATCTTTTGCCTGGCTAAGTTTCTCTTTCAATGCATCAAGTTTTTTTGAATCGGTCGTAAGTCTCAGTTTTGCAAGTTCCAGTTTTCTGCTTTCTACCAGATTTTGTCTGAAAAGATTTCTCTGTCTCTCATAATCTTTTCTATCCTGGTCTATAACGGCTTTAAGGCTTTGAATGGTTCTGTTTATCTCTTCAAGTTGATGTAGTCTTGTCTGAAGTGCCAGTTTTGCTTTTTTAACAGTAAGGGGAATGGTTTTTTTGGCAATTTCGAGTTCAGTGACTTTGGCTTCTTTCTCTTTTTGGGCAGCTTCAATTTGATTGGATAGAGCCTCTTTTTTCGCTTCTATCTCATCACTTTTTAAAACAGCTATAATCTCTCCTTTTTTGACTTTTACACCTTCTTCGATTTTAATACTCTCAATTCGTCCGGGATATTTTGTATTGAGATTTATAAGATCACCGTCCATTCTTCCGGTTCCGGCTATCAGGTTTGGCGGTAGAGTTTTTGGATTGAGCTTTATATATATAAAATATGCTGAAGCGGTAAGCAGAAGAGCAAACAAAGATATGGAGAGATATTTTTTGGCATTCATAGCCTGTCCCTTTATGATTTTTTGAGTATACCCTCTATAAAGATGCGATAGGCTTCCTCTGTTTTTTCTTCCAGATTACCGTCATAATCGAGCCAGAATTCTATATAACCGAAAGTGAAAGAGTTGAAAACATATGCGGTTTCCAGAAAATTTTTCGATTTCAAAGCGTTTTTTTTATTCAGATTTTCAAACTCCCTGGCCAAAAACTCCAATATAATCTGTGCCGGATTCCCTTTTTTTCTGTTCAGTTTGTAAAAAAAGAGTGGATCGCCTGCAATAGGGTCCTGGATGATTTTTGGTTTTTTGGAGAAAGTTTCGAACTTCAGTTTTATGAAAATTTTCAGCTTCTCTTCCGGACTTTTGGCATTTTCGCATTTTTTTAAAAGATTTTGGTAAAAAATATTGATTTGACGCAAAATATATTCGTAAAAAAGATTCTCTTTAGAGCCGAAAAGCTGATACAAAGCTCCTACAGAGATTTTGCATTTTTTGGCAAGGTCCTGCATTTTTAAGGCTTCAAATCCAACTTCTTCGAAATAGGAAGTTGCTTCTTCCAAAACCAGCTCTTTTTTCAGTTCTTTGACTCTGCTTTTAATCTTCTCTTTCATATCGCCTCTTTGAACCTTTTTTCATAATTGTAGAACAGTTTTTCTTAAATAAGAATGAGTTAATAAAAAAATGAATATAATTCACTGATTACGGTTGGATTTTTGCCGATGATCGGTAACTTAATAATTAAAAAGAGGGTTAAATGAAAAAAGCTGGTTCTGTTTTGATAATTTTTTTAATATTTATATTTGCGTATCTGGCATACGACTATATCAGTTACAGAAGCAAAAATGCCGTCAGTGATGCAGCTTTTGTAAAAACTGACTCGTTGACTTTTCTCTCGTTCAAAGTAGGCGGCAAGATTGCAGATATGAAAAAAAAAGAGGGAGACAGAGTTAAAAAGGGTGATCTTTTGGCCTGTATTGATGATAAAGATTTTTTGGTTGCTAAAGAGAAAATAGAGTCTTATATCAAAGAGCTTGATGAAAATATCGAAGCTTTAAAGATTAAAAAAGAGAAGATTGCCAGATCAGTATCCATCACTTCCGAGATAGCAAAAAATGAGATATCAGTGTTTAAAAAGAAGATAGAAGCATTAAGGCTGTCCATTGAAGCAAATGAGATGAAACTTTCAAAACTTTCAAAAGATGAAAAAAGATATGAAAATATGTTGAAAGAGGATTTGATATCCAAAAGCAGCTTTGAAAATATAAAAACAAAAAAAGAGTCCCTGTTAAAACTGACAGAGTCTCAAAAGCAAAACCTTAAGGCAAATATACAGTCTCTTTTGAGTGTCAGGAAAAAATATGAGCTCTCTTTGGTGGAAAGAAAAAGTATTGAAGAGCTTCAAAAAAAGATAGAGGCTCTTTTGCAAAAAAGAGAGGCTCTTGAAAAAGAGCTCCAAGATATAGAAAACAAGATAGGTTATTGCAAACTGTATGCTCCGTATAAGGGCATAATTGCAAAAAAATTTACAAACATAAAAACTGTAGTAAAAAAAGGAGCACCTGTATATGCAATCGTCGATCCTGATGATCTTCACGTTGAGGTGCTTTTGTCTGAAAAGAAACTCAAAGGTGTGAAGCCGGGATGCAGTGCTGTAATAGAACCCGATGCCATCAAAGAGAGAAAATTCAAAGGAGTGGTAACAAAAATTCTTCCCGCTTCCGCATCCACTTTTAGCCTTGTTCCAAGAGACATAGCAAGCGGTGAGTTTACAAAGCTCGATCAGAGGTTTGTTGTAAGGATAGAACTTGAAGATAAAGAGGGGCTTAGAGTAGGGATGGGGGCTACTGTAGCTATAAAAAGAGAGAACTAATATTGGATATTGGAGAGAAGATGGAGCAAAAGCTCAAAAATCGGGAAATTTATATCTATTTGCCTGAAGATTTAAAATTTTTGGCAGGAAAACAGAATGCCCAATGAGCAGTGTCCAATATCTAAAAATACTGCTCCGCAGCCTTGGGATATAACAAGCAAAGAACGCGCCATTTTTTCAATCATCGTTATGGTAGGTGCGTTTATGGCCATACTCGATACTACCGTGGTAGATGTTATAGTTCCAAAGCTTACGGGTCCTCTGGCTACAGATATGTACGGGGTGCAGTGGATAATAACAAGCTATATGATAGCGGCGGCCATCGGACTTTTGGTCTGCGAATATCTTATAAAGAGGTTTGGGGCAAAAAGCATATATCTTTTCGGAGTTGCACTCTTTTCTTTTGCATCTTTTTTATGTGGAATTTCTAATGATCTTGGATTTATCATATTTGCAAGGACTCTTCAGGGGGTAGGAGAAGCTTTGATAATGGTAACGAGTCATATCATGATATTTTCCTATTTCCCTCCTAACAAACAGGGGCTTGCAATGGGGATATTTGCTCTTGGTGTGAGCTTTGCGCCGGCTCTTGGTCCTACAGTTGGCGGATATCTCACCGAATATTACAACTGGAGAATGGTCTTTTTTATAAATGTTCCAATAGGCATATTTTTGGTAGTTGCCGGAATTGTTTTTTTGCCAAAAGAGAGATTTTTCGAAAAGCTTAAATTCAATTTTGTCAGTTTTTTTCTAATATCTTTCGCAACAGTGAGCCTTTTGATAATGTTAAGCCGGGGACAGGTTTTGGGGTGGTTCAGCTCAAATCTCATCGGTATTTTGATGTTTGCATCCATTATTGGTTATCTTCTTTATGCACTCAGCGAAATAAATTCGAAATATAAACTCATCGATTTTTCTCTTTTTAAAAATCCGGATTTTCTAAATGGAATACTTATATATTTTTTTATTCTGGGTTTCAGCATGTATCAGTATTTCTATCTGCTGCCGGTATATTATGAGCATATAAAAACACTGCCTACTCTTGATGCGGGGATTGCTGTTTTTGCATTTGCCGTTTTCATTGGAATTTTCTCACCGATAGCCGGGATAATGAGTGATAAAATAGGCGCAAAATATACAGTCGCTATCGCCGCGTTTATATATATTCTTACTTCTGTTTTCCTGCTGCCGCATCTGAACTATTATACTCCGATGACAAAGGCGATACTTTTGACAATTCCTTTCGGTATAGGAATGGGGATGTTTTTTGCTCCCACAACTGTTTTGCTTTTGCAAAGTGTGCCGAAACACAAAGGCGAGCTTGCCATAGTATTGATGGATTATTTTCGTTTTGTGGGAGGAAGTTTCGGAACGGCTCTTGCGACAAACAATATGGAGTTTTTCAAAAATATGCATTTTCAGAATATGAACGAACTGCAAAATATAGAGTATGTAAGCGGTTTTTTGGAACAATTAAAAGAGAAGCTGGGGATTAGTATGGAACAGGCAAAGGTGCTTTTTGGAAACTATGAGGCGTTTATGAGCTATAACTACGGATTTTATAACACTTTTATGCATGCGGCATACTGGGGGTTACTCGGATTTGTTTTCGTTGTGGCACTTTTTGTTTTCAGACCAAAAAATCCTATAAAGGTACAGAGATGAAAAAAACGGTTTTTATGCTTTTGCCGATAATTCTGTTTGGCGGAAGTTTTGAGGATATCGCAAAAAGAGTTGATGAAAATCTACTGCTCAAATCCAAACAGCAGCAGGTAGCTGCTATGAAAAAGATGGTTGAAGTTGCCAAATCGAAAAATTTTCCGACTGTTGATGCATCTTTGCAATATATACGGCTGAAAGATACGCCTACAACCTCTCTTCATCTGCCTCTTCCGGGTATGCCTCCTTCGATACCTATGGGTACAAAAGACAATTTTGAAGGGCAGATAGGTTTTAGTTATCCGATTTTTACCGGTTTTGCCATCACAAGAGCAATAGAAAAATCTAAACTTGAATATATAAAAGCAAGACTCGAATTAAAAGACCTCAAAAGAAATCTTTATATTAAGCTAACAGATATCTATGCTGCCGTTTACAGCCTTAATGAAAACATCAAGGCTCTAAAAGAGGGATTGAAAGCCGCGAAAGATGCATATAAAAAAGCGAAGGGTTTTTATGATCAGGGTCTGCTTGCGGCGGCTGATCTTTATAACATTGAAGCAAAAATCTACGAGATAAGAGCCGACATTGAGAATATCAAATCCCAGAAAACAGAATTTATAAATATGCTCGAGTATATAACAGGAATAAAAAAAGATGCGGATAATTTGCCCCAAATAACAGTTTCTGCAGATAAGAGAGCACTGTTTAAAGAGGCGCTTTCAAAAAGAGAAGATATTCTAGCATTAAAAAAAGAGCTTGAGATCAGTCAGAAAGATATTGAGCTTGCAGCAAGCGGATACTATCCCAAAATTGTTGCTCTTGGAGCACTGAAGAGACAGGGTAACACTGTAGCTCTCGACGGAAACGGGTTTACAAATGCAGATCAAAGCTTTATAGGCGCGGTTATAAAATGGAATATTTTCGACGGATATGCCACGACAAGGTCAAAAGAGGCGGCATCTGCAAAAAAATTGGCAGCAGCTTATTTTTACAGCGATTATGTAAAAAAGGTTGAAACTGAAATAGAAAACAGTATAGTTCGGATAGAATCCCTGAGCGCCACAAAAGAGGCAGCAGTCAAACAGTTAAGGGCACAAAAAGAGTATTACAGACTGACGAAAGGAAAGTTTAACAACCAGCTTGCAAGCGCAGATGAGCTCAGCCGTTCTATTGCAGCTTTATCTGAAGCAAAAGCGAGACTAAAAACAGTCGAGTCTATGCTGTTTCGGCAAAAATGCAGACTCTTGTTACAGATATCTATGAAAAAGTTTGAAGAGGCGGTATTTAGATGAAACTTTTTAAGATTGCTCTATTGATAATTTTTGTCATTTTGGCTGAAGCATCTCAGGAAAGTATTTCAAAAATTGCTCTGGAATGGGAAAAAAGAGCCCAAAAAGGGGATGTGGAGGCTATGAAAATTACGGCCGCTTTTTATGAGAAGGGTGCCGGATTTAAAAAAGATATAAAAAAGGCTTTTTATTACTACAAAAAAGCGGCAATGAAAGGAGATGTAGAAGCTGCTGTGAAAGTAGGACTGATGTATCTTGAAGGCGAGGGGGTTGAAAAAGATGAAAAGCTGGCCATTAAATGGTTAAGCCACAAAAATAGCGAAAACTTTCACAGTAAGCCAGAGAGAAAAAATGAAGATATTCAGACAATGTTTCATACTCTTATAAAAAAGTATGAAGACAATACGACGAAATCTGTACTAAAGAGAGTCTTCTCTGAAAAACTCGGCATAATTCCATACAAAGAGAACTATTTTATGCCTTTTACCTACGATTTTACAAAAAAGAGTGACAGAAATCGTAAAGAGGCAAAATTTCAGATAAGTTTTTTAAAGCCTCTTGCGTCGAATCTTTTAGGATATGATGAGATATACGCTTTTGGATATACTCAACAGTCAAACTGGCAGATATATTCGGCATCGTCTCCCTTTAGAGAAACAAACTACGAACCGGAACTCTTTGTAATGGTACCTACACCCGGAATGAAGAGAATTCCAATGATAGGGTATAAAGTAGGTTTCAACCATCAGTCAAACGGTCAGCCGGTGCAGTTTTCAAGATCTTGGAACAGAATTTTTGCCGAAGGATTGTTTCATTATAAAAACCTATTGTATGCGGTAAAAGTATGGTACAGAATTCCTGAAAGAGATAAAAGATTTCCAGGTGATCCGGGCGGTGATGATAATCCCGATATTGAGTCGTATCTCGGATACGGAGAGTTCAAAGCGGGGATTCCTCTCGGTAGACATTTTTTGAAACTCAAACTCAGAAACAACCTTCGCTTCAAAAACAACAGAGGATCTGTTCAGTTGGACTGGTCTTTTCCTTTTTTCCTTTTCAAAAGAACATTTGGCTATGTTCAGTATTTCAACGGATACGGTGAGAGCCTGATAGATTATAATAAAAATGTAAACAAGATAGGTTTTGGAATGATGTTTACAAGATAACGAAAATCAAAAAAACCGTTCCCACAACAATTCTATAAATACCGAAAGGTATAAATGTGTGTTTTTTTATAAAGTCAAGAAACCACTTAATTACAAAAAGCGCCACTATAAACGATGTTACAAAACCGGCTGTCAAAGCAGTAGCGTTTGAAAAATCAAATTCGCTGTGGTGTTTGTATATGTCATAAAATGTGGCGGCAAACATCGTAGGAACCGCAAGAAGAAAACTGAACTCCGCTGCGGCTTTTCTTTTAAGACCTATAAGAAGACCGCCTATTATAGTGGCGCCGCTTCTTGAAGTTCCCGGTACCATGGCCAGAGACTGAAAAAGTCCTATCAAAAATGCTTGCCTGTATGTGACATCTTCCGGGTTTTTTACGTGGTGTGTTTTTTCTTTATAAAAAAGCTCCACCAATATAAAAATTATGCCGCCAACGATAAGCATATATGCCACAGTAGAGGGTGCAAAAAGAGACTTTATGAGTTTATACAGCGTAAACCCCAAAACGGCTGTAGGCAAAAAAGCGACCAATAGTTTTTTCCATAATTCAACGTTTGTCAATAGCTTGTCACGAAAAGCGAAAACGACTGCCAGAATGGAACCAAGCTGAATAATCACTTCAAAACTTTTCAAAAAATCTGTCTGTTCTAGTCCCATCAGCTTTGCCGTTAGTATAAGATGTCCTGTGGATGAAACCGGCAAAAACTCTGTCAATCCCTCAACAAATCCGAAAACAATTGCCTGTATAATATCCATATCAGACCTTAAATAATCAGATGAAAACAAATGCAGGTATTGTACCTTATCGTATCAAAGATACTCTTGAAATCTTTTTGGTACCTATAGCGAATCTCAGGATAGTTTTTACTGAATTTTGTTAGATGGCTTGCCAAGATAGAAACCCTGCCCCTCTTGTATGCCAAGTTCCCTGATAATTTCCAGAATTCTTTTATTATGGACAAACTCTGCCACTGTTTTTATGTTTAACTCTTTTGCAAAAAGAGCGATCGATTTTGTGATACTGTAGGAAATTTTTGACTTGTCGATCTCTTGTATCAGGCTTCCGTCAAGTTTTAAAATATCTATAGGAAGAGTTTTAAAAATGGCAAAATTTGAAAATCCGCTGCCGAAATCATCGATAGCTATTCTTACATTAAAAGATTTAAGTCTGATAAGTCTTTCTCTGATGATATCTTCTTTTATATCTTCATTTTCCAAAAGTTCTATAACCAGCCAGTGAGAAAGAGCTTTATGTTTTTCTATCTCTTCAAGAATCATATTGTAGATGACATTATCGCTTATATCAGAAAAGCTGAGATTTACACTTATTGATACTCTCTTCTCTTTGATAGTATGAAAAACTGTGTTTAAAACTCTTTTGGTCAAAGCATAATATACATTTGTTTGAACAATATGTTCTAGAAACATACTGGGATATATAAGTTTGCCCTTTTTATCAATCATTCTGACAAGAGCTTCATACTTTACTATCCTGTTTTTGTTTATATCGAAAATCGGCTGGTAGTGGCAGAGTATTCTGTTTTCATCCAAAGCCTCTTGAACTTCCGAGATTTCAAATTGTCCGCATGTTGCCTCCTGTATCTCTCTTTGGGAATATAAAACTATTTTGTTTCTTCCCTCTTTTTTTGCTATATAAAGCATAGAGTCTGCAGCTTTTATAGCATTGTTTATGTTTTTGAATCGTTCAGGCTTTAAACATATTCCGATTGATAAAGTTATATTTATCTCGGCGTTGTTATATATAAATCTCGTATTTTCGATGGTTTGTTTGATTCTTTGGGCTATTTTCAGAGCGAACTCTTCTCTATCGTTTTGTTCTAAGAAAATCAGAAACTCTTCCCCTCCGAATCTGACAATCCTATCATCTTTTCTTACAAGCTGTTTGATAATATGTGCAACCTCTCTTAAAATAAAATCACCGGCCTTATGGCCGTAGTTGTCATTTACCTTTTTGAAGTGATCGATATCGATCATGAGAATATGATATTTAGACGGGTCTATGTTTTTTAAAAACTCTCTTAAATAGGTTCTGTTGTATAAAGATGTTAATGCATCTGTTATGCTCTCTTTTTTTGTAATGATATTCAAAACTGTCTGATAGAGCAGCAGTAAAACTAAAATGCCTATTGCTGCAAAAATATATGTAAAAATATTTTTTATAGGCTTTGTTGTATTGTAAATATTTTGCGGAAGATCGGTAGAAAAGTCTATAGCAATAACTGCTTCAACTTTATCGTTATAAATAAGAGGTTTCAGATATGTTATCCAAAGTCCTTCCAGGTTTTTATGAAGGATAATATTCTCTTTTTTTGTTTCGTATACCTTGTTCCATGCCGCTTTTTCAACATCGAGTTTTTGACCGAATTCTCCTCTGTCGCTTTTGCTTCCATCAAGCAGATAACGAAATCTCCCTTTTTTGTCTCTGTATAAAACATAAATATATTTATAAGATGAGTTGATCAAAATGGAAAGAGCGTCTTGGAGTCTTTCTCTCAACTCTTTGTCTTTTGAGAGGCTCTTAAAAGGATCTTTTCCTACATTCTGTTTTATAATCTCTTCTATATTGACCGCAAACTCTTCAGCCTGTTTTATAAAAAGTCTTTCAAGATTGTGTGAAAGAGCGTTTTCTACTTTTTGCGTAGCAAAGAAAAGGTAGACGATGGCTGCAAATATAAAAATTATAAGCAAAATACCGATTCTATTTATATGTCTCAAACACTATCCTCTATAAATTCTTCGAAAGTTTTTGGCAAATTTATATTGAGTTTTTGCAGGTTTTTTTTGATAAAAACTATATTGGGTCTTCCTTTCTGCCAGAAAAATCCGCCGATTGCCACATTCTGATATTTTTTTAAAAGAGCGTAGTTTCCTACGAAAATTATTACCTTATATGTATTGAGATTTGTTAAAGTTTTTGGATTGTGGACAAATAATATATCAGCTTTTTTTATATCATTGGTGATTTTAGTACCCTCTATTTTTTCATATATAACTTTTTTTTCGGGTTTGTCGGTCCAGACAATAATCGATTTTTTATCCGGAAATATTGCGCTTAATACCGTACGGTAAATTTTCTGTTCTATTTCTAATACTGATGCCGACAGACTTAGGACTGTAAAAAACAAAAGTACAATTTTTCTCAAAACAGATACTCCATATTTATCCAAAATTTTTTATCAAATACGGGAATTGCATATGGAAAATTTTTGTATACCTGTTTAAAACTGCTGTTAAAGATATTTTCGCCTCTGATTCCAATTGAAAGATTTGGCGAATAGTGATATTTGGCGGCAGCCGTCCAGTCGAATGTTTTATCCACTGAAATACCGTATGCTTCGTAACTGCTTTTATAGATAAGCTCGTTATAGAAGTCGAATTTGCCGTAACTGTTGAAAATTCTAAAGTTTATGCCATATTTGGGGCTGAGTTCAACTCCTTTGTTGTTTTCACCGGTAAAAAATTCAAGATAGAGTCTGTCGTTTCTATCGAAAAGATAGGCATACTTAAGCAGATAAAACTCTTTTCTTACTGTATCGGGGCTATTTATAAATCCGGAGTCCGAGAAGATCACATTATCTTTCAGTCTGTGTGCACTGGCTCTGAACTCCACCTCATATCCCTTTTTTTTATATCTGATGCTTGCCATATGTATATCTATTATCGGAAATCTCAGGTTTGGATTTATTTTGTATGGAATATCGTCTTTGTTATAGAGTTTGTAAAACTCTACCGGATAGTATGTTCTTGTTGAAAATGCTTTGAATTGAAAATTGCCGATATTTTTTATAAATCCCAGTCTTATGATATGATGGCTGTGCGATCTTACCTCTTTGTCATAAATGTAAAAGTCTTCTTTAATTGAACCGACAATCATCGTCTTTTCATCAAAACTGAAACTGTTTTCAGCATAAAGAGAGTATAAGTTCAAAGAGTTGGCGTAGTTTGTTGAAATTTGATCAAATTTACCTTCTGCTTTGAAACCTTTGTATTTATAAAAAGCGCCCAGAAGAAGCCGGTTTTTTTCAAAAAGGAGTCTCTTCTCCGCAATAACAGAAAATACGTCGTCTTTACAATGTGTGCTATAGTAGTCGACAATGCCGGCACTGCCAGCGTAAATGCCGTTTTCGTCCTGATATGTTCTATCATAATCAAGATTGTCATATTCAAGTTGCAGTTTGAAACTGTTTTTGAAATTTTTTGTTATATGGACATAACTCTGTTTTACATCCACTTTGCCGTCTGAAGGGGTATAGTTTGTGCCTATTCCCATAAAATTTTCATTTTCTTTGAAATAGTGCGCAAGTTCTATTCTCCAGTCGTTATATAAAATATCGGAATAAAAGTTATATCCTTTTTTGTCACTGCTTATTTCATACTCTTTGTGATCATATTTTTTTCTTTTTATGTTGTTTGTATTTACATAAAAGAAGTATGAAAATCCGTCCAGCGCTGTGTGGGCAAAATATGTATCGGCTTCAAAACTGCCTTTTTGGTCTTTAAGCACTCTTAATTTCCCGCCCTCTTCTCTTTCTGCTTTTTTAGTATAAACTTTGATAATTGCTGTGCCCGGTTCGTTGCTGAACTCCATGGATGACGCCGTTTTATAGACCTCTATATGGTCAATATACTCAACAGGCATATCGGACCATACCACCATGGCACTTCCAAATGATGTGGAAGTTACGTCATGGTCGTTTATGAACAGCCTTATCGCCGGCATAGGTATATAGCTTGAAGTCGGTTTTGAAAAGAGATAAAGATTGTTTGAAGTTCTGGTAAGCATCAGAACGGGGAGAGTTTTCAAAATATCCAATAAACTGCGAGCCTGCATCTTTTCCAGATCTTCTCTCGTATAGATATCTACAAAACCGGCAGATTCGATTTTGGTAATCTTGGATAGTTCAGATTCAATTCTGTATTCGTTTAAAAGTTTTGCCAGATCTTCTGAAAATCCATATGATATCAAGAGCAGAAAAAGGAAAAATTTTTTCAAATGCATCTATCTCCTTTTCAGGAACTAAAATCATTTAATATTTCTATATTATAATCTTATGCTTTATATAAGTCTTAATTCTAATAAATATAATTTCCGATAATTTAAATGTTTGTAACTGACAAATTTGACTGATATTATTGATAAAAAAAGATTATTGAGATAAACTTTTGCAATATTTTTTGTTTTAAGGAACTGTTATGAACCAATGGTCTCATACTGCGGAAAAAAAGCCTGGTTTCTGGGATATTTTCACATCACAGCCCCATAGAATGTTTTTTTCATCAGGTGTGATATTTGCAATGGTTTTTATGACTTTTTTTGCACTTCAGTTCAAAGGGGTGATAGGTGTTACTTATGAGCCGAAACTTTTTCACTTTTACTCTTTTGCATTTATAATTTTCAGCCAGTTTTTTATAGGTTTTCTTTTTACTACATTTCCAAGATTTTTGGGTGTTCCGGAACTTCCCAGAACCGCAAACATCAGGGTTTTTATACTGTATCAGGCGGGTGCTTTACTCTTCGTTGTCTCCCAATTTATTTCTGTTTATCTTACGCTTTTGTCCGTTGTTTTGACTTTTGCGGCACAATTTATTGCTTTTGCGATAATGTATCAGATATATAGATTCAGTCCGGTTCCCCAAAAAGATGAACCCGGTTGGATGCTGAAAGCTTTCGGGCTGGGGCTTGTTGCGCATCTTCTGTTTATTGCATATCTTCTCATTTATCTCTTTTTACCAGAAGTCGGATGGACGGTTTTTATCTATGAAGCGGCCAAAAATATCGCTGTTTACCTTTATCTCTTTTTTATGGCTTTTGCCGTAGGGCAGAGAATGATACCTTTTTTTACAACAGCGGCACAGTTTGGATATCAGCCAAATAAAACACCGGGAATGCTGAAAACTGTTTTTTATCTGCTTATAGCAAAAACTCTATTTGCAACAGCAGGTCTTCATCTGGTTGAAGCACTGGCGGATGCGGCTCTTGCCGGTTTTATAGGAAGAGAGCTTGTAAAATGGAAATTGCCGGTTTTCAAAGTCTCTGCAATGCTGTGGGTTATGTATCTGTCTCTGTTTTGGATTCCTTTAGGATTTGGACTCTCGGCAGTGGAAAATGTTTTATGGTGGAGTTTGGGTACGGCGTATGATCCTTTGGAGAGACTCTCTCTTCATATCCTGATGGTGGGATTTTTGACAACCATCCTTATAGGTTTCGGAAGCAGGGTTACTCTGGGCCATTCCGGGCGGCCTCCTGTGGCAGACAGATATACTGTTTTCGTGTTTTTGTTCGTGCAGTTCGTAGTATTTTTCAGAGCGGCAAGCTCGGTTCTGTTTTTTTTGCTGCCGCAGGCATACTATCATGCAATTTTGTTTACGGCCGGGCTTTGGGTGTTGATGTTTGTTCTGTGGAGCAGAAAATATCTCATCTACTTGTTGAGATAGTAAATATATTTCGCCCATCTTTATATTTGTATGAGAGTTTGAAGCCGTGAAGAGCCAGGATTTTTGATACTATAAATAGACCAAGGCCGAAACCTTCACTTCTGCTCTCCTTCGAAAAGGGCTGAAGATAGTATTCGATTTCTCTTTTCAGGGGTTCTCCCCGACTTTCGATAAAAATCGATCCCTTTTTTGTACCTATTTTTACTTTATGATCGCTTGAGTGTTTTATACCGTTTTCCAGCAGATTTTTGACAGCAATTGAAAAAAGGCGTGAATCAGCATTGACAAAAAAGTCCTCTTCAATATCCTTTTCGACCTCTTTTTTGTCAAACATTCCAAGTTCAATCGCCTCATTTATGATATCCCGAACAGCCCTGCGTTTAAGCTCGGGTTCTATTTTTGAATCTACCGCTTCCAAAGCGGCGAGTTCGTTTATAAGAGAGTTGAGTCTTTCAAATATCTTGATAAACCTCTTTTTTTGCTTCTCATCTTCTATCATTTCCGAAGCTATTCTTCCCTTCGCGATAGGAGTTTTAAGTTCGTGCATCACGTTTCTTAAAAGCAGTTTTCTGGACTCCAAAAGGTTTTTGATCGAGTCGGTAGCCTCTTTCAGTGCAGACGCGACCTGGGCGATTTCACTGCTTCCTTTTATATCGAGGTCAAGGTCTAGTTCACCTTTTGAAAATTTCTTAAGCTCTTTTTCTATTTTTTTCAACGGTCTTAGTTTCATTATCGTAGCGATATAAACAAAAAGCAAAGAGAGTGCGATGATGGAAAAGATAGATATAATGACTTTCTGTCTGTAAGGTTCGTATTGGGCATATTTTAGAAGTAACAGGTTTGCGAAACTCTGAACAAGTATGTAAAAATCTTTTTGGTTTTGAAGAAGTTTTATCTCTCCTATGGGAATATTTTTCTGATCTATAACTTTAGCAGCGGTTATGATTTTTGCTATCTCTTTCGGGTAGGTTATAGGTGTAAGCCCGAGTTTTTCTATCTGGCGGTATATTTCATCGGGATTTTGTTCGGTTTGAAGCTGCCAGGTAATTGTATGTGTAAGAATCTCATATTTTTGATAAACAGTGTTTAGATAGTTTGATCTGTCATATTTCAAAAATAGATAAGCAGCCATTGCGATAGCAACAAACGCTATAAAGAATATAAAGGTAATTGATACGAAAATTGATGATTTTTTCATGGAACGAATTTATATCCTATACCTCTGACCGATATTATGTGTCTTGGATTTTTGGGATTCTCTTCAAGTTTCTGTCTAATTCTGCCTATTATTACATCTATGCTTTTGAGTGTGCTCTCATCATTAAGAGAGTCTATATTATAAAGAATATCTTCTCTGGAAAGCACTTTTGGACTTTTTTTGATCAAGTAGGCGAGTATCTCAAATTCAGCCGGTGTTAGGCGCAGAGGTTTGTCTTTGAAGAGAATCTCTCTGGCATCTTCGTTTAGTACTACATCGCTTTTTTTTGGAGTTTCGGGTCTCTTTCTTCTAAGAATCGCCCTGATTCTTGCTTCAAGCTCTCTTGGATTGTAGGGTTTTGGGAGATAGTCGTCTGCCCCCAGTTCCAAACCTATAACTTTGTCTGTTATGTCACTTCTTGCACTTGAGATGATTATTGGAATATCACTAAATTCCCTTATTTTTTTCAAAACTTCGAGTCCGTCCATTCCGGGAAGCGAAAGGTCAAGAATAAGAGCGTCAAATTTTTTAGACCTTAAAGCCGACAGAGCCAAAAAAGGATCCTCATAATTTGTCAGTTCAATATTGAATCTTTTCAGATATTCGGTCAAAATTTCAGCCAACTCAAAATCATCCTCTATCATTGCAATTTTCATCGAACTCCTTCAGGCAGCGCCGAAGCGCTGCAAGACTACTTGAGAACTTTTATCATAGGGTATCCGTGTCTGTTGATGAATACTCTTTTTGGTCCTTTGTATTTTTTGAGTGCCTCTTTGAAATCATCCACATTCTCTATCTCTTTGTCTTCAACACCCTCTATAATATCACCCGGTTTGAATCCGGCTTTTTCGGCCTTGCTGTCCGGTGCTACATCTACAACAAGAACACCTTCCACATCTTCGGGAATATTATACATCCTTCTTGTCTGTTCATCAAGATTTTTCAGACTCAGTCCTATTTCATCCTGTTCGGATGCCTGGCTTTGAGATGTTTCAGGTCTTTTTTGAAGAGTCAGTTTAGTTGTATATGTTTTTTTGTTTCTCTCATATTTTACTTTTATCGTTTTTCCCGGTGGCAGGGAACCTACAACTGTTTTGAGCTCATTTGCGTCTTCTATTTTTTTACCATCCACTTCTATGATAAGATCACCTCTTTTAAGGCCGGCTTTTTGGGCTGCAGAGTCTTTGGCAACTTCTACTATGACAGCGCCGTAGTCGTGCCTGTAAAGCTCTTTTAGATCTTTGCTCAAATCTTCAATTGTTACGCCCATAAAACCTCTTTCTATTTTACCTTTTTCTATGAGAGTCTTGACCACTTTTTTCATCATATTTGAAGGGATTGCAAAGCCTATACCGTTGTTTCCGCCGCTTCTGGTTATAATGGCGCTGTTGATTCCTATCAGTGCCCCTCTGCTATCCACAAGAGCACCACCTGAATTTCCGGGGTTTATAGCGGCATCTGTCTGAATGAAGTTTTCATATGTGTTTATACCTACACTGTTCCTGTTGAGTCCGGAAACGATTCCCTGCGTTACGGTTTCGCCTATTCCGAAAGGATTTCCTATGGCAAATACTATATCCCCGGCTTTAAGTTTTGAAGAGTCGCCTACCTTTATAGGTTTGAGGTTTTTTGCTTCAATCTTTATGACGGCAAGATCTGTAAGAGGGTCTTTGCCTATAACTTTTGCTTTATACTCTTTATCGCTTCCGGGAATCGTAACTGTTATCTCGTCTGCATCGTTTACAACGTGGTTGTTTGTTACAATATATCCATCTTTGCTTATGATAACACCCGATCCCAGCGATCTTTGCACTCGCTCTTTTGGTATCATATCTTTGAACATTGGTCCGAAAAACTGTCTAAAAAAAGGGTCGTTGAAAAGCTGAGAACGGTCAAACTTCGGTCTTTTTATCTTTTTTTTGGTAGATATGTTGACCACAGACTCTTTAGCGTCTTTTATAGCATCGTAATAGGAAAGTACTACATTGTTCCCGCCTCCTGGCATAACTCTTTTGAAATGGTTGGGCATTTCGTTAAAATTGATAGTAGCGGCTGAAAGCATCAGAGCCGCAGCAACTGAGATAACTGCAAGTTTTTTCATTTTCTCCTCCTTGTTTTTTTTACTGATATAATTGTAAGTGATATTTTGCAAACAGATTTAAACAAAAAGTTAACAGACGGTAAACAAGAAATTAGAGGTTCAACCTCTAAACTTTTTATAAAGGGAGTAGATGCGAAACGAATTGACCGCGATTATAAGAGAGGCGGGAGAGATGTTAAAAGAGGGGTATTACAGCAAAAAGTGCGTGAGTTTTAAAAGTGAAGTAGATCTGGTTACACAGTATGATATAGAGATAGAGAAGTTTTTGACAAAAAGGCTAAAAGAGATATATCCCGATTTTGAAATTGTAGGTGAAGAGGAGTACAGCGAGTCACGGTATCCATCAAACGCAATTTTTGTCGATCCCATTGACGGAACGACCAACTTTGTTCACGGTATACCTTTTGTTGCAGTTTCAATAGGGATATTTAAAGATAGTGAGCCGATAGAGGGAGCTGTATACAATCCTGTTTTAGATGAGCTCTTTTATGCAAAAAAAGGCGAAGGCGCTTTTTTAAATAAAGAACCGATAGAGGTATCAGCCGCAACATTGCTTCAAAAGTCTCTTATAGCCACAGGATTTCCCTATACCAAAGTAACAAAAGGGCGTGACTACAGATGGGTGATAGAGACTATGAAAGAGCTTCTACCAAAAACAAGAGATATAAGAAGACTGGGTTCGGCGGCAATAGACCTTTGCTATACTGCGAAAGGGATATTTGACGGATTTTATGAGATAAATCTCAAACCCTGGGATACTGCTGCAGGAATTTTGATAGTGGAAGAGGCGGGAGGCAGAGTCAGTAACGAGAAGGGTGAAAAGTATAGATTTGGAGATATTGTAGTGGCAAGCAACGGGAAAGTACATGAGGATCTTTTGAAAAATATAGCAAGATATTAAAACAATATACGGCTAAACATTACAATAGAGAGAAGAGAGGTTATTATCATCGTAGCAGATGCGAATATGTTATTAAATCTGCTGTTTGTATACTTTCCCATGATATTTTTATCGTTGCTTATGAGAAGTACCAGTCCAATGAGTAGAGGAAGTAATACTCCATCAAGGACCTGCGAGTAGTACAGAGCGTCAACCGCCGATATTGGTGAAAGGTCGATTATGTCGCCAATTATCAGTGCACCTATAAAAACGGTATAAAATCCTTTAGCATCGCTGACTTTGTAGTCCATTCCCTCTCTCCATCCGAAAGTGTCTGCTATTGCGTATGCAGTGGTACCTGCAAGAACAGGTATGGCAAGAAATCCGGATATTATGATGCCGATACTGAAAATAAGAAATGCGTATTCACCGGCAATAGGTTTTAAAGCTGTTGCGGCATCTTCCACGGTTTTTATGTCATTTCCCGTTCCATATATAGTGGCGGCTGCAGCTACTATTATGAAATAGTCAAGAACACTCGAATAGATCATCCCTACAGTAGTATCGAGTTCTGCCTCTTTTGCCTGCATTACGGTTCTATGCTCTTCTTTCTCTTCTGAAGCCTGCCAGAAGAGTAGATAAGGCGACATTTTTGTTCCAAGATAGCCTAAGGCCGCAACAAGAAAAAGTGAATGAAGAGGCAGACTGGGTATAAAAGTACCTAGAAGTACTTTTTCAAAATCGGGTTTTGCCAAAAAAGCGGATAGTATGTAGATACTAAGTGAAAGAGAGAGTACTACAAAGATTTTTTTTACATTCTTATATTTGCCGAACATAACAAGATAGGCTATGAGTGCAGTGATAGGTATAAGAAAATATACGGAATCTATATTGGTGGTTATCTTAAATATTACTGCGATTGCATTGAGGTCTGCGCCGATTGTGAGGATATTTGCAACGGAGAGTATAAGAACGATAAAGATTGTAAAAGGTTTTCCATAGAAACTGTTTGTTATTTCGGGAAGACTTTTACCTGTAACTATAGCTATTCTTGAAACGCTGTCTTGTACAGCGACCATCATGGGAGCAGATAAAAAAGCGAGCCATAGCAGTGAAAAACCGGTTGTAGCTCCTACTACCGTACAGGTAACTATTCCTGCCGGATCATCTCCTGCTCCTCCGGTTATGATACCAGGTCCCAGTTTTTTTATCCGTTCCCTGTTTTTTTTGATATCCTCTTTTATCTTATCTTTAAGACTCTTTCGCATCAGCAACCTTTATATTCTCTTCTAATTATAATTTATTTATATGTTACCGCATCTTAAGTGTCTCATATCTGTTACTTTGTATAAATTGTCGAAAAATAATATAATGTAACAGTTTGGGAGAAAAATATGAACAAAAAAATTTTTGTAATATTTACCGATCTTGACGGTACTCTTTTAGATCATGAAACCTATTCGTACGAAGGTGCTTCTAAGGTTCTTCAGATTATCGAAAAAGAGAGTATACCTCTTGTTCTCTCCTCCAGCAAAACCCGCTTTGAAATAGAAAAGATAAGAGAAAAACTGGGACTTAACACTCCTTTTATCAGTGAAAACGGAGCAGCAGTCTTTTTTCCCAAAGAGATGGCATCTTTTCTTCCTTCCGAAGCTCTGGAAGAAGAGAAATACTGTGTAGTAAAGATGGGAGTTGATTATGAGTATATATGTGAATTTGAAAAAGAGATAAAAAGAGAAGTCAATATAAGAGGATTTTGTGAAATGGATATTGAAGAGATAGCCAGGCTCACAGGTCTTGAATATGAGGATGCTAAACTTGCGAAAAAAAGAGAGTTTACAGAACCTTTTTTGATAGAAAAGGAAGAGGATCTTTTATTTTTGAAAAAAGAGGCAGCAAAAAGAGGGCTTAAAATAACAAAAGGTGGCAGGTTTTATCATCTCGTGGGAGCTGGTCAGGACAAAGGAAAAGCTCTATTGGTTACGAAAAAGGTTTATGAAAAGATTTTTCACTCCAAAGTCACTTCAATATGTGCAGGAGATAGTGAGAATGATTATGAAATGCTGAAAGTATGTGACAAAGCCGTTTTGATACCAAAGCCCGATGGCAGATACAGCGATATCTCTCTGCCGGGGCTTATATACGCAAGAAAGCCCGGCAGCAGAGGCTGGGGAGAGACGATAGGAGAGATACTTGAAACTGCGAACTGATGCACTGGATATTTTCAGATATGCCGTAGATGCCGTTTTGCCGGAAAATCTGGTAAAAACTTATGTTAGAAGAGAAGGCAAAAAGCTTTTTATTGAGAAAAACGTATATGATCTCGAAAAATATGAAAACATCTATATTCTGGGAGCCGGAAAAGCGTCTGCAAGGATGGCGAAAGCACTTTACCCTCTGATAGAGGATGTTGTAACGGAAGGTACGGTTGTCTCTTTGGAAGAGGGCAGTGTCGGAAAAATAAAACTATTAAAAGGAAGCCATCCTATACCATCGAAAGGGAGTGAAAAAGGCGCAGAAGCTCTGATGGAAATTGCAGGAAAAACGACAAAAAATGATCTGTCTGTATTTCTTTTATCAGGCGGAGCTTCAGCACTTGCCGAAAAACCGTTGCCGCCTGTAACTTTGGATGATTTGAGGCTTGTGACCGGGCTTCTTCTAAAAAGCGGTGCAGATATTAATGAAGTAAATATCGTAAGAAAGCATATCTCCATGATAAAAGGGGGCAGGCTGGCATCACTTTGCAAAGGCGAAGCTGCGGTTCTTATAATATCGGATGTTATAGGTGACGATCTTCAGACGATAGGCTCGGCTCCTTGCTATTTTGATAGCAGCAGTTTCAAAGATGCTGCGGCTGTGTTGAAAAAATACGCTGTTTCTGAAAAAGTCCCGCAGAGCGTAAAAGAGGTTTTAAAAAAAGGATTGGAAAAAGTTGTGGAAGAGACTCCAAAAGCTCCCAAAAAAAAGATAAAACATTTTCTAATAGGTTCGAATAAAAAGGCTCTGGAGGCTGCAAAGCAAAAAGCCGTCTATCTTGGGTACAGAACTTTTGTAGTAACCGACAAAATGTGCGGTGAAGCAAAAGATGTGGGAGCGAAAATCGCACAAAAAGCGCTTAATACAAAATATAAAAAAGATTTCTGCTGGCTCTTTGGAGGCGAGACGACCGTTAATGTGAAAGGAGATGGAAAGGGTGGTCGAAATCAGGAGATGGCACTTTCCGCCCTTGAAATAATCAAAGAGAAACAGGGAATTGTTTTTTTAAGTGCCGGAACGGACGGAATTGATGCAAACACCGATGCGGCAGGAGCCTGTGCGGATTGTTATATATATGAAAGAAGCAGAGATCTGGGGCTTGATATAAAAAGATATCTCAGAAACAACGATTCATACACTTTTTTTGAAAAAGTCGAAGGATTGATAGTTACGGGGCCTACAGGAACAAACGTGATGGATATAACAGTTGTTTTAAAAAGGGGTAGAGATGGCTGATTTTTTTCAAAACGGAATCATAACCACACTTACGAAACTGGGTCATCGGAATATCGAAG
The DNA here is from genome assembly GCF_015100395.1 of Nitrosophilus alvini. NCBI lineage: Bacteria > Pseudomonadati > Campylobacterota > Epsilonproteobacteria > Nautiliales > Nitratiruptoraceae > Nitrosophilus > Nitrosophilus alvini. The sequence goes on along the minus strand of NZ_AP022847.1, from coordinate 1,727,147 downwards.
AGATGGAAGAGGAGCTTCTGGAGTATTCTAAAAGAAGGAGTATGGTACTTCTTTTGCCTGCTCTTTACAGTGAATTTGAAACCTCTTCTATGAAAAGAATTGTTGATGAGCTTAAAAATGTAAAATATCTTAACAAAATCGTTCTTGGTCTTGATATGGCCACAAAAAAGCAGTTCGAAAAGGCAAGACGCATAATGGACGAGCTTCCTGTTCGTACAGATATTATCTGGAACGACGGTCCGAGAATGCAGGAGATCTACTCCTATCTTCACTCACATGGATTCGATAGTATCGAAATAAGAGGAAAAGGATTAAATGTCTGGATGATGATGGGGTACTCTTTTGTGGACAAGGAAAACTACGCAATAGCTTTACATGATTGCGATATTGTTAACTATACCAGGGAGATTCCGGCAAGACTTTTCTATCCTATTGTCCATCCCGCACTCAATTTTGAATTCAACAAAGGATACTACTCAAGAGTCACAAACAGGCTTCACGGAAGGGTTACGAGACTTTTTTATACCCCTCTTATAAGATCGATCATAAAGACATACGGAGAGACGAGGTTTCTCGAATATCTAAACAGTTTCAGATATGCTCTGTCCGGTGAGTTTGCTATGATAAGATCACTTGCGAGAGGTATAAGAATATCGCCTACCTGGGGTCTTGAAGTATCGACTTTGAGCGAAGTGTACAACAATACATCTATTAAAAGAGTATGCCAGACTGAGATCATGGAGTCTTACGAACATAAACATCAGATTCTTGGCAGTAGCAAAGATAACAGCGGAATTGCGAGAATGGCAAACGAGATAGCAAAATCTCTCTTCAGGCTTCTTGCACAGCAAGGTATGGTTTTTGATAGATGTACTTTCAATACGCTTCTTAGCTGCTATTTTGACGAATCGAGAAATGCAATAGCCAAATATGATGCGCTGAGCAAGATAAACGGTCTTTTTTATGAGAGACAAAAAGAGATAGAAGCGGTTGAAGTGTTTACAGAGAGTATGAGAAAAGCCATGAGAGAATATCTGGAGGATCCTCTTGGTGTTCCTTCTTTATCCGCCTGGATTACGGTACGTTCTGTGATTTCTGATATTTCCGATAGACTTAAAGATGCTATAGAGACAGATAACAATTAAAGGAGCAGCTATGGAAGAAAACTGCAAAAAAGTGACTCTTTCCGATATTGATATACCTTTTTGGAGTCTGGTTATGTTTATGGTTAAGTTGGCCCTTGCTTCGATACCGGCTTTTATCATAATCTATTTTATCTTTTCTCTGCTGGGTCTGCTGTTGGGTGGATTTTTTTCTATGTTTGTTTTTCATCCGATGATGTAAGGGAATGAAATGCCGGATATAAGATATGATCCCTTAAAAAACAGATATTCTGTTTTTTCGCCGCAAAGAGCGCTTAGGCCACATGCAGGTTATGCAAAAAAGAGAGAGAAGAGAGATTATATCTCTCCTTTTGAGTGGGGAAATGAGCATATGACCCCTCCGGAAATTTTTGCAATAAGAGATGATGACAGCAGACCAGATACTCCGGGATGGAAAATTAGAGTCATTCCAAACGCATACTCGGCTCTTGAAAAAAGCGAGAACCATAAAAAAGAAAGAGAGTGTATATATTTACATATGGGAGGATACGGCTATCATGAGATTGTTGTAGAAACTCCGGATAAATTCAAACAGTTTGAAGATTTCACCATTGATGAGGTTTCACTTCTTTTTTGGGTATTTCAAAAAAGAGCCAGCTTTTTGTATACAGACAAAAATATAGAGTATGTACAGATATTCAAGAACTGCGGGGAAGAGGCAGGAAGCTCCATATTGCACTCCCACTCTCAGATAATTGCACTGCCCTATATTCCCTCTTTGACAAAAAGAATGCTCTTTCAGAGTAAAGAATATTTCAGTAAATTTGGAAAATGTCTGCTGTGTGATGAGGTTGAGTGTGAAACAGGTGAGAAAAAAAGGGTTGTATATGAAAATGAAAAGTATATAGTTTACTCTCCTTATGCATCCTTTTTCCCTTATGAAATGAGGGTAGTATCCAAACTTCATTCTTCCGATTTTATAAAAATAGAGAAAAAATCTTTAGATATGCTCTCAGATGCGGTTTTGAGTGCGATTGTTGCACTCAGAAGAAGCATAGCCGATGTTTCTTATAATATAATTATGCATATACTGCCAAAAAGTGAAAAAGATGCTTATAAATTTTTCCATTGGCATGTGGAAATCGTTCCGAGACTGAATGTGTGGGGAGGCTTTGAGATCGGGAGCGGCTCTGCTATAAACAGTGTTCTTCCGGAAGAGGCTGCTAGAGAGTTGAAAACCTTTGCAAGGATATAGAATGGATGGAAGAAGATTCATAACCGCATTAAGAGAAGATGCGAGAAAAGTCATAGAGACTCTCAGCGAGGCTGATATAGTTATAGGAATTCCGGCCTATTTCAGTCAAAATACCATATCGCATGTAATTAAAACTTCTGCAAAAGGGCTTGAAAAATACTATCCCGACGCTAAAGCGCTTATATTTGTAGCAGACGGAGGTTCTACTGATGATACAAGGGAAGAGGCAGCCAGAGTTCATATAAACAGTTTTAATATAAAAAAAGTTGTTACCATATATAGGGGCCTTCCCGGCAAAGGGTCTGCTGTTAGGGCGATATTTGAGGCAGCCTCTTTTTTAAAGGCCAAAAGTGTGGCACTTTTTGATTCTGACTTAAGGTCTATAACTCCTGAGTGGATTAAAAATGTGATAGAACCCGTTATGGAGGGATATGACTATGTTGCTCCTCTGTACAAAAGAGACAGGTTTGATGCGACAATAACAAACACTATCGCATATGATTTGACTAGGGCTTTATACGGTCTTAGAATCAGGCAGCCTATCGGGGGAGATTTTGGCATATCTCAAAGAATGGTAAAACTTTATCTAGATGAAGATGTGTGGGAGAGCGAGATAGCAAAGTTTGGTGTGGATGTTTGGATGACAACAACCGCTATTGTAAAAGGTGCAAAGATTTGTGAATCTAGGCTCGGAGCCAAGATTCACGATGTAAAAGATCCGGCAGCGGATCTTAGTGCTATGTACAGACAGGTAGTGGGTACGATTTTTAAACTTTGCGAACAGTATGAGGAGTATTGGAAAAAGGTGGAAGGCTCGAAGTCTGTACCCGTTTTGGGTGACGAGATCGGGAGAGAGCCGGAACCTCTTAAAATAGACCAAGAAAGCCTTATAGAGTACTTCAGACTGGGATTCAATAACTTTGGTGTGATTTGGAAGAAGATACTGGAAGAGAAAGACTATAAAGTTGTACAGCATCTTGCAAAAACAAAAAACTGTTTAGATTTTCTAATGCCTATAGAGACTTGGATAAGAATAGTCTACTCTTATCTTATAGCTTTTCACGAAACGCCAAGACAGGAGATGAAACTGCTTGAGACAATGATTCCTCTATATAACGCCAGAGTAGCGTCACTTGTAAACGAACTTGACGAAAAACCTCAGGAAGAGTGTGAAGAGTATTATGAAATGCAGGCTCTGAAGTTTGAAGAGATGAAAGAGTATCTGATAAAAAAATGGGAAAAAGGCTGATTTAATTTTTCTATCAGTGAGATAATAGTTTTTCGTAATCTTTTATAGCCTCTTTTGCGATCTCTTTTCCTATCTTTATCATCTCTTCGGCTCTATGAAATTCGTAAAAATCGCAACTGCTTTTCGGTATCTCTATGAGGATATCGGGTTTATATCCTGCAATCCTGTAGTTTGTAAGGATATTTTGCATCATATCCATCGATTTTGAAATAATAGTAAGATAATTCAGCTCCTCTTTTGATTTCTGTTTTGCTTCTTTGACTTTCTCCCTGGCATTTTCAAGAAGTGATTCAAAAAAACTTTTCGCTTTCTCTTTTTTCTCTTTCTCTTCTTTGGAGATACGGATTTTTTTTACTGGTTTATTACTGTTGAGATTTATGGCTACGATGATATCAGACATTTCTGACATTACAGGAGCTATTGGCAGAGGATTTGTTATGCCTCCGTCTATGAGAACTCTTTCGTTTATCTCTTTTGGTGTGAAAAAAGAGGGAATGGCAATGGATGCACGGATAGCGTCTATAAGCTTTCCTTCCTGCAGCCAGATCTCTTTTTGGTTAATAAGGTCCGTAGCGACAGCGGTATATTTTAAGGGAAGCTCCTCTATGAGTATATCTCCTATCATTTTTTCCAGATGTTCGAAAACTTTATCACCTTTTATAAGTCCCGAAGGGGCAAAAGAGATATCAAGCAGTTTTATTACGTCTATAAAATCGAGTGTTAGAACCCAGTTTTTATACTCTTCGAGTTTCCCGCAGGCATAAAGGCCGCCTATGAGCGCACCCATTGATGAGCCGCTAATAGCCTCTATCTTATAGCCATTATTTACAAGTTCATTTATTGCGCCTATATGTGCATATCCTCTTGCTCCTCCGCTGCCCAGAGCCAGTGAGACGGTTTTTTTCATTTTCCTGCCTTTGTAAAGAAAATTAAATAATATTGATATTATTGCACAAAATAAAAGTTTTGTTTCATAGAAATAAAAACAGATCTCTTGGTTACTTTCAGTTCAAAAGATTATTTGCTGGGTTTATTTATAAAATTCGATTAATTTATTTATGTTAACATATTAAATCAAACACAATATTTCAATCTAATTTTTCCAAATGTAGATAGAATAAGGCAGGTGATATGCTTAGTTTTATAAAACCTATTGTTCTTTTTATGAAAAGGCTAGATTACAAAAAAAAATTTACAATAATAGCCGTAGCAATAATACTTCCTTTTATCTCTCCCGCATTTCTCTCCTATCAATCACTGTTTAAAGAGATTTCTATACTACAAAATGAACAGACGGCAATAGGATATATCAAAGCTTTAAAGGAGTTGATAAAAACTATTCAACAACATAGAGGAATGATGGAAGGATATCTTAAAGGTGATGTCTCTTTCAAAAAAGATATTGAGATTTTGGAAAAAGAGATTGATAAATCATTTGAAAATCTAAAGAGATTCGATGCCAAAGAAGGAAAGGTTTTAAAAAATCTCTCTACATTTATAGAAGCCGAAAGGATATGGAAAAGCGTAAAACTAAAAAACTTTAAAAAAAATGAAATGAACAGTTTTGATCTGCACACAAAACTTCTGTCCAATATTATTATTATCATAAAAGAGGTATCAAATATATTTGATATATCCAGAGATAAAAATATTGAAAACTATTATCTCTCTATAGCAGTATTTGATAAAATTCCAAATCTTGCCGAATATCTAGGCAGAATGAGAGGATATATAACGGGAATTCTTGCAAATAATAAGATTACAAAAGAGAATGAAAGAGAGCTTATCGAGATGTATGCTCTTATATATTCTGCTCTAGAGAGTGTGTATCAAAACCTTTTTCATTATATAAAAGCCAATCCTAAGACCTCCCATGAGATTAAAAAAAGAGTTTTGAAAAGCCGAAAGCTGATCGAAGAGTATCTAAAAAGAGTAAATCGGTTGATTTCGGATAAGAATTTAGAAAATGAAAAGCCCAAGAAATTCTTTAGTTATGCCACCTCTATTATAGATGAGGTATTTATGCTATATGATACGGTTCTTCAGAAGATTGAGACTGATCTTAAGAAGAGGGAAAAAGAGACGATTGTTATGATTTTATTCTATACTGCAGGGCTTTTTATAACTATTTTCATTGCATTTATTCTTTTTGCGGGTATCTACTACTCTACAATAAAATCTCTTGAAAAAATTCAAAGAGCCTCTTTAGATATATCGAAGGGAAATTTTGATGTGGATACAAAAGTAGATACAAAAGATGAGATGGCCGATGTTGCAAAAGCGTTTGAAAAGATGGCATATGAAATTAAAAAGCAGATAAGCTTTTTAGAAGGGTATAAAAAGGCTCTAGATGCAAGCTCTCTAGTCATAAAGATGGATAGCAAAGGATTTATTACATATGCAAATGACTCTTTTCTTGAAGTTTCGGGCTGTAGTAAAGATTATATTTTAGGCAAAGAGTACAGTGATTTAATATGTCCAGATATGGTTAAAGAGATCTCTTCAAAAATATGGGAAACGATAAAATCGAAAAAAATATGGAAAGGTGTAATTAAAAACAGAAAGAAAAACGGAGAATTTTTTATTACTATTACTACTATAGTTCCTATAACAAATGAAAAGGGAGATGTCAAAGAGTATGTTGTTGCGGCGTATGATGTAACAGAACTTGTCAACAGTAAAGAGCAGATAAGAAAAATGCTCTATTTTGATACTCTTACCAATCTTCCCAACCGTACAAAACTTCTTGAAGATCTCAAAAGAAGCAGAAATGCTGTTCTTTTTATAATACTCAATATAGATGACTTCAGAATGTTGAACGATTTTTACGGATACGAGGCTGGAAATCTTGTCCTGAAAAATATGGCTAACTGGATACAAGAGTTTATCGGGCAAAAATTCAAGGTTTATAGGTTTCCATCCGATGAGTTTGCTATCGTATCACATGAAAAAATTGAAAAAGATGAGGTTTTGGAGTTTGTAAAAAGGCTTATAGGATACATTGAAGAAAAAACTGTTCTTTACGAAGATAATGAGATAGCCGTACAGGTTAGTGCAGGTGTTGCTATCGCAAAATATGGACAATATAAGGACTTTGACAAGCTTTTGCTTGAAGCCGACGCTGCTCTTAAAAATGCAAAAAATCTCAGGAAAAAGATAATTGTTTATGATAGCGGTAAATCATCCGAAGAGGAGTATAAAAAAAATACAGAGTGGATCAGAAAAATAAAAGAGGCCATTAAAGAAGACAGGGTGGAGCCATATTTTCAGCCGATAGTTAATACTGCAACAAAAAAGATAGAAAAATACGAAGCACTGGTAAGAATTATAGACAAAGACGGAAAAATCGTGCTTCCTTACGAGTTTTTAGATATTGCTAAAAAATCGAAACTTTATACACAGATTACAAAAATCGTGATAGACAAGGCGTTCAGGGTTTTTGAAAATAGAGATGAAGAGATATCAATAAACATCTCCACTTTGGATATCGAAAGTGCAGAAATTGCCGAAGCAATTAAAAACAGTATAGATAAATATGATATATCAAGAAGAGTGGTTTTTGAAATAACAGAATCCGAAGAGGTAAAGAACTATGAAGAGTTAATGAAGTTTGCCAGAAATGTTAAGAAATGCTCATGCAAACTGGCTATAGACGACTTTGGAAGCGGTTATTCAAATTTTGCATATATTCTCAATATGGGAGTCGATTATCTAAAAATCGACGGCTCTCTTATAAAGAATATAACTTCTGATGAAAAGTCTGCTGCTCTTGTAAAAGCAGTTATTACATTTACTAAAGAGTTGGGTATAAAAACGATCGCTGAGTTTGTAGCAGATGAAGAGATCAAAAGGATGATGGAAAATATAGGAGTCGATTATATGCAGGGTTTTTATATAGGCAAACCAGTTTCCAAAGAGGCTATAACGTAACTACGGAGGGTTCGATAACAATCAAAAAAGATTCCACTTCTTTTACTCCTGCAACTGTGAGGGCTGTGGATATTACCTCTTCGGCCTGCTCTTTTGAAGCCACTTTTCCAAACAGCTGAACTTTCCCATCATTTGCGGTTACAAGAATATTGCCGGAAGCTATCTCTTTTTTGGCAAGCAGTCTGTATTTTATCTGAGTAATTATCAATATATCACTTCTTTTTTCTACAGGTGCTTCATTTTCTATTTTTTTATAATAGAGTTGAAAGCCGCTTTTTGTTGAGGGAATCGCTTTTTGCTCTTTAAGGGTAAACGACTCTATTATCTCCTGAGACTTTTTCATCATCTCATATGCCTCTTTCAAAAGTTCCTGGGTGGTTTTATTGATGTCTTCGAAAGAGGCGGCGTTTAAAGTCGATATCATAAGAGCCGATGCGACTATACCCGCAAGGAGACTATCTCTCTTTATCATCCTTCTGCTCCTTTGCTATAGCCTCTTTAGCCCCTTTTATTGCTCCTTCCACAGCTGCCTTTGCCGTTGAGAAAGCTCTTAAGCCCAGTTTTTTTGCCTCTTCGGCCTTCTCTTTTAAAACAGTACTTTTAGAAGCGGCCTCTTTTGCAAATTCTGAAAATGTCGTTTTAAGTGTCTCTATCGCTTCATTTGCTTCGCTGGCCAGCCTTGTTAGATTTCTTTCCATCTCCTCCGCGAGTTTAAGCAGTTTGTTTCTGACACTTACATCCGCTTTCAAAGCCACGTTTTTAATCGTATGGGAGTATAAGTCTTCCACTTTTTCCAAATCTTCTATTATTTTTTCATAGTTTGTTACAATCATCTCTCTTGCTTCTATCGGTGTAAACTCGAGTGATTCTTTGAATTTTGCGATACTTTTTGCAACTCCTTGTTTTACTCCGTACACGCTTCCTTTGAGAATTTCATCACTATAATTAAGCGATACTGCAGCAATTTCTGCCGATACCGTTAAAATCGTTTTTGAAACATCCTCAATATGTTTTAGATCAAGCCTGTTTTCGCTTAACGATTCAAAAGTTATATTTTTTGTTATCTCTCTTATAGTATCCTCAACATCTTCACCCTTTTCAAGAACCGTTAAAATGGCAGCCTCGGTTGTCTCTTTCAAAATGCCAAGAAACTCCAGACTACGTAATTTACTCTCCTCAAGAGATTTCAGCAAAATCTCCCTTTTTTCTTCTTCAAGTTCTGATGCGATCTCTTCGAGAGTTTCGAAAACATCATTTAAAATATGTTTTATCTGCTCCTTCTGCAGATCTATTTCGTGTTCGATTCTATCTTTTTCTTTTAAAAGCTCTTCAATTTTTTCTTCTTTCTCCTTTTTGGCATCTTTTACCAAATTTTCCACATAATCTTTCAAATCATCCGTTTTTGCCAAATCTTCAAGTAGTTTATCTTTTTGCATAGCTGCCCTTTGGTAGAATTGTAAAATCATCTTAGATGTTTCTACAACTTTTATTATAGCAAAGGTTTACAATGCTTAGGATTGCTATAGACAGAGGCGGAACTTTTACCGATATATATGCCGAGTTTGGCGAAAAAAAGATAATAAAGAAAGTATTGTCTAATTCTCCTTTTTATAAAGATTCCTGCAGTTATGCGATAAAAGAGGTTTTAAAAGAGATCTACAAAAAAGAGTTTGAAAAGATTGACCCATCAATGTTTGAATGGATAAGAATGGGGACGACTATCGCCACAAACGCTCTGTTGGAAAGAAAAGGTGCCGATACGGCTCTCGTAATTACGAAAGGTTTTCGTGACACTCTTGTTATCGGCTATCAGGACAGACCCGATATCTTTGCTCTTGATATTAAAAAGCCGGAAGTGCTTTACAAAGAGGTAATCGAGATAAATGAGAGAGTATTGCCCCAAAAAGGCGGCTTCAGGGTTGAAACCCGACTTGACGAAAAAGAGGTTGAGGAGAAACTTTCGAAAATCTCTTCAAAAAGTGTTGCGGTTGCGTTTCTTCACAGTTACGGATTTGACGGACATGAAAAAGAGGTAAAAAAGATAGCCGCAAGGCTTGGATTTGAAAATATTACGCTTTCATCCGAAGTGATGCCTCTTGTGAAGATTGTAGACAGAGCCGATACGGCAGTTGTTGATGCATATCTTACCCCGCTGCTTAAAAAGTATATAAAAAATTTCAAGAAAGAGTTTTCAAAAGACCCTGGTTCCAAGCTTCTTTTCATGCAGTCAAACGGGGGGCTATGTCTTTCTGAAGAGTTCAGGGGTGCAAACTCACTTTTAAGCGGCCCTGCAGGAGGGGTCACGGCTCTGTCAGCCATTTACGAAGGGACTCCTATTATCGGTTTTGATATGGGAGGTACAAGTACGGACGTATGCAGATTTGATGGGGAGATAGGGATAAAGTTTGAAGATACGATAAACGGGATACGTATAAAGTATCCGCAGGTAGATATCCATACGGTTGCCGCAGGAGGAGGGAGCAGGCTTTTTTATAAAAACCGTATGTTTGAAGTCGGACCCGAGAGTGCCGGTTCGTATCCAGGTCCAGTCTGCTATCGTTTTGGAGGATTTCTTGCCATAACAGACGCAAATTTGGTTACAGGCAGGATTTTGCCGGAGCGTTTTCCGAAAATTTTCGGAAAAAACCGAAATGAGCCGCTCGATATCGATGCTTCAAAGAAGGAGTTTGAGAAACTGAGAAGAGATGTCGGTCTGGATATGAGTATAGAGGAGATTGCCGAAGGTTTTATAGAGGTGGCAAACGAAAATATGGCAAAGGCGATAAAAGAGGTGACAGCTTCTTACGGATTTGCTCCCGAAAACCATATTCTATGCTCTTTTGGAGGCGCAGGAGGGCAGCACGCCGTATCTGTTGCCAGAAAACTCGGGATAAAAAAGGTTTTTATCCACAAGGATGCGGGTATTCTCTCTGCCGTTGGTATAGCATATGCGGACATAATAAAAGAGTATTCGAAAAGTGTTGATGTATATCTTGATGAATTTGACGAAAAAGTTTTTGAAGAGCTTGAAAGAAAAGCTGTAAAAGAGCTTGAGAGATACGAAAATATAGAGTTTAAAAGATATATGTTTTTGAAATACGAAGGAACGGATACATCTTTGCAGATAGAAGCTGACAATGAAGCAAAAAAGAGTTTTGAGCAGGTGCATAAAAGAGTTTTCGGTTTTGTTATGGATAGAAAAATTGTGGTTGAAGCCGTAAGGCTTGTGGCATTGGTCAAAACCGAAAAACCCAAAAGAGACCAGATAGAGTTTTCTTCAGCACCTCCACAGCCTCTGGATAAAACCAAAATCTTCTTTAAAGGCGAATGGATCGAAGCTGATGTCTATGATTTGAGTCTGCTCAAAGCATCGCAGAAAATAGCGGGTTGTGCGGTTATACTGCAGGATACCTCCACAATATTTGTGGAACCTGGATGCGAAGCTGTTATCACAAAACACGGTGATATCGAAATAATGATAAGAGATCTGTCTCAAGAGAACAGAGGCAAAGGTTTTTTTGCGATACAGACGGCTCTTCTTTCAAAGAGGTTTGCATATGTTGCAGCCAAAATGGGAGATGTTCTTAAAAAAACGGCAGTTTCTACAAATATCAAAGAGAGGTTTGATTTTTCGTGTGCAATTTTTGATAAAGATGGAAATCTAGTCTCAAACGCCCCTCACATACCTGTACATCTGGGGTCCATGAGCAGTGTGGTCAAATCTTTGATACAGAAGTACTCCCGTTTTGAAAAAGGCGATCTGTTCATATCAAACGCTCCTTATGAGGGAGGCTCACACCTGCCGGACATTACCGTGTGTGCGCCTTTTATTGAGAACGGCAGAGTGCTTTTCTGGACGGCAGCCAGGGGACATCATGCAGATATAGGAGGAAGTGTGCCAGGCTCCATGCCGCCTTTTTCCAAGTCTCTTTTCGAAGAGGGGGCTGTGATAGAAAGTTTCAGGATCGTCCAAAAGGGTATTTTCAAAGAGGAGAGACTCATAGATATACTCAACCGTGCAGGAGCAAGAAAGATAGCAGACAACATATCCGACGTGAAGGCGCAGATATCGGCTGCCAGGGAGGGGATAGAAGGTGTTTTGGCAATAATGGAAGAGTTTGGCCAAAAAAGGGTTCTTGAGTATATGGAGGATATCCAGAAAATCAGTGAAGAGGCTTGCAGAAATTTTCTTAAAAACCGGCGAAAAAAGTTAAAAGCTTATGACTTTATGGATGATGGAAGCAGGATATTTCTAGAAATAGATATAGATGAAGAGGGCGGTGCGCTGTTTGACTTTTCAAAATCGGACATAGAAGTGTTTTCAAACCAGAACACGCCGCCATCAGTCGTAAGGTCTGCCGTGATGTATGCTTTGAGAGTTATGCTCAAAGAGGAGATACCGCTCAATGATGGCATCCTGCGTCCGATAAGGATCAATCTGAGGCAAAATTCCATACTGAACCCTTCAAAAGAGGCTGCGGTAGTCGGAGGCAACGTAACAACTTCCCAAAGGATTGTCGATGTTTTGCTAAGAGCCTTTGATGCTGCGGCTGCAAGTCAAGGGTGTATGAACAACATAACTTTTGGAGACAGCAGTTTCGGATATTATGAAACTGTAGCCGGAGGGGCTGGAGCTACGCCGCTAAGCAACGGAGCCGACGCAGTGCATACGCATATGACAAACACCAGGATTACAGATACGGAAGTGATAGAAAGAAGATACCCTGTTATCATACGCGAGTTTTCCGTAAGAGAAGGCAGCGGCGGCAAAGGACACCACAGTGGAGGAGACGGTGTGATAAGAGAGATGGAGTTTTTAAAAGAGCTCGATTTTTCGATACTCAGTGAAAGAAGAGTATTCCGGCCTTTCGGGCTCAAAGGCGGACAAAGCGGCAAAAGAGGCAAAAATATACTCATAAGAGATGGCAAAAGCTACAATCTCACTTCAAAAACGCTGATAAAAGTCAAAAAAGGAGACAGAGTTAGAATACTTACTCCCGGAGGGGGAGGGTATGGTAAAATTTTGTAATTTGTAAAAGGATCGAGTATGGGATATGAGATACTCAGACCCGAGAGTCTGCAGGATTTTCTTTATAAAAATGAGGGTATCAGAGATTTTTTTGAGGGTGATGACCTTGAGGTCAGCGAGATAGGTGACGGCAACCTTAACTTCGTTTTTGTGGCAAAATCAAGGAAAAATCCTGAAAAATCGCTGATTGTAAAGCAGGCAGTACCGTATCTCAGGTGTGCCGGAGAGGATTTTCCCCTATCAAGAGAGAGGATGACTTTCGAAATAAGAGCTTTAAGAGAGTATGAGAGGCTTTCGCCAGAATATGCTCCGAAGATTTACCACTCGGACGAAGAGATGAGCGTGGTAGTTATGCAGCATCTCAAAGATCATCTGATTTTGAGAAAAGGACTTATAAAAGGGATAAAATATTGCAACTTTGCAGAACAGATATCCACTTTTTTGGCCAAAACGCTCTTTTTCACCTCTTCTTTATATCTCTCAAGCACAGAGAAACGGCGTTTGATGGACAGGTTCAACCAAAATACCGAACTTTGCAAACTTACAGAGGATTTTGTCTTTACATTCCCTTATATGGAGCATGAAACAAATTTTGTGGAAGATATGAATAAAGAGATGGCCGAAAATCTTTTTTCGGATATGGAGTTCAAGAAAAAAGTATTGAAGCTGAAATATCTTTTTATGTCAAGTTGCGACGCTCTTTTACATGGGGATCTTCATACAGGCTCGATAATGGCGAATGAGAAAGAGACATTTGTAATAGACCCTGAATTTGCGTTTTTCGGACCCTTCGGTTTTGATATCGGAGCTTTGATAGCCAATATGGCAAACTCCTATATCTCCCATTCGGTTTTGGGAAGTTCCAAAGAGTACAGAGAGTGGATTCTAGATACGATAGAACAGATCTGGGAAAAATTCGAATCGAAATTTCTTGAGCTCTGGAGAGAGCAGCAAGAGAGCGCACTTATAATCCCCGGCTTTATAGATGAAGAGTATATGGAGAGTTTCAGAAGAGAGTTTATGGAGGATATTTTGAAACAGAGCATGGGATTTGCGGGATGCAAAATGGCAAGAAGGGTTTTTGGCATAGCAGGCGTAGAGGAGATAAGAGGCATTGAGAATGAAGCCCTTCGAAAAGAGGCACAAAGAAGAGCGCTTCAAACAGGTGTCAATTTTGTAAAAAACTATGAAAATATAACAGGTATAAATGATCTGACAGATATTTTAAGGAAGAGTAATGCAGGGTAGATACAGAGCTTTATGGCTTAATGAAGAAGGATATCTTGAGGTGATAGACCAGAGGTTCCTTCCTTTTGAAAAAAGAACGCTTATCATAAAAAGTGCCCAGCAGTGCGCCAGGGCTATAAAAAATATGACGGTAAGAGGTGCCGGCGTTATAGGAAATACGGCAGCTTTCGGCGTATACCTGGCAGCACGCCAAAGCAGCGGCAAAATAGAAGAGGTAAGAAAAGAGGCAAAAAATATAAGAGAGTCCAGGCCAACGGCCGTAAATCTTATGTGGGCAGTTGACAGGATGCTCGAAGTGGCTGAAAAATGTACTGCTTCGGATATGGCCGAAAGGTTGAAAAAAGAGGCAGTGGCCATATGTGACGAAGATGTTGTCAGATGCCGCAGCATAGGAAAAACGGGGGCGGATATTTTTGAGAAGATTATGAAAGAAAAAAACAGAAATTCCATTAATATTCTGACCCACTGCAATGCCGGTTGGCTGGCAATTGTCGACGACGGCTCCGCACTGGCCCCTATATATGAGCTTCACAGAAGAGGAGTGGATGTTCATGTATGGGTCGATGAAACAAGGCCCAGAAACCAGGGTGCGAATCTGACTGCATGGGAGCTTTCCGAAGCCGGTATAAAACATACGGTAATAGCCGACAATACAGGTGGGCATCTTATGCAGCACGGGATGGTTGACGTCTGTATAACCGGTGCCGACAGGGTGAGTCTGAGCGGTGATGTGGCAAACAAGATAGGAACCTATCTCAAAGCTCTTGCCGCAAAGGACAACAAAGTTCCGTTTTATGTGGCTCTTCCCGCATCCACATTCGACTTTTCCATAGAGGACGGACTGAAGCAGATACCCATAGAGACAAGAAGCGAGGATGAGGTGAAGTTTATAAGAGGACGCACCAAAAGCGGTTCTTTGGAAGAGGTTCAGATTGTCCCGGATGGTTCACGGTGTGCAAACTACGGTTTTGATGTAACTCCCGCAAGACTTATAACGGGACTTATTACCGAAAGAGGAGTTTGCGAGGCAAAAAAAGAGGCGATAGCAGAGATGTTTGGAGATATTTTATGATAGATGGTGTTATAAAGTACGAATTTGTGCATACAATGTGCCGGGCTTTGGAAAAAGAGCTCTGGGAAGATATCGAAATGGTAAGACAGAGGCTTGTCTGTCTGAAACTCATAGGAGAGTATGGAGGCATAGGATACGGAAATATAAGCAAGAGAGTTAAAAAGAGCTCTTTTGTGGTTACAGGTACGCAAACGGGACATCTGAAGGAGATGGACGGGAACTTTTATGCTCTGGTGGAAGAGTATGATGACAGGAGATTTTTTTTAAAATCACGCGGCGGAGTGAAACCTAGCAGCGAAAGCCTCACCCATGCCACGATATACAATCTGGACGAAAAAATAGGGGCAGTTATACATATACATTCAAACAGAATCTGGGAGTATATGCTTCAAAACGGATATCTTGCCACAGGCGAAGATACCGAGTACGGATCTTTGGAAATGATAGATGAGGTAAACGCCCTTTATGCTAAGTTCAATCCTCTCTCAGACCCTCTCTTTGCCATGGCGGGACATAAAGACGGAGTAATGGTATTTGGCAGAAATCTAAAAGAGGCTGAAGGAAAACTACTGGAACTTGTAGGAGAGGTTTTAAAGGCGTGATATCAGGCGCATTCGAATTTGAAAAGATATTTGAGCAAAAAGGGCGGTATTAAAGTAGTTACTACAATTACAAAAATCAAAACAGCATATATTTCGTTGCTAAGTATACCGTTTAATCTTCCTATCTCTGCAAATATCAGTCCCACCTCGCCTCTCGGTACCATTGAGATTCCTATAAGAACTTTGTTCAGCGTACATTTTGCGGTTATCAAAAAAGCACCAAGATATTTTCCCAAAACCGCAATGACTAAAAATGCCAGTGACATTTCCCAAAATATTGAAGATGTAAAATCTATGGCTTTTAGATTCATCGATAGTCCCACCATAACGAAAAAAATCGGTGTAAAAAGCTGGATAATCGGTGTCATTGCATTTTCCACTTTTTTTACAAAGTATTCATCTTTTTTAAGACCCAGTCCGAAAGGAAGAAAAAACCTTCTTGAAAGAGCCAGACCCGCAGCAAAAGAGCCGAGTATTTCAGGGGCTCCAAACTCTTTTGAAAGATACGCAAACAGAAGAATGAGAGATATTATGACTGTTGGTATAAACCCCGGGACCCTATTGTGTTTGTCGAACTTTCTTATCAGTTCGGACATGATATTTGCAAGGGCGGGAGCCAACAGAAGAAACATGAGAATAAACAGAGATACGGATGCAACATTTGACATATCGAGTGTTTTTGAAACAGAAAAATCGTATATAAACACGAGCAAAATAACACCTATGATGTCGTCTATTACTGCCGCACCTATCACTATCTGAGCAACCGAGGTTTGTTCTTTGTGAAGATCTTTGAGGACTCTGAGTGTGATACCTATGCTTGTGGCTGTAAGAGTTCCGCCAACGAACATGGATGTGTATATATCCAGATGGAAATAGTAGTAACTGATTATAAAAGCTGCCGCAAATGGAAAAACTGCTCCGAAAAGTGCTACTATAAGCGATTTGAAACCGGCTTCTTTGAGCCTTTTTATATCTGTTTCAAGACCCACTTCGAAAAGAAGAAGGATTATTCCTATTTCGGCAAGAAGTTTTAAAGCTTCATTTGGCTCTATGATACCAAACCCGGAAGCCCCTAAAAGTATGCCGGCACTTAGCTCTCCCAATACTGAAGGAATGCCGAGTCTTGCAAACAGTTCACCAAGGATTCTCGCTGTTACAAGTATAAGAAAAAGCGCAAGGAAAAAACTGTGTGCATCCATAGAGCCCTTCCTTCAATAATATCAACATTATTATACATAAAAAGAGGAGTAGGAGTTGAAGAGTTATCCGCAGTTAAGTCCGTCGCAGCTTCTGACCACACCCATGTCCCGGCCGTTGTTTTTCATAAATTTTTGCAGATGAATCGCTCTTCTTTTGAAATAGCCGGAATCAATTTTTTTCAAAGCTTTTGGGTACTTTTTGTGAAGTTCTCTCAGTTTTGCCGCATTGTTACCAAAGATTTCGACCCATTCGTCACTATTTAGCATGGCAGCGCCTTTGAAGGCGGGGCCATGGCATTTGCTGCATAATTTTTTATATGCAGTCATACCTTGTGAGGAGTAGCCGAAACTTAGAGTAGCACATGCTGCAATTATTAGCATAGAGTAAGGTTTCACAGTATGCTCCTTGCAGTTACAAAACAATATTAACATAAAAAAATTTAATAGATATTAAAGATTTTGTATTAGAAATTTTTATAATGTAAAGAAAAAGAAGATGTTTTGAAGGCAAGAAGAGATTATCTTCTTCTTTGCCTCTGTCCGCCTCTGTTGAATCTTTTTTGGTGGCCTCTGCCTCTGCCTGAATGAGATTTTTGCTTCACGAACTCTTTAATCAGCCACTCGATCTCTTTTTTGCTCTTTCCTATTTTGTTGGAACCTTTTACCTTATGGTTTTGGGCAACAACTGAAGCCAATTTGAAAGCTATTTCTGAGATATCATACTCTGCTTTAAGGGCTTCTACAAGTTCGATAGCTTCAGTATTTACTTCCTGCTCTTTTATAGACTCCACAAGAGATGACTGTTTTTTGCTGCTAACATCTTTTGCTGAAGGAACCTCTTTATTTACAAGGGAGCTTCCAACGTTTTTCTGTATCCTAAGAAGCGCTTTGAACTCATGTGGAGTGACTATAGATACTGCAATGCCTTCTCTTCCAGCTCTTCCCGTTCTTCCTATTCTATGGACATAACTTTCACTGTCAAAGGGAAGGTGATAGTTAAATACATGGGAAACATCGCTGATATCCAGACCTCTTGCCGCAACATCTGTCGCTATCAGTATCTCCAGATTTCCTTTTTTAAATCCTCTGATAACTTCTTCTCTTTGTCTTTGCTGCATGTCTCCGTGGAGACCTTTCGCATTGTATCCCTGTGCATTTAGAAAATCTGCAAGTCTATCAACCTCTTTTTTCATTCTACAGAAAATTATCGACTTGGCAGGAGATTTGTAGTCCAGAAGCCTTATAAGAGCTTCATCCCTTTCATGCTCGTCAATTACATAATAGTACTGTTTAATGTTTACGTTTGTTATTTCGTTTTTTGTAATGGATATAAATTCAGGGTTGAAGAGTATTTTTCTTGCAAGCTCTTTTATCTCGTTTGGCATTGTCGCGCTGAAAAGCATCGTCTGTCTGTTTGAAGGCAAAAATTCGAAAATCTCTTTTATATCGTCCAAAAATCCCATATCGAGCATCTCATCTGCTTCGTCGAGAACAACGAAAGTAGGGTTTAGTTCTATTTTCCCGCTTTTGAGAAGATCAAGAAGCCTTCCGGGAGTTGCAACGACAATAGAGGCATTTTCTATATGCTTCAGCTGTCTGGAATAGGATGAGCCTCCGTAAACAGTGGCAGTTCTGATCCCTAAAAACTTGCCCAGTTTGAATATCTCGTCACTTACCTGAGTCGCAAGTTCTCTTGTAGGGACAATTACCAAAGCTTCAACTTCGCCGTTTAATTCTAGCATATTAAGCACCGGCAGTCCGAATGCTGCAGTTTTTCCTGTCCCTGTGTGTGCCTGAGCTACTACGTCTTTTCCTTGAAGAACCAATGGTATCGCTTCTTTTTGAACAGGACTTGGTTCTTTGAATCCTGCTTCTTCGATTGCCTTCATAATAGGCTGTTTAAGATTGAAATCTTGAAATGTCATTTTTCTTCTTTAAATGTGTATTTACCCTTGAGCTGCCAAAAAAGGAATATCGTTATTCAATATACCGATCCAATTTTGCATGGGTCACATCTAAAATATAGTCGAGGGGTTTAGAGGTGAGAGGTTAAAATCGAATCGTTATTTAAATTTTACTCTCTTTGATAGGCAATCTATCAAAGGTATGCGGAATTGTACCCGTTAAAGCTTAAATTAAGGACAGGAAATAAAACTATTTGTTTTATGAGACCTTTTTCGGCTAAAGAACCATTGTTATATCGCAGTGTTTTTTCAAAGAGCGGTATATCTCTTCTCTCTCCTCTTCGCTGTGCACAAAAATATCAGCATTGAAACTTTGATATTTTCCCTTTGTGCTCAGTTTTGAAAAGGTTACGGAACAAGGAAGATTTTTTGCTGCCGACTCTATCGCTTCTCTTGTTTTTTTGGCGTCTTCACCTATTACTTTATATCTCCATACTGTTGGATACTCAATCTGAACTTTTTGTTCAAAATCTCCCATCTCTTTCATAGTCTCTCTCCTTTTAAAAGGCTTTTTGTTTTTAATTTTATGTATATAAATATTATAACAGATAAAGATGCAAGAGTTGCTGCAATGATGAAATGAAGATACTCTTCTATTAATTTTTCGTTATTTCCTATAAAAAAACCAAGAAGAGCCAGTATGGTAACCCATATGCCCGCCCCAAGACTTGTATAAAAAGCAAAAAGAGCCAGATCCATCCTTGCAAGACCGGCAGGCAAAGATATATACTGTCTGACAGCAGGAATCAGCCTTCCGGAAAATGTGGAGATGTGGCCATGTTTTTCGAAAAACCTTTCCATTTTCTGAAGAGTCGCTTCTTTGATAAACAGATATCTTCCCCATCTGCTCAAAAAGGAGCGCCCTAATTTCAAAGCCAGAAAATAGTTAAATACCGCACCGGCCAAAGAACCCGCTATACCTGAAAATATAGCCAGATAGATGTTCATTTTACCGATTGAAGCCAGGTATCCTGCAGGTATCATTACCACTTCGCTCGGAAAAGGGAAAAAGCTGCTTTCCAAAAACATCATAATAAAAATTCCTATATATCCCAGGTCTGAAACCGTAGAGACTATCCACTCGATTATGCCGTGAAGCAAACTTTACCCTTTTCTGACGAAATCGCCGCTTTTACCGCCGCTTTTGGATTCGAGTCTTATATCTTTTATCTCCATACTTTTGTCTATAGCTTTTACCATATCGTAAATGGTTAAAAGACCGATGCTTACACCGGTCAAAGCTTCCATCTCCACACCTGTTTTTCCTCTCAGTTTGCAAGTAAGTGTCAGTCTGAAACCAGGAAGTTCGGGAAGTTCTTCTACATCGCAGTTTATAGAGGTAAGAAGCAGTGGATGACACATCGGAATCAGATCCGGCGTCTTTTTTGCTCCCATGATAGCCGCGATCACAGCCGTATGCAAAACGGCTCCTTTTTTTGTCGTCTGGTTTATAACGGCCTCATACGCTTCGCGGCTCATTTTTATCATACCGCTTGCGACTGCAACCCTCTGGCTCTCTTCTTTTACTCCCACATCGACCATTTTTGGCCGTTTTTTTTCGTCAAGATGTGTCAAATCAGCCATTTTCCACCTCGTAATCTACAACTTTGCTCTCGACTCCCAAAGATTTGAGATATTTTATAATATCCTGATGATAGGGGTGTACCGCATAATTTTCAAGTGCCTCTTTGCTCTCAAACAGAGTTGTCAATGCTATATGGTAGGCTCTCTCCTCAGGTGAAAAGTTTATGCCCACTTCGATATCTTTCAGCTCTTTTATATTCCCTTTCATCGACAAAAGCTTTGCTTTGACATTTTCCAATACGGTTTTGTCCGGAAATTTCATAAAAACTATATGTTTTACCATTTTCTACCTTTGGCTTTTTGCATATTTTATCCAAAAAGTGATAATATAAAATTAATCGTATCAGAAGGAATTATTATGAAAAAGATAACCTTTGCTTTAATGTTTTTATCGGTTTTTCTATCGGCGGCTGACTGCAAGTGTGATCTGAACAAGAGCGAGCTTAGATGCAATTACTATGTTGTTAAAAAAGGTGACACAACAAAACAGAAATTTTGCGGTGAGTATGCGGCATATCTGGAGAAAACCGAAGTTTACGGCAAAGCATCGTGGTACTATCTGGTAGGCGGTGAACCTGAAAAAGCGATAGAAACGGGAACCAAAGCTTTGAAATCCGGTGAGCATTATGCTGCTGAGTATATAGCCGATGCCTATCTCATAGAAGGCGATGTTGATAAAGCGAAGAAATATTACAGCCATTTTGCAAAAAATGTCTCCCAAAGGAATTTTTTTATAAACAGGAATTTTGCAATACTTGAGAGAATTTATAAAAAATTTGACGCCAAGTTGGCCAGGGAGTTGATTGGGAATTAGGAATTGAAATCGGATTTTGCCATACAAAAACTTATCACGTATCACGATTCAATAAATGAATAGCTCTGTTATAATCTTCTGGTCTGTTCAGGTTTAAAAACTTCTCTTCATCTTCAAAATCTACAAAAAGAGTATTTGAAATTTTCAAAAGATAGTTAAGTTTGAAGTTCTTTTTTTGGGCAAGCTCTTTTATTTTAGGGGCAATGCTTGGTCTGTATATTCCTATCAGCGGATGTGTGCCACTTTTTGTTCTTGCTATAACAGCATCTTTTTTAGGGTGAAGTTTTGCTTTTTCAATCAGTTTTTTTATCACCTCTTTGTCTACAAAAGGGGTATCGACGCTTATCGCGAAAAATTCTGAGTTCAGAGATTCAAAGCTGCTTAGGATACCGAATGTGGGAGCAAACCGGGCAGAGTCTCTATCTTTTATGAGAGGTGCGGCAAAGTTGAATTTGTTCTCTTTTGCACTGATGTAGACATTATTGAAAATTTTGGAAAGCCTTCTGTACTGATACTCTGACAGCGTCGAAAATCCTGCGAATGGCAGAAGTGATTTGTCTTTTCCCATCCGGCTGCTTTTCCCACCGGCGAAGATAATGCAGGGGATATCTAACTTTGACATAGATTCAACTCTCCATCATATACAACTCTCAATTCTTCATCTATTTTTATAAAAAAACCTTTGAACTTTACACCCTCATTAAGTGCTGTGTAAAATGTTTTTTTGAACTCGCCGTCTCTTTCGGGATGGGGTTTGAAGCATTTGCAACGTCTGAGTGCCATGATAAGAATATATGCCTCGTAGCCTCTCTTTTTGGCTTCTATCAGCTCTTTTATATGTTTTGTGCCTCTGCTGGTGGGAGCGTTTGGAAAGAGGCAAAAACCGTTTTGTACCAGGGAACACCCTTTAAGTTCCACATAGGCGTTGTCAGCTTTGTAATCGAATCTGCTGTTTAAAAATCTGACCTCTTTTTTGATAATTTCAGGCTTGAAGCCCAAAACTCCGTTTTTAATGGCAATATGGGCGATTGCGGGATGAAGTTTTGTGTTTATCAAAACCCATCCCTCTTCCATTTTTGCCGCAACAAGAGTGTAGTCTGTCTTTAAAGACTCTGCGTTTTTCAGAAGCAGAAGCTCTCTTTTGGGTGTTAGTATCTCTTCAAGTCTTCCGGTGTCTGCGATATGGATTTTTTTTATCTCCTCATCCACTTTCGCAGTAGCCAGAAAGCGGTTTTGCCTTTTTATAAAAAAACCTTTTTTCAGCTCTCCGAGAGTTTTCAAGTCAAAAAGTATCACTTCCACCAAATATTAAATGATTTCTCTCGGGTCTGCTATTTTACCGGCTATCGCACTTGCCGCTGCAACAGCGGAGTTTGCAAGATATATTTCGCTGGATCTTGCTCCCATCCTGCCTACAAAGTTTCTGTTTGTCGTAGCTATACATCTCTCGCCGTCGCCCAAAATTCCCATATACCCGCCGAGGCACGCTCCGCATGTAGGATTTGAGACAACTGCCCCCGCATCTATAAGAGTATCGATATATCCAAGTTTTTCGGCTTCTTTGAAGATTTTTTGCGTAGCCGGCGTTACTATCATTCTTGTTCGTTTTGCCACTTTTTTCCCTTTTACTATCTCAGCTGCAATGGCAAGGTCGCTAAGCCTTCCGTTTGTGCAACTCCCTATGAAAACCTGGTCAACGGCAAGGTCGTCTTTTACGGCCTGACTGAGAGGTTTTCCGTTGCTGGGGAGATGCGGATATGCGATGACCGGTTCCAGGTTGGCCACATCTATCTCCACAGTTCTTACGTACACGGCGTCTTCGTCGCTGTAGTGAAATTTCGGCTCACGGGCGAGATTTTTATCTTTCAAAAACTCTTTTGTAATCTCGTCTACCGCAATAATACCGTTTTTAGCTCCGGCTTCAATCGCCATATTGCAAAGGCTGAATCTGTCATCCATAGACAGATGTTCAATGGTATCTCCTGTAAATTCCAACGCTTTGTAAAGCGCTCCGTCTACACCTATCAGCCTTATAAGCTCGAGTATCAAATCTTTTCCGTAGACAAATTCGCGCGGTTTTCCTTTGAATATCACTTTTATAGATTCGGGGACCCTGAACCAGTTTGAGCCTGTTATCATTCCGTATGCAAGGTCGGTTGAGCCCATACCGGTGGCGAAAGCTCCCAAAGCGCCGTGTGTACAGGTGTGGCTGTCCGCACCTATGATCACATCGCCCGGAACTACGAGCCCCTTTTCGGGAAGCAGCGCATGCTCTATTCCCATATCCTTTTCGTCAAAAAAGTGTTTAAGATCGTGTTCGTATGCAAAGTCGCGGCTGATTTTCGCCTGGTTAGCACTCGCTATATCTTTTGCAGGTATGAAATGGTCCATTACTATGGCGAAGTTATCGGGTTTTGCCAGCTTTTTTGCACCTGATTCCCTGAAAGCTTTTATAGATATCGGTGTGGTTATGTCGTTTCCGATGATCATATCCAGTTCGCACTGTATAATCTCGCCGGCTTTTACCTCCCGTCCTACATGATCGCTGAATATTTTTTCGGTTATCGTCTGACCCATAATAAGCCTTTTAAAATTTTTGTGATATTTTACCATATTAAAACGGTGATATAAGAGGAAATATATGAAGCTTTGGGAATTGAAGCGTATCGGGGAATATCTGAAAAAATTCAGGATTATTACCGATATATGCAGGGTTGATGACAATGTTATAAAGATAGAGTTTGACAAAAATCCTATTCTTTTTGATCTTAAAAAATCGGATGCAAAAATATACAAAAGAGAGGATCTGCTGAAGATAAAAAGATACAACGCTCCTTTTGATATAGCTTTGCAGAAAAGATTTAAAAAGGCGAAAATCATCAAAGTGGAAGTTCCGGATGATAAGATACTGAAAATCGTAGCCGAATCGGCATCTTCCTACAAAAAAGAGATAACGGTTTTACAGCTTGAATTTACCGGGAGAAACACAAATGCCATCGTTTTAACAGAGGATGGCACAGTTATAGAAGCTTTGCGTCACATTGACAGCAGCGTCTCTTTCAGAGAGGTCAAACCCGGCAAAAAGCTTCTTGATATTCCAAAGCGGGAGTTCAAAGAAGAACCAAAAGAGATAGAAGATATTGAAAAATATCTGTACGAAGTTTATGAAAAAGAGAGACAAAAAAGACTTTCTGTGCTGAAAACATCCAAAATTTTGCAGATATACAAACAGATAGAAAAACTTGAAAAGATTCTAAAAGATCTTGAAAGCAGTGAAAATCTGATGAAAGAGGCTGATGAATATGAGAAAAAAGCAAATCTCATACTTGCAAATATCCATAAAATAAAGCCCTACCAAACAGTTGCCAAAATAGAGGATTTTGACAACAAAACGGTTGAGATAGAACTCCCGCCGGAGGCAAAAAGCGTATCGCAGATGGCAGATATATTTTTTTCAAAAGCGAAAAGACTTAGACAAAAAGCCAAAAATATCCATATAGAAAAAGAGAATCTCTCTTCAAAAATTCTTTTTTTAAAAAGGCTTGCAAACATAGTGGAAAATGCCAAAAATCCTGAAGAGATCGAGCTGCTGTTTCCAAAAAAAGAGAAAAGAAAAAAAGAGAAAAAAGCACTCAATTTCGAGAAGTTTAAAATAGACGAATATACGATATATGTGGGTAAAAACGAAAAAGGAAATATAGAACTTCTAAAAAATGCAAAAGCATCCGATATCTGGCTTCATCTAAAAGATAGACCTTCCACTCATGTGATAATCCGTTCCAACAGACAAAATATTCCAGAAGAGATAATAAAAACGGCAGCCAGACTCTGTGTCGACTTCAGTGTGGATGAAAAAGGGGGATATCTTGTTGACTACACCAGGCGAAGAAATGTAAAGCCGAAAGCGGGCGCAAACGTAAACTATGTTAATTATAAAACAGTAAAAATCTATAAAAAATAATTAAATGTTAAAGTATAAACGGATAATATAATCCAATCACCGATTATTTATAAATATTATGTCAGTTTTAAAGGTCTCTTATAATGTTCAAAACTATCAAATCAAAACTTGTTTTTACTCTTATTCTTCTGTTGCTGCTTTTAGCTTTTTTATTGTACGCGTTTGTCTCTTATACTTATGACAAACTGTCTGATACCGCATCCAAAAAGAGTGCAATTATGTTGACGGAGTCTATTTTCCAGTCCGTGAGGCAGAGTATGAACAGCGGTGACAGAGAGGTTATCAATGAAACTTTGGAAAACGCCAAAAAAATCAAAGGGATTAAAGATCTGAACATTATCAGATCCAAAGAACTTATAAAATTTTTCGGCGAAAACAGAACGGCAAAAAACGGAAGCCGGGATGCTGTTAAAAAGGTTTTTGATACAAAGAAAAGTCTTGATTTCATAGAAGAAAAAAATGGCGGAACAAGATATGTTTTCTTAAAACCTTTGATAGCCGATAAAAGCTGTATAATATGTCATGCAACATCAAAGCCCGGAGACGTGCTGGGTGTTATGGACCTAGAGATATCGATGGACGATGTTGCCCGCCTTGTAGAGAGTTCGAGGACGGATATATTAGCCGGTATTGCAGTTGGAACCCTGTTTACGGCACTCTTTTTTTATGTTTTCTTTTCACGTGAAATCTTCAAGCCTCTTGACAATCTGACTCTAAAAGCAAAAGACCTTGCCCAGGGTGACGGCGATCTGACTAAAACAATAAATATAAAAAGAGAAGACGAGATAGGGCTTGCATCAAAATATGTAAATGAATTTATATCAAAAGTCAAAAATGTGGTCATAAGAGCGAAAGAGAATTCATACGATACAAGTAAATTTGCAGATGAGCTAAAAGAGGTAGCGCATCAGCTGCTTACAGATATATCCAAAGAGCTTGAAGAGATATCTTCGGTTGACAATGCCGCAAAAGAGGCAGGAAATCAGCTTGAAGATGCCAAAAGAGTTGCCAAAAAAACAGTTGAGGATTTGAAGCTTACAGAAAGAGTGCTTGTTGAATTTGTAGAGAATCTAAAAGAGGTAATAGATGTTATTTTTGAAGAGGGCAACAGGCAAAATGAGATAATCCGAAAGATGAACAGTCTTAAAGACCATGCGTTGCAGATAGAAGATATAGTCAAAATAATAACGGATATTGCAGCCCAGACAAATCTTCTTGCATTGAATGCAGCCATAGAAGCGGCAAGGGCTGGCGAGCATGGGAAAGGGTTTTCCGTTGTAGCGGAAGAGGTAAGAAACCTGGCGGTCAAAACACAGCAGAGCCTAAAAAATATAAACGAGACAATTTCCGTTATGGTAGAGAATGTTGAAGATATGAGTAAAACAGTGGAAAAAACATCCAAAAATATACTCGATGTGACAAAAAGTGCCTCATCACTTATAGAGAGCGCGGATGAGACCAGAGAGAGACTCAATACCGGTGTTGAGATTTCCGAAAAAGTTTTTGAAAAATATGAGATTATAGAAAAGAGTAGCAAAGAGCTTATTGTGGCTATGGATGAGACCCTGCATCTGTCGAAAGAGAATGAAAAAAGAGCAAAGAAGGTTGATCATATAGCGCTGTTGCTTGCCCAAAAGTCTAAAACTCTAAGTGAAATACTTCAGGGCTTCAAAACATAGGAACGAGCTTATTGGATTTAATGCTACCGTTAAATCAACTTCGTTATAATAGAATCTAACGGTTTGTGTTTTAGCAATCTTCAAAGCAAGAGGATTTTATGGAAAAAATAATAAATACTATCAAAGACAATTCGGAACGTTTTGTTACCGGTTCTATTTTATTGGCAGTAGTTATTGCCATAGGAATTATCGATAACTTTTTTCTTGTCTGGCTCTTTTTGGGAGTCGTTTTTATGTTCTCTTTTTACGAAGCTATGAAACTTTTCGGTATCGAAAACAACTCTATATATTTCTGGGCACTGGCTCTTTGGATAGTCGCCTTTTTCTATCCGAATCCCGATGATCTCTTTTTTGTAGTAGCTATACTGTTTGCTTCGGCATTAGCCTATACAAGGGAGTTTGACAGCAAACTTTTTTTGCCGTTTCTCTATCCGGCGAGCGGCTTTCTTTTTCTTCTTGCACTCTATCATGATTTCGGTATAGGGTCACTTTTCTGGCTTCTTGTTGTAGTTGCGCTTACCGATATAGGTGCATATTTTGTGGGTAAAATGTTTGGGAAAAGGGAGTTTTGCCCGACTTCTCCAAACAAAACCGTTGAGGGAGCAGTAGGTGGTGTAGTGCTTGCGACACTTTTTGGAACTATGTTCGGACTCTCTTTGGTAGATTTCGGCTACGCTTTTATTATCTCTCTTTTTGTTTCTGTTGCATCACTTTTCGGGGATCTTTTTGAAAGCTATCTCAAAAGAAGAGCAGGTGTGAAAGACAGCGGCGACATACTTCCAGGCCATGGGGGATTTCTTGACAGAGTTGACGGGTATCTTTTTGCGGGTCCGGCCATGGTGGTACTTTTAAGAGGACTTTTGTGAATATCCGGCCGGCACTCAGCAGGCATTATATTAAAGAGTGTAGACCAAACTGGATGGAAGAGGGACTGTTTTGCGCAGAAAAATAGCGGTTTTGGGCTCTACCGGCTCAATTGGTGTAAATACTCTTAATATTGCAAGAGAGTATAAACTTGATATCGATGTTCTTGTCGCCGGGAACAATATTGAACTTTTAAAGAAGCAGATAGATGAGTTTGCTCCCCAGATTGTTGTAGTGGGTAAAAAAGAGCATGTGGATAAGATCACACATAAAAGAGTGCTTTGGGGAGAAGAGGGAATACTTGAAGCGATTGAAAGTACAACTGCCGATACGGTTGTAAATGCCCTGGTGGGTTTTTTGGGGCTAAGACCTACTGTAAAAGCTATAGAGTGCGGTAAAAGGGTTGCGCTTGCCAATAAAGAGTCGCTTGTGGTTGCGGGAAAATTTATAGATATCTCAAAAATAGACCCGATTGACAGCGAGCATTTCGGTCTTTGGTATATACTTGGCAAAAGACCTGTAAAATCTATGCTTATAACTGCAAGCGGCGGAGCTTTCAGAGACTGGCCCCTTGAAAAACTTGAAAGAGCCACTTTGGAAGATGCTCTTAAACATCCAAACTGGAGTATGGGTGTAAAAATTACTATTGACAGCGCGACTATGGTTAACAAACTCTTTGAGCTTCTGGAAGGAAGATGGCTTTTTGGGTGCCAAAATCTTGATGCCGTTATAGAGACGAAATCGATAATTCATGCAATTGTCAACTATATGGACGGCAGCAGTGTTTTGCATGCGGCTTATGCGGATATGCGACTCCCTATAGCTTTTGCTCTGCTCAAAGAGGTGAAAAAACCTGTAATGCAGAGCGTTGATTTCGCCTCTTTGGGAATTTTGGAGTTTAGAAAGATAGAACAAGAAAGATATCCTGTCTGGCAGATTAGAGAAGAGCTTTTAGAACAACCGCACAGAGGTATTGTAGTAAATGCGGCAAATGAAGTTGCCATAGAGGCTTTTGTAAACAGACAGGCGGCTTTTACGAAGATTTCGGAGGTTATTTTGAAAAGTTTTGAAAAGTTTTCAGATGTGGATCCGAAAAATCTAGAGGAAGTATTTGAAATAGACAAAGAAGTACGAAATTTTGCAAGGAGTCTGATTGGATAGGGTGCTGATTCTTCACGGATGGGGTGGAAGTGACTATCCCCATTGGCAAAGCTGGCTGGCTTCCGAACTAGCTAAAGATTACGGAACTCTCTCTTTTCCATTATTGATGCATCCGCACCATCCCAACAGACACAGATGGATGAAGAAGGTAAAAAATATTATGAAAACTTTTTCTCCAACAACGGTTATATGTCACTCTCTTGCATGTACTTTATGGTTTTGGCTCTGCAATGAGGGTGAAGTAGAAGAGGTACAGAGGCTTTTGCTTGTAGCTCCCCCGAGGCTGGACTGTGATATAGAGATAATAAAAAGTTTTTTTCCTGTTGAAACTCCGAAAAGACTCTTTGCAAAAGAAGCTATGATGGTTGTATCTACGAATGATCCTTATATGAGTATCCAAGAGGCTCATGAACTACAGAATTTTTTAAATATTGAGATGCTTATACTGGAAAATGCCGGCCATATAAATACCGACAGCGGATACGGAGAGTGGCCCTGGGTTCTTGAGTGGGCAAAAGAGGGGGGAAAAGAGGCAGCCGGAGTTCCGGTATGAAAAAGGAGTTTCTGCTCAGTATCGAAAGCAGCTGTGATGACAGCTCTATTGCAATTACAAGAATAAGCGACTACAAACTTCTTTTTCATAAAAAGATATCCCAGGAGAAGCAGCATGCGGCATATGGAGGAGTTGTTCCCGAACTTGCAAGCAGACTGCATGCTGTAGCTTTGCCAAAAATCCTTGAGGAGACAAAAGAGTTTTTTCCTTTCCTTAAAGCTGTAGCGGTAACAAACGAACCCGGGCTTTCAGTGACTCTAATGGAAGGCGTTATGATGGCAAAGGCCCTTAGCCTATCACTGGGCCTGCCTTTGATAGGAGTAAACCATTTAAAGGGGCATATATATTCTCTTTTTATTGAGAAGGAAGCAGAACTTCCAAAAACGGTTCTTCTAGTCTCCGGCGGACATACAATGGTGATAGATGTCCAAAGCTATGATCTCATAAGAGTTTTGGCAACGACTATGGATGACAGTTTCGGAGAGAGTTTTGACAAAGTGGCAAAAATGATGGGGCTAGGATATCCGGGTGGGCCTGTTATAGAAGAGCTTGCAAGAAGAGGGGATGAAAACAGATTTGCTTTTCCTGTCCCTTTGAAAAACTCACCGAAAATAGCTTTTAGCTATTCGGGGCTTAAAAATGCGGTCAGAAGGACCATAGAAGAGATAGGCAGATTGACCGATAAGGACAAGGCCGACATTGCCGCCTCATTTCAAAAAGCTGCTATAGAGCATCTTTTGCATAAAACAAAAAAAGTGCTCGATATATTCCCTGCTTCTTCTTTTGCTATAGTCGGAGGCGCGAGTGCGAACCTTAAAGTAAGAGAGATTTTTGAAAAAGAGTGTGAAAAAAGAGGTATTGATATAAGCTTTGCCGAACTAAAGTACTGTTCTGACAATGCCGCAATGATAGGAAGATGTGCTATAGAGGCCTACAAAAGAAAAGACTTCAGCGATCCACTTTCCCTGAAAGTTAAACCTAAATCCTCGTTTTTTAATTAAGACATTTTTTATCCTATTTAGTTATAATTTTGTTACAAAATTTATGATGAGGGGTAATTATGGCAACAGTAAAACTTAAAGGTAATGAAGTAAAATTATCTGGAAATGAAATAAATGTAGGCGATAAGGCGCCGGAAGCTACAGTAGTTGCAACGGATCTTTCTGAAAAAAAGGTCGGAGGAGCTCAGGAGAAGGTACAGATGATAGTTGTCGTTCCTTCTCTGGATACTCCGGTATGTGCAACTGAGACAAGAAAATTCAATGAGTCTGCTGCTAACATAGAGGGTGTTGATGTAACTGTTGTTTCTATGGATCTTCCTTTTGCATCCAAGAGATTCTGCTCCACAGAAGGTGTGGAAAATCTGACAGTTGCATCAGATTTCAGAAACAAAGAGTTTGGGGAAAAATACGGAGTTCTTATAGAGGAAGGTCCTCTGGCAGGTATTCTTGCCAGAGCCATATTTATTATCGGAAAAGACGGGACTGTTGTTTATAAGCAGCTTGTTCCGGAAATTACTGAAGAGCCAAACTACGATGAGGCTATAGAAGCTGCAAAAGCTGCAGCAAACAAATAATATTCTAAATTATTTGCCCGAGGCAACAGCTTCGGGGCTACATAGGGGGAATTTGCAGCCTTTAGGCTGCAAATTTATTTATAGGTATTACAATATAACAACTTCTTCTTTTAAAACAATTCCAAACTTTTCGTAAACTCTTTTTTTTGCAAGTTCTATCAGTTTTATCGCATCTTCAAAGGAGGCATCTCCTCTGTTTACAAGAAAATTGGCGTGTATTTCGCTGAAAGCGGCGCCGCCTACGGTATATCCTTTAAGTCCCACCGCTTCTATAAGTCTTCCCGCATAGTCGCCGGGCGGGTTTTTGAAACAGCTGCCAGGGCTAGGCTCTTTTGGTTGATTTTTTCTTAAATCGAGCAGCTTTTTTTGCAGAGCGGTATCAAATCCATACTCTATCTTAAAAGCGGCTTCATAGATAATATTTTCAATATCTGTTATTCTATAGTCTATGTTTATCTCTTTTTTTGGAACAGTGCCCCGATAGGTTCTTATCCACAAAAGAGATTTTCCTATCTCATAGTTTTTTACGCCCGCATTCATTTTGACCATTGCACCCAGAGTCCCGGGCAGTTTAGTCAGGAATTCAAAACCTTTTATATTATGCTTTTTGCAAAAAGAGAGAATTTTTCCGCTAGGGGTTGCACCGCCTATAACGAGAGTATCATTTTTGATTTTTATATAATCAAATTTTTTGGATAAGATACCGATTTTTGGGGGATTTGGAGATACCAAAAGATTGTTTGCGCCGCCTATTATAAAGAGCTGCTCATTATCCTTTTCTATCTTTTCGATTATATACACTTCAACTTTCGGCCCGATTTTTATGGAGCTGTATTTAGAAAAATCTATAATCTTTTTTCCCAATTCAATATTCCATATTTTTAACTTTCACTTTTTACGTTCAGGAAAACCTGAACTCTTTATACTCTTTCGGTATCAGATACTCTTTTGCATCTATAGGACATTTGTAAAATCCGTGTTCGAAGCCTATTTGAAAGAGCCGATTCAGTGCCATATACTGTTTTTCGTTCATTACCGCAGACTCTTCGTTGGCATACATACCAAGATAGATATCGAGTTTTTTATCATCTATTCTGACAAGATCTCTTTCAATAAGCATTTTTGAGAGCATCTCTTTGTTTTTCGTTGCCACTTCCACAGCTTTGATGAGCATCTCTTCCGCCTCAATGGCCTTAAGTATGGGGATAGAGCGTCTAAGTGCCATTCCTCCAAGAGGAAGAGGAAGAGAACCGCCGCTCAGCTCTTCCCATATATCCCAAAGCTCACACTCCACTTCCAGGTTTTCGTCAAAATCGAGTATGCTCTCATGTATCAGAACACCTGCGTCAACCTTCTCTTCGAGGACCGCCTTTTCTATATCGAGGAAATTCATATATGTGATCCTGGCTTCCGGATATGCTATACGAAAAAGCATAGCGTTGGTTGTATATTTCCCGCTCAGAGCCACCCTGAAATTTTTCTTGAGCTTTTTGCCTTTTTTCTTTATCAGCTTCGGTCCGTAGCCGTTTCCGAAGCTGACAGCCGTTCTCAAAAGAGCATATTCCTCTTTTATAAAAGGATAGAGTGCGAAACTGATTGCCGTTATATCGTAAAAAGAGTTGAGAGCTTCCCTGTTTAGGGTCTCTATATCGAGTGCTATGTTTTCAAATCGTATGTTTTTTGAACTCACCCATCCGAATTTTATGGCATAAAACATAAAAATATCGTCTGCATCGGGGGAGTGGGCCACACTGTAACAAGACATCGGTTGCCTTTTATGATAATTTATTCATATTTTAATCAAAAAAGGATAAAATATTGATAATTTTAATAATGAGGTTGATTAAATGGATGCAAACAAGCAAAAAGCACTTGAACTTGCGATAAAACAGATAGACAAAGCATTCGGAAAAGGTGCGCTTGTAAAACTGGGCGAAAAAGAGATAGTGCCAATCGACTCTATAAGTACCGGGTCTTTGGGACTCGATCTGGCTCTCGGTATAGGCGGGGTGCCAAAAGGAAGAATCATTGAGATATATGGACCCGAGAGTTCGGGAAAAACCACACTGGCCCTTCAAATAATTGCCGAAGCGCAGAAGCAGGGGGGCGTGTGTGCTTTTATAGATGCGGAACATGCTCTGGATGTTCTTTATGCGAAAAATCTGGGAGTTGATGTTGATAACCTTCTTGTTTCTCAGCCCGATTTCGGCGAGCAGGCTCTGGATATTGTTGAAACCATTGCCAGAAGCGGTGCGATCGATGTGATAGTGATAGATTCTGTTGCGGCTCTGACTCCCAAAGCCGAAATCGAAGGCGAAATGGGCGACAGCCATATGGGGCTGCAGGCTAGGCTGATGAGTCAGGCTCTTAGAAAACTTACCGGAGTTCTTCATAAAATGAGTACCACCGTTATCTTCATCAATCAGATAAGGATGAAGATAGGGGCTATGGGATATGGAACGCCTGAAACCACAACCGGCGGAAATGCTTTGAAATTTTATGCTTCTGTTAGAATTGATGTGAGAAGAATCGCCACACTCAAACAGGGTGAAAATCAGATAGGGAACAAAGTAAGAGCGAAAGTTGTCAAAAACAAGGTAGCCCCTCCGTTCAGGCAGGCGGAATTTGACATAATGTTCGGAGAGGGTATCAGCAAAGAGGGTGAGATCGTTGATTATGGCGTAAAACTT
This sequence comes from Nitrosophilus alvini, assembly GCF_015100395.1. NCBI lineage: Bacteria > Pseudomonadati > Campylobacterota > Epsilonproteobacteria > Nautiliales > Nitratiruptoraceae > Nitrosophilus > Nitrosophilus alvini. The sequence continues at coordinate 1,693,611 of NZ_AP022847.1, read as the reverse complement.
GATATCATAGACAAAAGCGGTGCATGGTTTAGCTACAAGGATAAAAAACTGGGACAGGGACGAGAAAACGTAAAAGCCTATCTCAAAGAGCATCCGGAAGTCGCTTCGGAGATAGAAGAGCAGATAAAAAAGAGTATGGGGATAGATAAAGCTCTTGAAGTGCCTGAAAATGAGATGGTAGAAGATTGAGTCGGTTGTTATAGAGAGGACTAAAGCAACCGATTACGAATCACTAGTCACGAATTACGAGTTATAAAAAGGGGAGATAATGGTTTATATTGATAATATTATAGCAGATGAAGTTCTTGACAGCAGGGGCAATCCTACCGTAAAAGCCACTGTAATACTCAGTGACGGTACCGTGGCAAGCGCGATAGTGCCAAGCGGTGCAAGTACAGGGAAAAGAGAAGCGCTGGAGCTTAGAGACAAAGATGAAAGATTTTTGGGAAAAGGCGTTTTGAAAGCGTGTGAAAATGTAGAAGTTGCCATTGCCGACGAGTTGACAGGATTGGAACCATATAATCAGGCTGAAATTGATGCAATAATGAAAGAGTTGGATGGTACTGATAACTATTCCAGACTTGGAGCAAATGCCGTCCTGGGTGTTTCTATGGCTGTAGCAAGAGCAGCGGCAAAGAGTTTGAGACTACCTCTTTACAGATATCTGGGAGGCTCTAATGCCGTTGTAGTTCCCACACCTATGCTTAATATCATAAACGGCGGTGCGCATGCCGATAACAATGTGGACTTTCAGGAATATATGATAATGCCAAACGGCTTTGACGACTTTAAAGAGGCTTTGAGAGCAAGTACCGAAGTTTATCACACATTGAAAAAACTTCTGGAATCTGACGGTCACAATACAGCGTTGGGAGATGAAGGGGGATTTGCTCCCAATCTTAAAAATAATGCCGAACCCATCGAATATATTATAAGAGCTATAGAAAAAGCCGGATACAAACCATCCGAACAGATATCAATTGCTCTGGATGTTGCCAGCAGTGAACTTGTATGTGAGGAAGGATACAGGCTGGAGGGTGAAAATAGAACACTCACAGCCGAAGAGCTGGTTGGATATTATGAAGAGCTCTGCGGCAAGTATCCTATTGTATCCATCGAAGACGGGCTTAGTGAAGATGACTGGGAAGGATGGAAAATCCTTACGGATAGACTGGGCAGCAAAATACAGCTTGTAGGTGACGATCTGTTTGTAACAAACAAAGAGATATTGCAAAAAGGGATAGATGAAAAAATAGCAAACTCTATTTTGATAAAACCGAATCAGATAGGAAGTGTAAGTGAGACAATGCAGACGGTCAGGCTTGCTCAAAGAAACGGTTATAGATGCGTTATGAGCCACAGAAGCGGCGAAAGCGAAGATGCGTTTATAGCCGATTTTGCTGTTGCACTCAATACCGGAGAGATAAAAACAGGCGCTCCTGCCAGGGGTGAGAGAAATGCAAAATATAACAGGCTTATTGAGATAGCAAGAGATTTGGGCTATGCGGAATTTATAGGCCGTGAGCTTTTTGGTTAAAAAGCTGATAAAATCAGTGCGTCCCTATGAGAGAAATACTTGACGATTTAGGCTCCAAAAGTTTTAAAGAGACATTTTTCTGGTTTCTGAAAATTTTTGGAGCTGTAGTTGCAGTTGTGCTGCTAGGACTCTATATAGGGACGCTTCTTTTTGGTAAGAACTCCGTAGAGGTGCTTTTTGAACTACAGGAGCAAGAAAAGCTCCTTAAAAAAGAGGTAAACAGGCTCAAACAGGAGAATGCAAAACTCCAAAAAGAGTATTTTGAACTTAAACAACTGGAGCCGGGTCAGTGAAAAAATATACTATTTTGTTTTTGGCTGCCGTTATGCTGTTTGCCAGAGAAAACCCTTTTGAGCCTGTAAAAGCCGAACAGTTCCAGAAAGAGCCCCCTTTGTCTGAAACAAAACAACAGCCTCAGAGTGTCCAAAAAATAAAAATATTCTCATTTTTAGAGATTTTGGATAACAACAGAAGCATCATTATCCAAACAAAAGATAGAGCAATCAGAGTTTTTACTGTAAAAAATCCTTTAAAAACTGTTTTGGATTTCAGGCGTAAAAACAGTTTTTACACGAAGAAAATCGACCTGCAAAACGAAAATTTCAAAAAAGTGGAAATAGGAAGCCATAAAAATTACTACCGCATTGCAATAACTCCTAGAAAAGGCTGCAACCCGGAGGCTGAAAAGACTGATTTGGGATATAAGGTATTTTGCAAATAGTCCTCAGGTTTTTTCGTTTTTGGTGATATTCTCTTTTTTCTGCAGCAGTCTGATTGCGATCATAACAAACAACACTTCGAAAAGACTTGCCAGTATGAATGCCAGATAGTGAAACTCATCTATACTTTTTGTATGGTATGCAAGTGTGGCAACTGCTACAAGAAGCGTCAAAGGCATTGAGTGAGAGAGCCCAAAAAGAATGCTGTCTTTTAGCCCTAGAATTTTTATAAAATTCATTGAAGCGATGATTCTTATACCAGTCATTAGAACCGTTATCAAAAGAGCCTGCAAAAGCAACCCTTCCATTGTTAGTGCACTCAGTTTGAAAGAGCTTCCTGTATAGATAAAAAATATAGGAACAAGAAAACCGAAACCAAATGATGAGAGTTTATGGGGGAGCGCTTTTTTGTGTTCGAAAAAAGTAGCTATAAAAATACCCGCGATAAATGCGCCGAATGCAACTTCAAGGTCCAGATAGAGCATAATAGCGATAAATATAAAAAGAAGAGCCATACTCAGCCTGATATCCTGCTCTTCGCTGTCGATTTTGGGCATAAGTGTGGTTTTAAGTTCAGGATACCACCAAAACAGAATCTGTAGAAATTTGAATGCACCGAGAATCAGAAGCAGAAACATTGATAGATAAAATATCGTTTCATAAAACTTTATGCCGAAACCAAACTGAAGACCCGCGCTTACAAGTGTAAGTGCGGCAATACTTACGACTTCTCCGAGTGAACCTATTATCATAGAGATATTTAGCCAGGTAAGATTTTTGCCATACTCCTTTTTCAATGCGGCTATAAGGCCAACCGATATCAGAGGCATAACAACAATAAAAATATCACTGAATTTCATATATTTCGATATAGCAAAAGCTAAAATGTACAAAGTGGCAAGATAGAGCAAACCTTTATAGATTATATCTTTTTGGGTTGTAAAAACTTTTTTGAGGTCAACTTCAAGGCCTGCTAAAAACATAAGATATAAAAATCCAAATTCCGCCAAAAGCTCGAAAAGTTCGATATGTGGTAAGAGTGCCATAAAACCGGCTATGGAGCCAAGAATTATTTCCAACACGCTTGTAGGAAGTCTTGTGATTTTTGAAATGAAAGGAGTGGCAAATATCAAAAGTGATATTGTTATTATTATAGTTATTTCGTTATTCATGGCAGGTTACGGCGATTTCCAGTCCAAGTGATTTTATCGTTTCTATATCTTTGTGCGGTTCATTCCCTTTTGTTGTCAGATAGTCGCCTATAACTATCGCATCGGCTCCCATTTCAAATATTCTATACCATTCATCCTTAAGAGTTATCTCTCTTCCGCCTGCAACCATCAGTTTCACATCCGGCAGTATCTCTCTGGCAAGTTTTACGATGGACAAGGCCTCTTCAGCTTCCAGGATTTTCGCTTCAAGCGGTAAAGATGGATTTGGATGATAAAAGTTGATAGGTGTTGAGTCAGGGCTCAGTGATTTTATCTGCTCAAGAAACTCAACTCTTTGCTCTTTGCTCTCTCCAAGACCGAATATTCCTCCGCTGCAGAGTTTGAGTCCTGCCGCTTTTACATTCAGACAGGTCTGATATCTCTCATCCCACTCATGGGTTGAACAGATTTTTTTATAAAAATCTCTGTGGGTTTCAAGATTGTGGTTATAGCTGTCTATGCCGGCACTTTTGAGTTCTTTGAGTTGTTCAACATCGGCTGTACCGCAGCATCCTATAAGATTGAAATCATTCACGACTTTTTTTACTGCTCTTGCCGCTTCGCATACAAACTCCAGCTTTTTATCATCTATTCCTTTGCCCGAAGTTACCAGACAAAAACCCAAAGCTCCCATTTTTTTTGCTGCAACTGCTTCTTTTACGATTGTCTCTATCGGTTTATGCTCATATCTTTGGATATCGGCCTTATATCTCACGCTCTGAGTGCAGAACCTGCAATCTTCAAGGCATCTGCCGCTGGAAATATTTGATATGGCACATAAAAAAACTTTTTTCATAAATTCTCCGGATCTGCAGTTTTTATACTCTCTTTTATCCAAATGTTATCAGGTAACTCTTTATAACAATATATAATTTCGTATCTATTATCAATATCCAGAATGGCGCATTCGGATCTCGGTTTCTTTCTTGCACATACTTCACCAGGATTCAGATAGAGGCAGGAATCAGTTTTTTGATATTCAAATCTGTGCAGATGTCCGTATATGACTATATCGCTGTCCGGAGTTAGATAAAAGGGCAGATGCATAAGTTTGAATGTTGTATCTTTGATTTTGAAATAGTATGGCTCTTTATGTATATTGTATCTGGTTTGCAGATGAAAAAGATGTCGGTCGTTGTTTCCAAAAACCGCCGTATAGGGAAGAGATGTCTCTTCAAGCATTTGAAGAGTCTCCGGAAGTTCTATGTCTCCGGCGTGAATCAGAGCCTTTACCCCCTCTTTGACCAAAAATTTTATAGCATCTTCTGCAAGATCAAGACGTCTGTGTGTATCTGAGAGGATTCCTACTTTCATATCTTAAAATTCCCAATTCCTGTTTCAGGCTTCTTCTTTATGTTTACATTTTATACACTCATAAACCTCTTTGCCCCTATATGTCCTTTTTGCCGTCATATAACCGCATTTTTCGCATTTTTTCTCAGTCGGTTCGTATTTGGAGATGAATTTACACTCCGGATAGTTCGAACATCCGAAAAATTTACCTCTTTTCGAATATCTTTCCAGTATCTCTCCGCCGCACTCGGGACATTTTACGGAGAGTTTTTTGGGATCGTTCAAAGGTTTTGTATTTTTGCATTTTGGATATGCGCTGCAGGCGAGGAATTTGCCTCGGGGTCCCTGTTTTACCACCATAGGAGCACCGCATTTATCGCAAATCTGATCGGTAGTCTCCTCATTTTTGCTCTCTTTTTTATCCTCACTCTCTATCTGTTCTGTATATTTGCATTTTGGATATGCGCTGCAGGCGACAAACTCCCCGAACCTGCCGCTTCTTTTTACAAGTTCGGCTCCGCACAGCGGACAGTTTCTGCCTAGTGGAATTGCGATTTTCTGACTTTTTATCTCTTTTTTTCCCTCTTCAATCTGTTTGATAAAGGGTTCATAAAACTCAAGAAGAACCTTTTGCCACTCTTTTTTGGCCTCTGCTATCTCGTCTAGTTCCTCTTCCATTTTTGCAGTGAAGGAGCTGTCCACTATTTCACTGAAATGCTTTTCCAGAACCTCTATAACTTTAAATGCGATATCGGTAGGAATAAGCTGTTTTTTCTCTATATCTATATATTTTCTTGCCTGAAGAAGCGCTATAGTAGGAGCGTATGTACTTGGTCTTCCTATCCCCAAAGATTCGAGTTTTTTTATGAGACTAGCTTCGGAGTATCTTGCAGGAGGCTCTGTAAAATGCTGGTTTGCTTCGATTTTTGTAAGTTCGACTTTTTCTCCTTCTTTCAGCTCGGGAAGAAGCTTATCTTTGTCTTCGGTACCCAGAACTTTATAAAAACCGTCAAATACCAGTTTCCTTCCGCTTGCTTTGAAGGTTCCGCTATCGCTTTTGAAATAGATGGTTTGTGTTTCAAATATCGCATCTTCCATCTGAGATGCCAAAAATCTGTTGTATATGAGCGTATAGAGTCTTAGTTCGTCTTTTGAGAGATACTGTGCAGCAGCTTGCGGAGTGAAGTCTATCATAGTGGGTCTGATAGCCTCGTGAGCTTCCTGTGCACCTTTCGATTTTGTTGTATATATTTTGGGATTTTTGGGAAGGTATTTTTCCCCGTATCTGTTTTTTATGAGCTCTCTTGCGCTATTTTGTGCCTCTTTTGCTATATTGAGGCTGTCGGTCCTCATATAAGTTATGATACCGGTTATTCCTTTGTCGGTTTGAACGCCTTCATAAAGTTTCTGTGCTATCATCATCGTCTTTTTGGGGCTGAATCCCAGTTGACTGGAGGCTGTTTGCTGAAGTGTGGATGTCATAAAAGGCGGAGGTGTTTTGGAGACTCTTTTTTTCTTCTCTATTTTTGCAACTTTAAACTCTTCGCCTTTGAGGGTCTTTACAATGTTTTTAGCCACATCGGCGGTTTTAATACTCATTTTTTCTATTTTTTTGTCTTTAAACTCGACTAAAGATGCATCGATACTTTTGTTGAATACCGCGTCTATGCTCCAGTACTCCTGGGGAACAAACGCTTTTATCTCTCTTTCTCTGTCAACTATGAGTTTCAGAGCAGAAGACTGAACACGCCCGGCACTGAGTCCTCTTTGGATTTTGGATGAAAGAAGCGGTGAGAGTTTGTAGCCTACTATTCTGTCAAGAAGTCTTCTCGCCTGCTGAGCATTTACTTTGTCCATATCAATGGTTCTCGGATTTTCCAAAGCATGTGTTATGGCATTTTTCGTGATTTCGTGAAAAACAATCCTTGGCAGTTTTTCCGGGTCTTTTCCTATAGCTTTTGCGATATGGTAACCGATAGCTTCACCCTCTCTGTCCTCGTCCGTTGCTATGAAAATCCTGTCACTTTTCTTTGCGAGCTCTTTTATCTGTTTTACAACTGCGGAGTGTTCTTTGTCCACTCTGTATTGGGGTTCGAACTTTCCCTCTTCAACTTTTATACCGAAACTGTGTTTTGGAAGGTCTCTTATATGTCCCTTGGAAGCGATAACTTCATAATCTTTTCCCAAAAAATTTTTGATAGTTCTTGCTTTTGCCGGTGACTCGACTATTATAAGGTTTTTGTTTTTCACGGGTCTGCCTTGAAAATTTTTTGTGCAATTCTATCATATTTGCAAAATTTTGGCTAACATTAATTATAATAATAAAATATTTCGGGTAAAAGCGGAATATTCCCGTATTCGGAAACTATCAAAAAGGATGGATAATGAAGGCAATAGTTATAATCACGGTTTTTTTTACGTTTTTCCTGTATGCGGATACAAAAAGCGTTGTGCCCCAAAAAGCTAAATGGGTAGATATAATTCTTGAGGGAAAAGAGTGCAGTGTGGAGATAAAACAGGCAAACCGCTATGCTGAGGGAACTATCAAAAGTTCATCAGGCAGAGTAGAAAGAATGGCGATAATTATGAAAAATCCGAAAGGTTTTGGAAAAATTCATGTAAAATCGAATTGCAAAATAGTAAAAATAGACTACAGCAAAAATGCGGTAGGAAGTCCGGTAAAAAAGATAAAAAACAGAGAACTTTGGGAGTGGAAAAAGAGAAAAACAGATAATTTGAAATAAGATATGAGAAAGATTTTCTGCTCAAACTCACAGACTGCTTATATGGCGCTTTTGAAAGTTGCGGGTGTAAAAGATATCTCAATACCCGCGAATGCTCCAAGTTGGTTTGCCACAGTCCCGGAATTTTTGGGAATTAGAATAAAACTTGAAGATGTAAAGATAGATTTTTCGTCAAAAAGCGATATACAAAACCTCTTCTTTGAAAGTTTTATACCAAATGATGCCCTGTTTGTTTTTCAAAACCGTGGAGCGATAATCGGGGAAGCAAAAGCGCATATTGTTGATTTCGGAGATTTTGCTGCTATTTTTACCAGGGACGAAACTCTTGCAAAAGAGTTGGAGATTTTTGTAAAGGGCGGTATTGAGAAAGGAAGGCTTTGGAATTTTGATATAAAAAAAGCCGGAATCGATATCGAAGCCGAAAATGTCGATATACCCGATATCGAAGAGAAACTTGAAAAACAAAAAGAGGTTTTGGAGAGGTTTGAAAAAGAGTTTGCGAAAACTCCTTATTTCGATATTTTGCATATAGGAAACCGAACACTCAAAGAGTTCTATCCTATTTTTTTAAAACCCTCTTTGTATTGCCCCAAAGAGGATATTGTCCGAAAACTTGTCGAAAAAGGTTTTGAAGCAACGGTTCATTACAAGCCTCTATACAAATTGACACTTTTCAATTCAAAACCTCTTCCTGTGAGCGAAGAGTTATACAAGAGCGAACTCTCTATTCCACTTTGCGAAGAGGTTATAGAATCTCTTTTTGAAACGGTTGAAGAATACAGTTACAGGAGTTGCAGTTTTTAATGTGCGGTATATTTGGAGTTTTTGGAAAATATGATGAGAAAAGAGCATTTGAATCTCTTTCGTTGCTGACACACAGGGGTCCTGACAGCAGGGGATTTTATAAAGACGAAAAGATATTTTTGGGACACACCAGGCTTTCTATCATCGATCCCGGACGCAGAGCCGATCAGCCTATGCAAAGAGAGGAGATAACGGTTGTATTCAACGGAGAAATATACAACTATAAAGAGCTAAGACTCAGACTAGATTTTCCTTTTACGACAGATTCTGACACGGAAGTTATAATAGCTGCGTTTAAAAAGTGGGGAGTCTCTTTTGTCAATTATCTTAGAGGAATGTTCGCTATTGCTCTGTATGACGGTGAAAAGCTCTATCTTTTCAGAGACAGATTCGGTAAAAAACCGCTCTTTTATGCCAAAGACGGGGATAGTTTCATCTTTGCGTCGGAGATAAAATCGATAAAAAGCTATCTCTCGTCAAAAATAGAGAACAAAAAAGCTCTTTTATGCTATCTCTCCTACGGGACTTCAGTATCTCCAATGACATTTTATGCCGGGATATGCAAAGTTTTGCCCGCTTCATCTCTTGTATACGATACAAAGAATTTGGAAGAGAACAGATACTACACTTTTTTGAACAAGCCGCGAATTTTTGAAGAAAAAGAGGCATTAAAGCATATAGAAGATCATATAAAAGAGGCGGTTGAATACAGGCTTGTCAGTGATGTGGAGGTTGGAGCATTTTTGAGCGGTGGAGTAGACAGCTCTTTGGTTGCTGCAGTGGCAAAGAAACTTGAAAACAGCCTGAAAACCTTCAGTATAGGCTACAAAGAGTATGAAAGTTACAGCGAACTGGGATTTGCCAAGAGGGTTGCAAGGCATCTCGATACTGATCATCACGAAATAAGAATCGACAGAAACGATTTTTTTGAAGCTTTGGATGATGTTATATACCATCTTGACGAGCCTCTGGCCGATCCTGCGGCAGTTCCGTTGTGGCATCTGTCGCGCTTTGTGCATGAAAACGGTATAAAAACCGTCTTAAGCGGTGACGGTGGAGACGAACTTTTTATGGGGTATAGGCAGTATTTCGAATTTCTGGATATTGCAAAAGCCAAAGAGCTTAAATACAAAAACTGGCTCAGAAACTATTTTAAAAAACATTTTTCCGTAAACAAAGAGTGGGAGTGGTATAAAAGGGTATTTGAGGGGAGCGTGCTTTTTAGAACCAGCTCCGAGATTTTTACCGATCTTCAAAAAAACAGACTTCTCAAACAGAATGTCAAAGACAACGATTCGCTGGAGTATATAAAAAGATATATAGAAGAGTATGAAAATTCCGGCCTTGAGGATGAAGTTTCGTGGCAGAGCTTTTTGGATATAAAAGTGCATCTTGGAGAGCTCTACTTTACCAAGCTAGACCGTATCAGTATGGCTCACTCACTGGAGGTTAGAACTCCTCTGATAGACCAAAAACTGGTCGAACTCTCTTTCAGCATAGACCCGAAACTGAAGATTGGTGACGGCAATACCAAATATCTTTTGAAAAAAATTGCATCAAAATATCTTCCCGAAGATATTGTATACAGAAAGAAAAAAGGTTTTTCCTATCCATTCATCGAGTGGCTGAACAGCGCCAATGAACTTGAGCGTATAAGAGGGGTAAACAAAAAAGCGGAGATCTTTAAAGAAGAAGAGATAGATTTTTTGCTGGCCCAGGCGCAAAGAGGCAGATTCAAACAGCATGCATGGGCACTCTATATCTATTGTCGCTGGTTTGAAAAGGAGTTTTTATAGAAGCTTTTTCCAATTTGTAAATATCTCGCTCTCTTTGCCAAAAATCTCTACAAAGACTTCCGTGTATCTGTCGAAAGGGTTCTTAATTGCTGCTATCTTTTTTTTTCTATGCCTGTCAATATCCAAAGGCATAAATTCAACAATAATTGGAATCGGAAAATCGGTTCCGAAGAGAAGCTTGCTGTGGATATGTTTCTGAGTTGAGAGATGGCGAAGAACTCTCGCTTTGAGAGGATTGAGCATGGAGGAGAGGTCTGCGTAGAGATTTTCGTAAATTTCAAGCATTTCAATGAGTTTGAAATACTCTTTATTGAAAAAACGCGGATTTTGGCTGAAATTTCTCCAGAAAAGAAGTTTGTACTCCACATGTCCGCAGGCCATATGAGCCGCTATAACTTTTACTCCCGTTTCCAAAGGGAGTCTGAGCATATCTGTCTTTTCATATCTTTTGTTGCTTTCAATCGCAATTTCCAGTCCGGTATGAATAATAAGCGGCAAAGAGAGATCTCTCAGTTTTTCATAATAGGGAACTAAAGAAGGGTCGTTTGTATCTATCTGCCAGTAGTTTTGCAGAAATTTTGCGCCTCTGCATCCTCGTTCGGCATAGATTTCAAGCAGACTCAGCGCATCCGGTCTGTATGGATTTACTGACATAAAAGGTATGATGAGGTCTCTGTTTTTTTCATATACCGAAAGAACATCATCCGTAGAAGCACATGCCGTTTTGTTTTTTGAGAGGAATCTGCCTTTTTTGTCATATTTTGCATCTATACCGAAAAGAACAGCTTTTTCGATATATTTTGATTCTTTCAAAAGCTGAAGAAAACGGAATATGTAATACCCATACCCTTCAGTAAAGAGCCTTTTTCTCTCATAGCCCATATTTTTGGCAAAAAGGGCTATCGCTATTTTGTCAAAAAATCTGTCAAATTCCACTTCCGGACTCAAAAGATGAGTATGGAAGTCGACTGTTATCATGAAAAAACCAAAATCAGCCTAAAATTCTGGGCAGAGTGATTCCTGTCTGCTTTTGATACTTTCCGGCTTTGTCCTTATAGCTTACTTCGCATGGTTCGTCACCTTCAAAAAAGAGAACCTGGGCGATTCCTTCATTTGCGTATATTTTTGCAGGAAGAGGAGTTGTGTTTGATATTTCTATGGTTATATGTCCTTCAAATTCCGGCTCAAAAGGAGTTACGTTGACTATTATTCCGCATCTTGCATATGTGCTTTTGCCAAGACATATGGCAAGGACATTTCGGGGAATCTTGAAATACTCCACGGTCCTGGCAAGAGCAAAAGAGTTCGGAGGTACTATACATACATCTCCTTTGAAATCTACAACGTTTCTTTCATCAAAATGTTTTGGATCCACAACTTCAGCATTGACATTGGTAAAAATTTTGAATTCATCACTAACTCTTATGTCGTAACCGTAGCTGCTTAGGCCGTAGCTTACAACTCCCCGTCCTACCTGATCCTCGCAAAAAGGTTCTATCATTCCCTCTTTTAAAGCTTTTTCTCTTATCCAACTGTCCGATTTGAGTCCCATTATTTTTTTCCTGAATTTATAATTCTCTTTAAAAAATTATGATATTATAGCATACCTTTATCAAGCGTTTCAGACAATACTTTAGGAGAAAAAATGGACTTTAAAGAGATTAAAGAACTGATTAGAATATTTGATAAAAGCGGACTCAGTAAAATAAAGATAAAAGAGAATGAATTTTCTATAACGCTTCAAAAAGGCGGTGAAGCGGTACAGGTTGCTCCCGCGGCTCAGCAGATTGCAGCTGCACAGCCGGCAACTGCTCCTGCTCCTGTGCCTGCTCAGACATCTGAGCAAAAAGAGATTGAGACTGAAAAGAAAAAAGGCGAATTCATAACTTCTCCTATGGTGGGAACTTTCTACAGAGCACCATCTCCCGATTCCGAACCTTTTGTAAAAGTGGGAGATGTGGTATCAAAGGGACAGACTATAGCCATTATCGAAGCTATGAAAATTTTCAATGAGATAGAGGCCGATTTTGACTGCAAGATTCTTGAGATTCTTGCCGAAGACGGCCAGCCTGTAGAGTATGATATGCCGCTCTTTTTGGTTGAAAGGGTTTAAATGGCGATAGAAAAAATTCTTGTTGCCAACAGAGGTGAGATTGCCCTAAGAGCCATAAGAACAATAAAAGAGATGGGCAAAAAAGCTATCGCGGTCTATTCAAAAGCGGATAAGGATGCGCACTACTTGAAATTGGCTGATGCTGCGATATGTATAGGTCCCGAAAAAAGCAGTGAAAGCTATCTCGACATTCCCGCTATCATCAGTGCGGCTGAGCTAAGCGAATGTGATGCGATATTTCCTGGGTACGGATTTTTGAGCGAAAACCAGCAGTTTGTGGAAATATGCAATCTTCATAAGATAAAATTTATCGGTCCTTCCATTGAGGTGATGTCTCTTATGAGTGACAAATCAAAAGCGAAAGAGGTTATGAGAGCGGCGGGGGTTCCTGTTGTACCTGGGAGTGAAGGGGCTATAAAAGATATAGAGGATGCAAAGAAAAAAGCAAAAGAGATAGGATATCCGGTTATTTTGAAAGCTGCTGCCGGAGGCGGTGGAAGAGGAATGAGAGTCGTAGAAGATGAAAGCTATATAGAAAACGCCTTTCTGGCAGCCGAGAGCGAGGCGATAAGCTCCTTTGGCGACGGAACGATATATATGGAAAAGTTTATAAAAAGTCCGAGACATATAGAAGTGCAGATTCTTGCAGACAGTCACGGAAATGTGGTCCATATAGGAGAGAGAGACTGCTCTTTGCAAAGAAGACATCAGAAAATGCTCGAAGAGTCTCCTGCGATTTTTTTAGATGAGGAAAAGAGAAAAGAGCTTCTAGATACCGCTATAAGAGCTGCAAAGTATGTAAACTATGAAGGGGCCGGAACAATAGAGTTTCTTGTTGACAGTGACAAGAACTTCTATTTTATGGAGATGAACACAAGACTTCAGGTTGAACATCCAGTGAGTGAAATGGTCAGTGGAATAGATATAATAGAGTGGATGATAAGGATTGCGGAAGGAGAAGAACTCTTTTCCCAAGATAGCTTCGAACTCAAAGGACACTCAATCGAGTGTAGAATAAATGCGGAAGATCCTGTTAAATTTATTCCTAGCCCCGGCAAGATAAAGACATGGATATCTCCCGGCGGAAAAGATGTAAGGCTCGATACGCATGTATATGCAGGATATATTGTTCCTCCTTATTATGACTCAATGATAGCAAAGATTATAGTCTGGGGTGAAGATAGGAAAATGGCGATTGCAAAGATGAAAAGGGCTCTTGAAGAGTTTGAAGTAACAGGTATAAAAACCACAATAGATTTTCACAAAAAAATGATGGACAATCCCGACTTCATATCAAACAACTACGATACTAAATATATAGACGAGAAGTTTTTGAAATAGATTGATAAAAGAGGCTTTGGCGCCTCTTTTATCAGGGAAGTCTGTAGACTTTTATATTTGCAGAGGCTCTCAGTTTTTCGAAGTATTCTTTAACAGCTTTTTCTTTTTTTGCTTCCATTATTTTGGCGATAACCATATTTTTTACTTTTTCAAAGCTGATAGGTTGGTTGTCGATCTTCTTTTTGACAAAAAGAACTATATAATCTTTGCCTACGGGTATTATGGGAGTAAAAGAGCCCTCTTTCGTCTCGGTCAGTAAAAAGGCAAGTTGGCTTCCTACAGTGGACAGATCTACTTTTTCTTCCTCTTTTTGCACGTCCGGAATTGATGCCAGAGGGTTTTTGACAAGATTTTCAAGCGCTTTTTTTGAGGTTGACATATACTTTACAACTTCAACATATTTCGGGGCAGAAAACTCTTCAATATGAGAGTCGTAATATCTTTTTATCTCTTCCTCTTCCGGTCTCGATACTTTTGCAGATGCGATTTTGGAGTAAAGCTTTTTTTTGAGGAGCCGTTTTTTGAACTCTTCTTTATACTCTTCCAAGTCCAGACCTTTTTGCTTTATTATATTTTTCAGCTGAGATAGCGTAAGAGAGTTTTGTGCAGCAAACTTTTCGAGTTCTTTTTCAAGCTCGAAATCGTCTACTTTGAGACCGAGTTTTTTGACTTCTGCATCTTCGAGTTTTTTCTGTATGAGTATATCGACAGCTTTCTCTTTGTTTACTCCAAGAATCTTTGAAGTTTTGACTATCTCATACATCGTTATAGGCTCGTTGTTTACCACGATCGCAATGCCGTCAACAAGACCGGCAAAAAGAGATGATAACGTAAACAGAAGCGCTGCCAAAAATTTTTTCATAAAAGTCCTTCAATCGATATAGATGTATGGGCTAAATATATTTTTAAAGGCGCCCGATTTTTTCAAAAGCCATCAGCTTCTCAAAAGGTCGTTGATGGATGTTTTGCTTCTTGTTTTTTCGTCTACCTGTTTTACGATAATTACGGCATAAGTCTGTGTTTTTCCGTCACTGCTGGTAAGGGTTCCGGGCACTACAACACTATAAGGAGGAATTTCACCGTATAAAATCTCTCCGGTTGCTCTGTTATATATCTTTGTACTCGCGCCTATATAGCATCCCATGGATATTACGCTTCCTTCTCTGACAATAACCCCTTCGGCTATTTCGCTTCTTGCACCTATAAATACATTATCTTCTATGATAACCGGATTTGCCTGAAGAGGTTCAAGAACCCCGCCTATACCTACCCCTCCGCTGAGATGGCAGTTTTTTCCTATCTGGGCGCAGCTTCCCACTGTAGCCCAGGTATCGACCATTGTTCCTTCGTCTACATATGCTCCGATATTGGTAAAACTTGGCATAAGTATTGCATTTTTGCCTATAAACGTTCCGTATCTTACTATCGCTCCCGGAACAACCCTGAAACCTCCCTCTCTGAAGTCATCTTCGCTCCAGCCGGCAAACTTTGTAGGAACTTTATCGAAATATACATTTGTATTATCTGCGTCAAGAATTTTGTTATCTGTTATTTTGAAATAGAGCAGAACCGCTTTTTTTGCCCATTCATTTACCTTCCATTCGCCATTTTGCTTCTCGGCAACCCTAAGCTCTCCGCGGTCAAGCATCGCAACTGTTTGCTGTATGGCATCTTTTATTTCTGCTTTTGAGTTTGTATTTATGCTTTCTCTCTCTTCCCACAGTTTTTCAATTATCTCTTTCATTACCGTTTTCTCCTGTTAAATTATGTTAGTTGCTGATTTTACCACCTTTTAACTAATAATTGATTAAAATAAAGCCAGGATTAAAATATATAAAAGGATTTTTATGGTTGTTACCAGATTTGCTCCCAGTCCTACAGGATATCTCCATATAGGTGGGCTTAGAACTGCACTTTTTAACTATCTTTGGGCGAGAAAAAACAGTGGAAAATTTATATTAAGAATAGAAGATACCGACCTTTCAAGAAATTCAGAAGAGGCTACAAAAGCCATACTCAAAGCGTTTGACTGGGTGGGACTTGAATATGATGGTGATGTTGCCTATCAGTCAAAAAGATTTGATATATATAAAAGATATATACAAAAACTGCTAGATGAGGGGAAAGCATACTACTGCTATATGACAAAAGAGGAGCTGGATGCTTTAAGAGAAGAGCAGATGGCAAAAAAAGAGAGACCCAGATACGACAGAAGATACAGGGACTTTACAGGTACTCCTCCAAAAGATGTGAAACCGGTTGTCAGGATAAAAGCGCCTCTTGAAGGTGAGATGGTTTTTGAAGATGGCGTGAAAGGGACTATTGCCATTACGGCAGAAGAATTGGATGATTTTATCATAGCAAGAAGTGACGGAACCCCCACTTATAATTTTGTGGTGGCAGTTGATGACGCTTTGATGGGAGTGACAGAGGTTATAAGAGGAGATGATCATCTATATAATACACCCAAGCAGATACTTGTATATGAAGCTTTGGGTTTTGATATTCCAAAATTTTATCATGTACCGATGATTTGCAACGAACAGGGCAAAAAGCTCTCAAAAAGAGACGGGGCACTTGATGTAATGGCATACAAAGAGATGGGTTTTCTGCCTGAGGCGCTTCTCAATTTTCTTGTAAGACTCGGATGGAGTTACGGTGATCAGGAGATATTCAGCAAAGAAGAGATGATAGAGCTTTTTGACCCGAAAGATATAAACAAATCGGCTTCTAGTTACAATCTTGACAAGCTTTTGTGGCTTAACTCACACTATATTAAAAACTCTTCCAATGAAAGACTGTCGAAACTTTTGGAAGATTTTGGCATATACCTTTTGGGGCATGATAAAAGAGAAATTATCCTCGATGCCGTAAAAGAGAGGGCAAAGACGATAAAAGAGCTTGCCGAGCAGATAAAGATGATACTGGAAGACCCCAGAGAATATGATGAAAAAGGTGTAAAAAAGGCGATAAAGGGCGAATGGAAAGATATTTTGAAAGGATTTGAAAAAGAGCTTCAAGATGCACAGGAGCTTCATCTTCCAAGCGACTATCATAAAATTATGGAAAAATATCTCAACGAAAAAAACATAGGATTTGGAAAACTGGGACAGCCTTTAAGACTGGCTCTTGTAGGAAAGCTGACGGGTCCCGGGCTTGATGAGATTATGTCTATAATCGGGAAAGAGGAGACTGTAAAGAGAATAGAGATGCTGATAAAAAAGTTTGAAAATGGATGAGATTACCAAAAAAGAGGCATTGCTATACCATAAAGAAAGAAGACCCGGTAAAAAGAAGATATGCACGAGCAAACCTTTCGAAACCCAAAGAGACCTCTCTATCGCTTATACACCGGGAGTGGGATTTGTTTGTGAAGAGATAGTGAAAAATCCTGATGCCGTCTATGAATACACCACAAAAGGAAATCTAGTAGGAGTTATAACAAACGGTACTGCGGTTCTAGGGTTTGGAGATATCGGTCCCCTTGCCGCAAAACCGGTTATGGAAGGCAAAGCTGTACTATTTAAAAAATTTGCCGATATCGATGCATACAATATAGAAATAGATGAGAAAAATCCCGAAAAATTTGTGGATATCGTAAAAGCAATCTCTCCCACATTCGGAGGAATCAATCTGGAAGATATAAAAGCGCCGGAATGTTTCTATATCGAAGAGAAGCTCAAAAAAGAGTTGGATATTCCGGTTATGCATGACGATCAGCACGGTACCGCCATCGTGACAACTGCAGGAATGATAAATGGTTGCTTCCTGACAAACAGAGATTTGGCAAAGATAAAAGTGGTTATAGTGGGTTCCGGTGCCGCCGCAATAGCGAGTGCAAGAATGTACAGGCATCTGGGAGTCGAAAATATTATAATGATTGACAGCAGGGGAGTTGTTCATAAAGAAAGAGATGATTTAAACCCTTTTAAAAAAGAGTTCGCATATCCCAAAGAGATTAGCAGAACAGATGCTTTCAAGGATGCCGATATGGTCCTTGGGCTATCCATACCGAAGGCTATAACAAAAGAGGATATATCTTTAATGAAAAAAGAACCTCTTGTCTTTGTCTGTTCAAATCCTATTCCTGAAATTATGCCGGATGCTGTTTTGGAGGTGAAACCTGATGCTATTATAGCGACCGGAAGAAGCGATTTTCCAAATCAGATAAACAACGTTCTGGGATTTCCTTATCTTTTCAGGGGAGCATTGGATGTAAGAAGCAGGTCTATAAATTATGAGATGATGCTCTCTGCTGCATATGCTTTGGCAAGGCTTGCAAGGGAAGATGTTTCAGAAGAGATAAAAAAGCTTTACAAAAAAGAGTTTAAATTTTCAAAAGAGTATATTATTCCCATACCTTTCGATAAGAGACTTTTGACAGAAGTCTCTTCGGCTGTGGCCGCTGCTGCAGTCAAAACGAAAGTAGCAAAGGTAGATAATTTTGATGTTGAGAGATATAAAAAAGATCTTAAAAAAAGAACAGAAGAGACTGGCGTGCTTTTAAATAACACTTAAAACGAGTATATTTACTATATAGGTCAAATAAGGCAGACTCTGGTTTGATGAGTCTGTAAACTTCTCTATTTCTGTAAATATCTTTTCAAACTCCAGTTCTTTGCTCTCTATATATCTTTCCAGTGCATCTTCCAAGCTAACGGTTGTTCCTGCATAGGGAAAACATTTTTTCGTTATTCTTGTTACAAAAAATTCAAGCAGATACTGAAGCTGTTTTTTTACCGCTTTTTCTTTTTCGGTTGCGGGTTTGAATGATCCGATAATTTCAAGAATTTCCACAATCTTGAATCTTGTGAGAATCTTCATAAAAAGGGTAGCAATATCTTTGAATGTATATGAAGAGTCCTCTTTTATATATATAACGGCAACTATAAATTTCAGATAGTCGAGCAAAGAGAAGAAGAGATTGATTTTTGGCCGGTTTTTTATAAACTGAGTAATGTTGATCTCTTTCTCGGCACTTTCCATAAGTTCTTTTATCTCTTTTGTATAACTTAGTATATTGGAAGGTTCAAATTCGGGTGTTTTAAAATTTTTCAACATCCATTCCACACTGAAATCTATACTGTTTTCGATATTGAGTAAAAGTTTATACTGCAATCTTGCCGGAACTTCGAAATCGCTTCTGAAGATTTCATATCTTATATCGTTAATCCCAAGAAGCCTGTTTACAATCAAATAGGATTTTATCTTTTCTATAAATTTTTTTTCGCCCAAAACATCATAATCGGCGATAAAAGAACTGCCTCTGTGGTTGATGATCTTGTTTGCTATTACTGTAGCGGTTATTTCACGATAAAGAGGATGACTTGAGATCTCTTTTTCGTAAACGGAAGCAAACGGTTTGGGGAAATATTTATACAGGTAGTGTTTTGAAAAAGGAGTATCTAAAAAGTCGCTTTTTAAAAGCACCTGTTTTAGAAAAATTTTGGAATAGGAGAGCAATATACCCAAAACGGGCCTGGCTATAGTTCCGTTTTTTGTAACAACTGTATCAAAGTCATTTGTTTTGGGAATGCTGAAATCTCTCCTTTTGAAGATTTTTATATTTTCTTCCAGAATCTCTATCGTTTTTATAAAACTTTTTCTATCATATTGCGAACGAATCTCATCGAGTGTAATTGCAAGAGATTGTAGATAGTTGTTCCAGTAGACGGAATTTAAAACATTATCAGTAAGATGAAAAAGGGTCTCTATGCGCTCTTTTTCATCAATAACACCTTTATTTTGCAGTTCATTTAAAACAATTTTCAGGTTTACTTCATGGTCAGAGGTATCGACACCGGCTGAATTGTCTATACTGTCAAGATTTATAGCACCACCTTTCCTTGCATACTCTATCCTTGCCTTCATTGTAAATCCAAGGTTTCCACCTTCACACACAGAAAAAGCTTTAAGGTCTGAAGCGTCGACTCTGTAGTTTTCATTCTCCTTATCGGGCAGATATAGATTGATTTCGTCGCTGGATTTTACGTAGGTGCCAATACCGCCTATAAAAAGCATATCCACTTTCAGGCATAAAACTCTTTTTATCAGTTCTTCACCTGAAATGCTCTCTTTTGAGATTTTGAGCATTTTTCTTATCTCTTCGGATAGGCTTATTTTTTTTGCCGATTTTTTGAAAACTCCTCCCCCTTTGGAGATCTTTTTCCTATCATAATCGGACCACCCTTTTTTCTCTTCAAAGAGCCTTTTTCTCTCTTTAAAGGCAGTTTTTGTATCTGGGGCAGGGTCTATAAATATTTCATCGCCACTTATTGCGGCAAGCAGTTTTATGTTAGGATTTATAAGCATTGCATTTCCGAAAACGTCACCTCGCATAGAACCTGTGCCCACTACACTGATAGAGTCTTTATATATATCTATGCCCTTTTTCATAAAGTGTCTCTGGGCCGATTTCCATGCGCCTTTTGCGGTTACACCCAGTTTTTTGTGATTATAGCCTTTGCTGCCGCCGCTTGCAAATGCGTCTTTAAGCCAGAAACCTCTTTTCAAAGCTATCTCATTTGCGGTATCGCTCATAGCAGAAGTTCCTTTGTCCGGAGCCACCACAAAATAGAAATCCTCTTTGTCGTAGGATATGACATCTGGGTTTTTTATGATTTGCGAATCCTTTTTGTTGTCTATAAGGTCCAGAAGACCTTCAATGAACATTGAATATATATTTTTAAACTCTTTTTTTGTCAAAGAGGCGTTTTCTTTGAATATTACAAATCCCCCTTTTGCCCCTGATGGAACGATGATAGCGTTTTTTGCTTCCTGTGTGCTCATCAGGGACTTTATCTCTTCGCGATAGTCTTCAAATCTGTCACTCCATCTTATGCCCCCTCTGCTGACAGGCCCCATCCTAAGATGTATACCGTGGAAATTTCTGTGAAATACAAAGGCTTCTATAGAGGGCTGGATTCCCAAAAGATACTCTTCAAGGGCTTTGATGTCTATTTTGAAACTTATATACTCTTTTTGCAGAAAATAGTTTGTTCTCAGCATATGGGTAATGATTTTGTAGAGAATTTTGAGAATTTTGTCTTCGGTGATATGATCTATATTTTTAAGGCTCTCTTCAATCCTTTTTTTCTGTTCTTTTATCTTTTGCGCTCTTTTATCTATATTTGGCTGAAACATCAGTTTAAAGAAAACAACCATATCTTTTATCAACGAGTGGTGTTTTAGAAATGTTTTCAGAATTACCGCTTCGTTGAACTCTAGAACTATCTGATTTTCATAGCTCAAAAGAGCTTTCAGAAGCAGAATTTCACTGATACTCATGTTTTCTTTCAGAGCGAATGCATATAGTCTGCAATGTTTGAAAAGTTCCATGCTCAGTGTTTTTTCTATAATTTCGATAACATTTTTTTCGGATTTTTCAAGTTTTTCGGTATCTGTTAAAATTTTGAATCTATTTACAAAGAAAGTTTCGCCCTTTTTTGAAATACTGAAGGATACTTCGTCTATCACTTCGAACCCGATATCATGCAAAAGCGGAATAATATGAGAGATATGAATCCTCTCCTTCGAAAATATTTTTAGATAAGTAGTCTCTTTTTCGTAGACAAAAAGTGCTTTTGGTTTATCCTTTTCCACGGTTTCGAAAATTTTTTCATCCAATAGAAGATCTTCTGTGGCAAAAATTTCGCTACAGGCTTTTTCGATATTGCTTTTTGGTTTCATATTACGCCTTTAGCATTGCAGGTTTTTTTCAGGTTTACTGTAAATATATCCTTGTGAATAGTCGATTCCCATCTCTTTTACTATTTTGGCAATTTCGCCAGAGTGCACATATTCCGCAACGGTTTTTATTCCTGCCTTTTTTGCAAAAGCGACAACCGTTTCCACAATAAGTTTTGCGTTTTTGTTTTTATCCAGATTTTTTATAAGACTGCCGTCTATTTTTATGTAATCGATATCGATATTTAGAATATGTTCAAAGTTGGAATATCCGCTGCCAAAATCATCAATCGCAACTTTTGCCCCTTTGGATTTTACCAAAGCTGTGAAATCTTTTAAAACATCATAATCTGTTATTGCTTCGGCTTCGAGTAGTTCAAACGTTACTCTTTTTGCTGTTTCAGGATGGGTGTTTAGCAGATTTTTCAAAAGATCCATAGTCCTTTTATTCGTAAGGTCTTCCATAGAGAGGTTTACTGAAAACTCATATTTGTGAACGGCAAATTTTTCAAAACATTTTATCAGCATAGAGTGTGTGATAAGTTCATAAAGTTTTGCCTCTTTTGCAATATCTAGAAAATCATATACCGTGACAAGTTCATTTTCGTCACTTTCGATTCTGCCCAATGCTTCGAATTTGACCACATCGCCTGTTTTGTTATCAATAATGGGTTGAAAACAGGGAACTATTTTATCTTTTTCTATAGCCTCTTTCAATATTTTCGTTTTTTCCAGGTTTTCTTCTATCTTTTCGTAAAATCCGAAATTGTCATCATATATTGCATAATCGGATTTATGGTCTTTTTTGACATATTTCAGTGCCATATCGGCTTTTTCTATCAGAGGTTTTTGAGTGGTGATTCCTATACTTACCGATATATGCATATCTATATTTTGATAGACTATTTTGTCTGTTCTGAAATAGTCGATGATATTTTTTGCCAGCGACTCAATGTCTATGTTTGAGCTGTTTTCGAAAAGAATACCGAAATCGTCTCCTCCTATCCTGTAAAATCCGGCGTTAAGGGTAGAAGGAACCGTCTCTTTTATTCTTTTTGCAACCTCTTTTAAAACATAGTCGCCGGCTTTTATACCGTAAAAGTCATTATAATGTTTGAACTTGTCTATATTTACTATCATAAAAACCGGATTTTTGATTTTTAGTTTATCTTTTTCCAGAATAAATCTGTTTTTAAGACCGGTTAGAGCATCTGTTGTGGCTAGTTTTTGCAGATCTTTTTGCAATCTTTTCAATCTGATGTTCTCTTTTTCGGTCAAATAAAGAAAATAGATGATTACTCCTATGCTGGATATGAAAAGAAGTATCAGGAATGTACTGAAGAGTGTAACTACTTTAAGCTCATCATTTGCAGTTTTTATAAATGTCTTTTCCAGATTATCGAGTATTTTTTTACTCTCTGATTGCATAATAGTATCCAGAAGTTCTTTGTATTTTGGAAAATAGTTTAGAAAGAGTCTAAGGTGTGCCTGCAAAAGATTGTTAAATTCTCTCTGTTTGGCAGAGACAAAGTCAATTGATTTCATATAAAATAGATGATCCTCTATATTTTTGAGAAAGTCGCTGTCAAAACTGTTTTTTGCCAAAAATATGGAAGATATAACAGAAACTGTTCTGTTTAGGTATTCTCTTTGTTTTGGATCAGCAGAATTAAAAACCGAAAATGATCTGTTGAGCAGGGTTGTAAGATACATGCTGGAGTTTTTTATAGAAGCGTTCAGTGTTTCAAAATCGTTTATCGCCTCAATCTTTTTGTTTAGAGACTCTTCATATAAGATGAGCTGTTTATATGATTTTTGGTGGTCCTTTGTAAAATGAGGATGGTCTTTTATTTTATTGATTAAGCTGAAAAGTTTATCTTCCGTTTTTGCGATGATATCGAAATTTGTATATAAAAAAACACTGCTTTTGAGTACTTCATAGTCAAGCTTTATCTCTTCTCTTTCCAAGGAGTTAATAATCTTTACTATATCATTGTTTCTTTCAAAATAGTTTTTCGTAAAACTGTTAAAATATATCAGCATCCCTACAGCGAAAATACCGGCAAAGAGAGCAGATATGATTTTGAAATTCAGATTCATTTTTCATCCAGTATTTTGGGTTTTTCGCCGGTAAGAGTGGCCAAAAAGGCAATCAGAAAGTTTTTTTCTTCCCATGTGAGTTTTACTCCAAGTTCGTGATAAGCCATTTTATCTATAGCATCATACAGTGTTTTTGCACTGGCATCATGAAAGTACGGGGCTGTCAGGATAATGTTCCTAAGTGTAGGAACTTTGAATCTGTTTTTGTCAAATTCACGTTTTGTAACCTCATATCTGTCCTGAGCAGATTTTTTTCTTGGATAGGGAATGATTGCGCCTATTTTTTGAAAAGAGTTTCCACCCAGGTTAATTCCGTTATGGCATGTTATACAGCCAAGTTGTTTGAAAAGAAGATACCCTTTTTCCTCTTCGGTAGAAAGTTTTATCTCTCCTTTTAAGAATCTGTCAAACTTAGAGTTGGGAGTTATAAGCGCTTTTTCGAACTCTGCTATCGCATCTATTACCATATCCAGAGTTATTACCTCTGTCTTGTAGACTTTTTTAAACTCTTTTTTGTAAAGCTTTGAAGAGTTTAGCCTCTCTTCGACAAGCTCTTTTGTCATACCCATCTCTACCGGAGAAAAAAGAGGTTCAATCACCTGTTCTTTTAGATCTTTTGCTCTGCCGTTCCAAAACTGCCTGAAATTAAATACGGAGTTCAGCACTGTAGGAGAGTTGACAACCCCTTTTCGACCGTAAACGCCTATGGAGAAATCTCTCGGATCTGCACCTCCGTAATCAAAATCGTGGCAGCTTGCGCAGGATATTTTTTTATCGGCAGAAAGAAGCGGATCAAAAAACAGAAGTTTTCCTAAAAGGGCTTTATCTTTTTTGTACTCAATGCTTTCAGGTATAGGGACGATTGGTTCAACAGCATAGAGTATTGTTATAAAAAAAATGAAAAAAAATGACAACAGTCGTATCATCGGCAATCTTTATAAAGAGCAGTAATTTATGTATTCGAATATATTATAATGAAAAAAGGAGGAGAAGTAAATAAGTGACAAATTAAATTTTTTTTGATAGATGTATAAATTTTTTTAATGACTTTTTTGCCTTTGCATCTATTTTGTAATCTATATGTTTCAGATAAAAACTTATCTGTTTTGTGGTAAGACCACTTCTTTTGGCATATTTTTTGAGTATATACTGAGGTATTTTTACTTTTCTTTTTAAAAAATCTCTGCTCATCTTTTTAAAGAACTTTTCGTTACTGTGAAAACAGAGTCTGGCAAAAACAAATGGGAGTTTGTATCTGTTATACCACTCTTCGGCAAGATCTTTGCATTTGCAGTTTTCGAAATATTTTTTGAGTGCTTTGTCTCCTATAAGCACTTCGCCTTCAAGTTCAAGAATTTTTGCAAGAACATTTGATGTATTTGATTCGATATCTTCTCTGTTTTCTCCTTCGCATACAAGAACGCTCAGAACTTTTTTATTTGCAACGATACCAAGATCTGTGCATCTGTACCCTTTTGATTCGACACTTGAAATAATTGCAGCATCTATCTTTCTTTTTTTAAAAGAGATATTTATTTGTGAGGGTACTCCTTTTTTATGCTCTATCGTCGCAATTGTAGCGGAGCTTCTAATATATTTTTTTAAAAAAAGATATAGAGGTAAAAGGTTTATATAGTCTATTTTCGCAAAAATCATGGGGGTATTATACCAAATTGGATATAATTATCTATCCTAATGTCAGATAAAAGGGGTGTATGATGGTCAAAATTGAATTTTTGGGCCCTATCGGCAAAGAAGCAATTGAGGTGGATGCATCGAATCTAAAAGAGGTGGCGCAGAAGCTCAAAGATGACAAAGATATCGAAAAATGGCTTGAAGAGTGTGCTGTTGCCGTGAATGATAAAATAGTCGATTCGCTTGATATCGAGCTTAAAAATGGAGACAGAGTATCTCTTCTTCCTCCGGTTTGCGGTGGATAAAACAACTATTTGCAATTTTTTCAATACATTTATATACGAATAATCAAAAAGGCAATGAATGTTGGAGCTTTATAACGGACCTTTAGATGTTGATGTGATTTTTTCAAAATGGCGAAAATGGGCTGATGTTAAAAACTACGGAGCATATATAACCTTTGTGGGGACTGTTCGTGAAGAAGATGGCATAGAAGCTTTGAGTTTTGACGTGTATGAGCCGATACTGAACAGTTGGTTCAACGAATGGCAGGAGCGTGCGAAAAAAAAAGGAGCATATCTGAAAATGGCACACTCTGTAGGCGATGTTCCTGTACACACCTCTTCATATATGGCTGCCGTGTTTTCTCCGAAAAGAAGGGTTGCTCTTGAGATGATAGAAGAGTTTGTGGAAGATTTCAAAGCAAGAGCGCCTATATGGAAATATGATGTAATAGAGGGAAAAAGAGTCTATGCAAGAGACAGAAGTACCAAAATAAGCGGCAGCGGAATTTTGAAAATATAGGGGGAACAATGGGATTTATCTCATATGAAGAGTCTATAAAAAAACTGAACAATATCAAAATAGAGACAACCGGGATACAAAAACTTTATCTAAACGATGCTTTGAAGAGGTTTCTTGCACAGGATATAAAAGCCAAAGAAAATTCGCCGGAATATCCCACATCCGCTATGGACGGTTATGCTATCAGGTTTGAAGACCAAAAGAGCGGAAAGATAAAAATTATAGACAAAAATCCTGCCGGAAGCCGTATCAGAAGTGAGGTTTCAGAAGGCGTCTGTATAAAAACCTTTACCGGTTCGCTGATGCCAAAAGGTGCAGATACCTTGATACCGATAGAAAATGTGGAGGTTGAGGGAGAGTATATTGTTGTAAAAGAGCCTGTCAAAAAAGGTTTCAGTGTCAGGCCTGTGGGAGAGAACTATAAAGAGGGAGAGATCCTTTTGAAAAAGGGTTCAAGGCTCTCTTTTGCAGAAATTGGAGTCCTTGCGAGTCTCAATATCGTGCAGGTGAGCGTTTTTCAAAAACCAAAAGTTGCAATTTTGGCGACAGGAAGCGAAGTACTTGAAGTAGGGCAAGAGAGGGAAAACAGTGCCCAGATAAGAAGTTCCAACAACTATACTCTCGAAGCGCTCGCTGCTCTTCACGGTGCCGAGCCTATCCAGATGGGAGCTGTGAAAGACGACAGGCAGAGCATCACCGACTCTTTGAAAACAGCACTGAAGAGTGCCGATATAGTTGTAACTACCGGCGGAGTAAGCGTTGGAGACTACGATTTTGTAAAAGATGTGATAAGAGATGAAATCGGAGCCGAAGTAATTTTCAAGGGCGTTGTGATGAAACCGGGACAGCATGTGATGGTGGCTGTCAAGGGAAATAAGATAATAATTGGGCTTCCGGGATTTGCATTTTCAAGTACCGTTACTTTTATGGTCTATGTTCTGCCTCTTATATACAGAATGCAGGGAGCCGAATTTAGACCCAAAATCGTTAAAGCTACTCTCAAGGAAAACTTTACCAAAAAAAGCCGTAAAACAGAGTTTACCGCTTGCAATCTCTATCTTGAAGAGGGAGAGTATTTTGTTGATTTCAAAGGCAAAAGAGAGGGCTCAAGTGCTATTTTGACAAATATGACCGGAGAACATACCGCACTTTTGGCTACCTCTCCTGATGAGGGGGACAAAGAAGCCGGTGAGAAAGTCAGAGTCTGGATTATAAACAGTTGATTTGCCGTTATTGGGGAACGAAGTCCGCTCTTCCCCAATACACCGATAACAAACCTACAAATTCTTTTTCAAAAACTCACTTATATACTTCTCATCAACTTTTTCTTTATCATATTTTATAACTATAATTTTTTCCGTTTCGTTGATATAAAAATCGGTTACGCCTTCAATCACTTTAAGTCCGTCAACCTTATCTTTGTCATATTTGTCAAAAGGAAGGAATATATTTCCTCTCAGACCAGGATTTCTCATACCGGATATCCAAACTATCCAAAACAGACATACTACAAGAACAAAAATAGCAATACCGGTTTCCTGAAAGTATTGGTATAAAAGACCTCCGACAGCACCGCCTATAAATATCCCTATATATGCAAATGTATTGGCTACGCCTAAAGCAGCACCTTTTTGGTGGACTTTTGCAAACTTTGATACAAAGCTCTGCAAAAGAGGTTCAAACATATTAAATCCTATGAAAAAGAATACTGCACCGACCGCAAACCATAAAAGAGAGTCCGAAAACCCCATAAGAGCAAAAGCTGCTGCAATAAAAAGAACAGAGACGATAAAAACCTCTTTTCCTCTTGAATATTTTTCACCGAATACCGCGGCAGGTCCCATGGCTAGTATTCCGAATATTACAGCCGGAATATATACTTTCCAGTACTCTTCGGGTCCCATGCCGAATTTTTGTTTTAGAAGTATCGGTATGATAAAAAAGGCGATTGCCATGGTAGAGCTGTGAAAAAGAAAAGTGATATACATTCTTACCAGATCTTTATCCTTGAAAACATGCTTTATCTTTGCCTCCTCCTCACTGTATGAGTGGATAATTTTTGGGGGCTCTGGAACTGCTGTAAAGAGAATAACAAGTGCGCCGATTGCCATAGCGGCAGTAAGCCAGAAAAGCGCACTGACAGAATAGAAACCGCCTATCAGAGGTCCGAAAACCATCGCTACCGCAAAACTAAGAGCAATTACCATTCCCATGACAGCCATAGCATGGGCTCTTTGGTCTTCCCTTACATGATCTGCTATCATTGCGGTTACAACCGAACCGATAGCTCCGGCCCCTTGCAAAAATCTACCTAGAAGCAGCAAATATATATTATCAGCTAAGGCACATATTACCGAACCGGCGGCAAATATCAGGAGCCCGATAAGGATAGTCTTTTTTCTTCCTATTTTATCACTGAGAACTCCAAAAGGTACCTGCAACACCGCCTGGGTCAGAGCGTATCCTCCCACGGCAACCCCTGCCAAAAATGCTGTAGCGCCTTTTAAACTCAGTGCATACTGTGAGAGTACAGATAAAACGATAAAAAGACCGAAAAATCTGAGTCCAACTATCAGGCTTAAAGGCAAAACTTTCCTGACTATCTGCTTCATACAAAAATTCCTTTTTTGTTTTATTAATGATAAAATTTCATAAAATTTATTGTAGGCGGATATTATATAATAAAGGTACAAAAATGAAAGTTATTTTAGCAACTTCAAACAAAGGTAAGATTGAAGAGATTAAAAATCTGTTGCATTACAAAGATGTTATTCCATATAAAGAGGTACTAGAAGATTTAGAAATTGAAGAGACCGGTTCGAGCTTTAAAGAAAATGCTGTAATAAAAGCCCAGACAATATATGAAAAGATAAAGGATAGTTTCCCGGAGGCTGTTGTTATATCCGATGACAGCGGAATAACCGTTCCTGCCCTCGGAAATATCCCCGGCATCTACAGCGCAAGATTTGCAGGTCCCGGCGCTTCTGATAAAGAAAATCTTCAAAAACTTGTAAATAAACTGAAAAAAGTCGGATTAGAAAAAACTCCCGCCTACTACAGCGCAGCTGTTGCCATTGCTTCAAAAGAGGGTATATTTACGGTACACGGCTGGATGTATGGAGATGTTATAGACAAACCAAGAGGCGATAAGGGGTTTGGGTACGATCCTATGTTTATACCAAAAGGATACGATAAAACTCTGGGAGAACTTGACGAAGATATAAAAAAGAAAATTTCGCACAGGTCAAAAGCTTTGAACCTTGCTAAAAAGATACTGAAAATTTTAAAAAGAGATACCGGGGAGGATAAATGAAAGAGGGGTTTTACAAAGAGCTAGAGATTTTGTATAAGCTGATAGAAGAGGACCAGAAAGAGCTGCAAAGATTCTATGATATTCTAAAAAACCGCACTTCTATTTTAGATGATGAGATAGTTGAACTGGAATATACAGTGGATGATTTTTTGAATATGCTTGGACTGGACATCGACGGCGAATCCAGGCTTGCTGCCATAAACAGAATAGTAAATCTACGAGAAGATCTTTTGGTACAGCTTTTCAAACAGAAAGGATTTGACGAAGAGGAGGTTATAGAGGCGAAAGAGAAAGCTTACCTTTGGGTGGCCGATTTTTATATCTCCAGATTTGAGAAAATTTTGAAAAAGATAGAGGATGAAAAGCTTCTAACTCCTTTTTATCGCGAAATCATAAAAGGTGCACACGAAACCGGTCTTGCATTCAGCTCATGGCAGTCATCATGGGTTGCACAGATTATCAACGGAACAAACAGGGAGCTTTACAGACTTTTTAACGGGGATGAAGAGAAGATTTTTGAGATGCTTAACGAAAAGAGGCTTTTGGACCCGGGCCCCGAGGGATGTGAAGGTGACAGGTGCTATTCGGTGCTGAGAATCTGCGATAAGGGATTTGAGAGAGTTTCATATGCAAAAGCTTTTGAAGAGGAGGTAAAAGAGGTTGTAAAAAGAGTCGAAAAGTTTATAAAGAGATTACATAATTACGATGACGAGGTTTTTAATCTCAAAAACGAATGGATAGATTATTTAAGTGCGATAGTAACAGCTTTAAAAGAAGAAGACCCGGATTTGCTAATAAGCAGGTGGGCAGATGTTGACAGGTGCTGGATGAAGATAACGTCTCCTGTTCAGATCGGACATCCGCTCGAATATTATGAGGACAGATATAGAAAAGCTGTTGCTCTTGAATGGGATATTAGAGTTGCAAATCCGAAATTTACCGTCAATGAGCGGGTAAATCGGATAAAATATATGTTCGACAAGATTTTCAACGAAGTAGCTGGGGCAAAACAGATAGATATCTATAACAACACTCTTGAAAATCTGAACAGAGTGCAACTATACATAGGACGACCTCTTTTTTTCTACGGAGCGGAATTTAACGGTCTTTTTTCAGCGCAGGTGGTGCCTAATGACGAGACGGTTTCAAAAGAGTACGGGAAAAAGATTTTTGCGTATGCGGATATGATACTTCAGACGCAAAAAGCAAAACCTCCTATGAAGATAACCAAAGAAGTTTTTGGTGATAATCTGGCAAAGAAGTTCAGAGAAGTTTTTGAAAAACCTGATATCTGGTACAAAATTTATGAAATAACAACCATAGGGCATGAGTACGGCCATATACTCTGGATGGATGAGGATAGCGAAACTGTAATGAATAAAACAGGACAGTTTAAAAATATGGAAGAGTTCAAAGCTACCTTGGGCGGGCTTGTATCTTTTTTTCTTGCAGAGGAGGATGATTTATGGAGATATGTTTTGGAGGATACGGTAAAAAGAGCGGTTGGGCTTATAGCATGGATGGAAACTTCGGAAGTGGAACCATATTATGTTGAGGGGCTTCTGCATTTGACAGGTCTGTTTTCAAGCGGAGTTTTAAAGTTTGACAAAAAGCTTCAGACTAATCTGTCGAAAAGTGGGTATGAAAAGCTCAAAGAGTGGTATCTGAAGATTTATAAAAAGATGGCGGGCGAATTTTATCTGCCTAAAAGAGATGCCAAAGAGTTTCTCTCAATGTTTGTCTCCAAAGAGAATGGTATATATCTTCCGCTTGACCGCCAGGTAAGAGAGTTTACCCTCTATTATTGGGATCTTTATAAAAAAATAGGAAGGGTTGTTGATAAATAAAGTAACTATAGTGCTCTCAAAAAAACTAAATAAACCAGTTTAAAAACATTGACAAATATCGACTAAAGTTGCTATAATTTCATTAGCAATAAAAACTTAACCGATAAAGGAGGTTACCATGTTGCCAATCATCGATCCGTTCAAAGAACTCAGAGATATCGAAAGAAGAATAGCAAGTATGCTGGAACTTGAAAAGGGTACAGTACCATCCACTTCAGGCGCTACCGTTTGGGCTCCGGCTGTTAATGAAAAAGAGGATGAAAAGGCGTATTATGTTGAGGTAGACCTTCCCGGTGTCAAAAAAGAAGATATTCATGTTGATGTAAAAGATAATGTCCTCTCTATTTCAGGTGAAAGAAAGTTCAAAAAAGAGGAAAAAGATAAAGGCTATGTGAGGACAGAGAGCTTTTTCGGAAAATTTGAAAGAAAATTTACGCTACCAAACGATGCAGACGTAGAACACATAGAGGCAAAAACTGAAGACGGTGTTTTGCATATAACAATTCCAAAAGTTGCAGAAAAAGAAGGCTCCAAAAAAATCGAAGTAAAATAAGCCGGACTCTTCCGGCTTATTTTAATCTCCCCTTTCTACTTATTAGATTTTAAATTTATCCGCTCCTAAACCAATATTTGATATACTCAGCCCAAAATTTGATTATTTTTATTGAAAGGTTGAGTATGCTTCTTTTTACACCCGGTCCCACACCTGTTCCGGAACATGTCAGAATAGCAATGGCTCAGAAAACCATACATCATAGAACCCCTGAATTTACGGAAATTTTTAAAGATACAAGAGAGAGACTTTTAAACCTTTTTGGCACCGAAGAGTGTGTTATTCTTGCTTCAACAGGCACCGGCGCTATGGAAAGCACCGTTATAAATCTTTGCCAAAAAAAGGCTTTGGTCATAAATGCCGGAAAATTCGGCGGAAGGTTTGCAAAAATAGCCAGGGCATATAATATTCCCGTAACGGAGCTCTGCTATGAGTGGGATACGCCGGCAGATGTAGATGAGGTAATTGAAGCGATAAAGAGTGATGAGGATATAGATGCGCTTTTTATTCAGATATGCGAAAGTGCTGGAGGACTCAGGCATCCGGTTGAAGAGATAGCAAAAGAGGCGAAAAAAATAAGAGATATTACGATAGTTGCAGACGGTATAACGGCTGTGGGAGTGGAGCCTATAGATGTAAGTGACATCGATGCTTTGATAGCAGGAAGCCAAAAAGCGCTTATGCTTCCACCCGGTCTTGCCATGGTTGGGCTCAGCGCTAAGGCCGTGGAAAAGATAGGCAATGGCAGAGGCTACTATTTCAATCTGGCAAGCGAAATATCAAAACAGAGAACCGGTACTACTGCATATACGGCAGCTACTACTCTCATAATAGGCCTTGGTGAAATTCTGAAAACTATTGAGAAAGCAGGGCTTGATAACCTTTATAGGGTGACTGCAAAAAGAGCAGAAGCTACAAGAGAAGCATTAAGAGCGATAGGACTCAAAATATATCCCAAAACACCGGCAAATGCTATGACAGCCATTATAGACGAAAATAGCGAAGATATAAGAAAAATTTTAAAAACAGAGTTTGGAGTGAATATTGCCGGGGGTCAGGACCATCTAAAGGGAAAAATTTTCAGAATCAATCATATGGGGCTTATAGAGCATTATGAAGCCGCATGGGTTGTAAATAGCATAGAGCTTGCTCTTGAGAGGATAGGTCGAAGAGTTTACGACGGAACGGCTAATGCTGTTTTCAATAAAATATATTTTGGATAGAGATATGGTTTATGAACATGAGATACCAAGAGGCGCAAGACTCTATTTCGGTGCGAATGCAAAACTGAAAAGAGAGATAGAAAAAAGAGCAAGCGATATTCTTTATATGCATGGATATGAAGAGATAGCAACACCTCTTTTTTCTTATCATCAGCATCTAAGCGTAGAAGATCAGAGCGAGCTTATACGAGTCAGCGATGAGAAAAACAGGAACGTAACTTTAAGAGCCGACAGCACTATAGATGTTGTAAGGCTTATAACAAAAAGGCTCGGAAGAAGTACTACGCATAAAAAGTGGTTTTATATACAGCCGGTATACAGATATCCTACAAGCGAATATTATCAGATTGGAGCAGAGTTTATCGGAAGTTCCAAAACCGCAGAAGTTCTGAAAACCGCGCTGGAGATTTTCGAAAAACTGGATATAAAACCTCTCCTGCAGCTTTCAAATATAAAGATACCGAAAATTCTTTCCGAAAATTACGGAGTTTCATTGGATGTTCTCAAAAACGTCAATATAGAGATGCTGCTTGAAGCCCCAATGCCATGGCTGCAGAAGTTGCTTTATCTGAAAAGACCGGAGCAGATATCTGAGATTTCAGGTGAGGTTCCCGAAGAGATAGAGAATGAGCTTCTGAAAATCAAAGAGCTTGCGGATAGTTTTGCATATGACAATATTATCGTAGCACCTTTGTACTATGCGAAAATGAGATATTATGATGATCTTTTTTTCAGATTTATAGATAAAAACTCCACTCTTGCCATGGGAGGAGAGTATGAGAGTGAAAATATTGAAGCTGCAGGTTTTGCGCTATATACCGACAACCTGATAGAAATTTTAGAGAAAAAAGGCTTTTGATGAAGGCGGATTTGATAGTTGGAATACAGTGGGGAGACGAAGGAAAAGGAAAAATTGTAGACCTTTTGGCACAAAAGTATGATATTGTCTGCAGATACCAGGGAGGGCACAATGCCGGCCATACGATAGTGGTGGAAGGTAAAAAGATAGCACTACATCTTATTCCTTCCGGTATTTTGAACCCTGATGCTGTAAATATTATAGGAAACGGGGTGGTTGTCAGTCCCGAGGCACTCCTTAAAGAGATGAAACAGTTTGATTCTCTTGAGGGAAGACTCTATGTGAGTGACAAGGCCCACATGATTTTAAAATATCATGAACTAATTGATAAGGCAAAAGAGAAACTAAGAGGGAAAAACGCTATCGGTACAACAGGCAGAGGCATCGGACCGGCATACAGTGACAAAATAAGCAGAGTCGGTCACAGACTGGGAGAACTCAAAGATGTAGATACACTACTGGAAAAGATTGTTTCATATTTTGATTCCAACAGAGCGATATTTGATGTATTGGAGATAAAGCTGCCTGATATAGATGAACTGAAAAACGAACTTTGCGAGTATAAGGAGAAACTTGCTCCTTATTTGGCGGATACTACGGAATATATATGGGAAGCGATAGAGAACAACAAAAGAATTTTGCTTGAAGGTGCACAGGGTACCATGCTAGATATCGACCACGGCACCTACCCTTATGTTACAAGCTCGAATACAATTGCTGCCGGAGCGTGTACGGGACTTGGACTCTCTCCCAGGGATATTGCCAAAGTTACCGGCATAGCCAAAGCGTACTGCACAAGAGTCGGGAACGGTCCTTTTCCAACGGAAGATTTTACAGACGAGGGTCAGAAACTCAGAGACCAGGGACATGAGTACGGTACAACCACAGGCAGGCCGAGAAGGTGCGGATGGTTTGATGCTGTTGCCGCAAGATACGCCTGCAGACTCAACGGATGCGACGAGCTTTCTATTATGAAGCTGGATGTACTTGACGGATTTGATAAAATAAAAATATGTGTTGCCTACGAATATAAAGGAGAAAAGATAGATTATGTACCTTTTGACCTTGAAAACGTAACCCCTGTATATGAAGAGTTTGAAGGGTGGAAGAGTGTGGAAGGCATACGAAAGTTTGAAGAGCTTCCCGAAAGTGCCAAAAGATATATTAAAGTTATTGAAGATTTGACAAAAACAAAAGTAGGAATGGTGTCTACCAGTCCGGACAGAGAAGATACGATTATTATGTAAACAGGAGAGCCGGAGTCTGAAAAACTCTGACTTCCTACCTCAAATCAGGAGAAAATATGAGACTTAGATTGCCTCATGCGCCGTATGTAGCGAATAAGATAGCGATAGACCTTGCAAAAAGCGGATTTGTAACAATGACAAAAGGCATTGAGCCTGTAGCTGAAGCGGCCAAAGAACTTCTTGAGGATGATCTTAAAAAAGAGGCTGCTTTAGAAGAGAGAGTCAAAGAGATTATAGAAGAAAATGAAGAAGAGATAGAGTTTATGCTTGCGGATCCGAAACAGCTTTTCTGGATGATAAAGAAAAAACTGGCACCGGAATATGGTGTGATACTTGATTTTGAGGACAGATACAATGATCTTGCCCATAAAATACTGGACAGACTATATGAAGACGACCTTATAAGGTATGATGTACCGGAAAATAAAGTAAAAAATATCATTTTTAATGCGATAATGGATTATATAGGGACATATGAGGATATAGAAGAGGCTGTTCTGGAAAAGATATCGCATTATAAAAGAAAGCTGATACCCGGTTCTGAAGAGTTTGAGATGGTTTTTCAAAAAATGTATGAAGATGAACTGAAAAGAAGAGGTATGCTGTAGAATTTTGGTTAATATATGGTGATTGACGCTTTTGAAAGATGGGAAAATTGGGAGATTATATGAAAAAAGTATGGGTATATCTTGAAAACGGGATATTTTTGGAAGCCAGAAGTTTTGGAGCAGAGGGAACGAGAACCGGCGAAATTGTATTTAATACGTCAATGACAGGCTATCAGGAGATTGTGAGTGATCCGAGCTATGCCGGCCAGTTTATAACTTTTACGATGCCAGAAATCGGAAATGTGGGAACCAATGCTGATGATATGGAGAGTGCCGGGGCATATGCAAAAGGAATAATCGTAAGAAACTATCAGAAAAGATACTCCAATTTCAGAGCCCAGAGTTCACTTGAAGATTTTTTGAAAAGATTTGATATTATGGGAATAACAGATATAGATACCAGATTTTTGACAAAGGTTCTCAGAGAAGAAGGCTCTATGATGATGATAGCTTCAACCGAAATATCGGATGCGGGTGAGCTGAAAAAGATACTAAGCCAAAGCCCGAGAATTGAAGAGATAAACTATATCAAAGAGGTAAGTACAAAGAAAAGCTATCTGCATAAAAGTGCAACATATGATGCAAAAGAGTTCTGTTATAAAGCGCCTCCGAAACCGAAGGCTAAAATCATCGCTATAGATTTCGGGGTAAAAAGAAATATACTCAATAATTTAACCCAAGCAGGTCTCGAAGTAGAAGTAGTTCCTCATAACTTTAAAGCAGAGGACTTGATAGAAAAATACGAAAAAGGTGAAATTGACGGAGTTTTTTTATCTAACGGACCGGGCGATCCGCTTCTTCTTAAAGATGAGCATAAAGAGATAAAAAAACTTATTGATGCAAAAATACCTATGTTTGCCATATGCCTTGGACATCAGCTCCTTTCCATTTCGCACGGATATCCTACTTTCAAACTCAAATTCGGTCATCACGGAGGAAACCATCCTGTTAAAAATGTCAAAACGGGTAGAGTGGAGATAACAGCTCAAAATCACAACTATAATGTTCCTGAAAATATAAAAGAGGTTGCAGAAGTTACACATATGAATCTTTTTGACAATACTATAGAAGGACTAAAATATAAAAATTCTCCGATTTTTTCGGTACAACATCATCCTGAAGCCAGTCCAGGTCCTCATGAAAGTGCATATGTGTTCGAAGAGTTTGCTAAGGCTGTAGTGGAGTGTAAAAAGAATAGGAGTATCTGATGGAATTTATCAAAAAACTGACCGAATGGGTTATTGAAAAAGAAGAAGAGGCTGCAAAACAGTGTGCCATAGGTCTGGATACGATAGAAAAACAGCTTGAGTTTCTCAAAGAAAAAAAAATTGAGCTTCAAAAGAGATGCGATAAAAATTTAAAAGAGCTAGAAGAGCTTGAAAAGAGGGTAGAGAAGATAAAATCTATCGAACTTTTAAGATGTAAAAAATAGTTCTATTTATTTAATACTAAATTAACACACTTGTATTAAAATAGTATTTGTAATCATACCCGACTGCAACTGCATTCCTCACTCCTTTTTGAAGTGTTGAGATTTTTTCTCAACACTTTTTTATTTATAACTACTGTGAAACTATACAAAATTTGTAGTTTTGCCGTTTAAAAAGCAGGAGATTTATTATTAAATTGTGATTAAAATAATATTTAATTTAAAACATATTTAACTTTCTTTTGCAATAATAAAGAAAAAATTTCAGGAGCTATCATGAGAAATAAAATCGTACTGTCACTAGTTCTTGGTTCCGCACTTTTTGCCCAAAGCGTTACAGTAGAAAAGGTGATAATAGAAAGCGAAGCCGAAAGGAGTGTTGAAAAAGAGGTAAGTGCAGTTGAGATAGAGTTTACAAGACAGCAGGACCTGGCTGAAATACTATCTCAATCGCTTCCGGAAATAAATCTTGTAAGAGCCAGTGCGATAGGAAACGATCTGCTTCTTAGAGGTTTCAAAAGAGATGATATAAATGTTTTGATTGACGGAGCCAAAATCTACGGTGGATGTCCCAACAGAATGGATCCTCCTTCTATGCACATATCCGCTTCCCAGATAGATACGGTTGTTGTAAAAGAGGGACCTTTTGATGTTGAGAACTTTGGAAGTATGGGAGGAGTGATCGATGTCAAGACTAAAGATCCCAAAAAAGGTCTTGAAGGGGAGCTCTCTTTGACCGCAGGAAGTTTTGACTATAAAAAAATATCTGTTACCGGAAATGCTGGAGACGACAAAATAAAAATACTGATGGGTTACTCCCGTGAGTCCAGTGATCAGTACAAAGACGGCGACGGCAAAACTCTTGCCCAACAGAATATTGAAGCTTTGGGTGCGACGGCAGATGATGCCTATAAACCTGAATATAAAGATAAAAAAGCGTATAAAAGAGATATATTATGGACCAAAGCCAATATTTCAGTAGCAGACAATCAGGAGGCGAAACTGAGTGTTTACAAAGACAAAGCAACCGATGTTTTGTATCCCGCTTTCAAGATGGATGCGCAACTTGACGAAACTGTAATGGCGAACGGAGAGTATGTAATAAAAAATCTTTCAGAATATTCTGACAAACTTGCTGTGAAAGCTTACTATTCTCATGTAAGACACGATATGGGAACCGAATTTAGAAATGCCTCATCAAATCCTATGAAATATGGAACTCACAGGGTTAGAAGTACTATAAAGGGTACGAAAATCGAAAACTCTTTTGCTGCTTCCGGTGTGAAATGGAAAGTGGGAGTGGATACATCTCTTAGAAACTGGAACGGTATGTATCTGCGCGAACCAGCCGAAAATCCTGTACAGGTAAGAATTCCCGACGTTGATACTAAAAACAGAGCCCTTTTTGCAAAAGCGGTCAAAAATATCGGAAACTATACTATCAAAGTAGGCGCAAGATACGATAAAACAGATATCGATGCAAACAATCTTGATGATCCTACTATCGTATCAATAGCGGATATACAAAACTATTTTGCAGGTAAAACTAGCAAGACATACAATAATTTCAGCGCAAATCTGGTTGCCAAATATAACTATTCGAAAGATAGTTCCGTATTTATAGGCTTCGGACAGGGTATCAGGGTGCCGGATGCACAGGAGCTATATGCGATAATGTATATGAGTGGGATGTGGATGAGACAAGGAAATCCTGATCTCAAAGAGACGAAAAACAGAGAAGTAGATCTTGGATTCGAAACAAAAATTGCTGATGTAAAATTTAGAGGAACTCTTTTTTACAGCGATCTGAAAGACTATATATACGCGTACAAAAAAGGAAACACACTTACTTGGGCAAATATAGATGCCCATATATATGGAGGAGATATCTCCGCATTTGCACTTCTTACAGATGAGATTTCGCTTGAAGGTTCTATTGCATACCAAAGAGGTAAAAAAGATACACAACCAAGTGCTACACAGACTGATGAGGATATGGCCCAAATCCCTCCTCTTAGAGGAAGAGTTGCTATTACATACGATAATGGCGACTGGTTTGGAAGTATCGAAGGGGTTGCACAGAAAGGTTACAGCAGTTATGATGAAGATAACGGAGAACAGGCTGTCGGCGGTTGGGGAGTAGTAAATCTCAAAGCGGGCAAAGAGATAACCGACTCACTCAGGGTAAATGCTGGTATCGATAATCTTTTCGATAAAACTTATGCGGCAAACAATACATATGTTGGGAGAGCTCTTGTAGGAGATACTGCACCTCTGCTTATAAATGAACCGGGAAGATACATATATGCAAATTTAAACTACAGATTTTGATATAATTTCCTTTATGGGATGAAGTAAGGGAGAGGGTAGATTTTAGCCTTCTCTTTTGACTTCAAACTTTTAAAAAAGGATTCTTTATAGAGACTATTGATTTTTTGAGTATAGTCACTGTTGCTTTTTTGGGTAGTCTTGGGCACTGCATAGGGATGTGCGGGGGATTTGTCATAGCGTATACGACAGCGAAAGTAGATCCGTCCAAAGGAAAACTGAACTCTCTTCTGGCACATCTGATTTACAATACCGGAAGAACTTTTTCTTATGCTATTATAGGTGCAGTATTTGGATTTTTGGGAAGTATTCTGCTGATTTCTGCCAAAACACAGGGTGCACTCTATCTGGCAATCGGTCTTTTTATGGTTTTGATGGGTATCTCATTGACAGGGAATCTTAAATTTTTGACTTCTATAGAGGTCTCTCTTACAAAATATACCTTTTTTAAAAAACTGTTTTCAAAACTGATACATTCAAAAACGCTTCCAAGTTTCTTTTTTCTTGGTATGCTCAACGGATTTCTTCCCTGCGGACTTGTCTATTTCTTTGCAGCCTCTGCAGCCGCTACAGGTTCGCCTTTTTGGGGTGCGATAGTTATGACAATTTTCGGACTCTCCACTATTCCCGTTCTTTTCGGGCTTGGTACAATTGCAGGATTTTTGAAAAGCAGCAATTTTAGAAATTTAATGATTAGATTAGCTTCCGTTGTTATAATCTTATATGGATTTTATATAATATATAAAGGATATTGGTTCATTTTTGATCCAAACGCATCTATTCATACATGTCACTGAAAATGAAAAAGATAAAACTTACGCGCAGACCGCTTAGAAAATTTACTCTGCTTTATGTAGAAGACTCGGTATTGGAACAAAAAAAGATGCTACCTGTTCTGAACTTCTATTTTCCAAAAATTCATGTAGCATCAAACGGAAAAGAGGGATTGGAAATTTTTGAAAAAACAGAACCGGATATCGTAATCAGCGATACAAAGATGCCCGAAATGGACGGCATATCTATGGCAAAAGAGATTAGAAAAATAAATAAACATGTTCCGATTATACTTTTTGGCAATAAAAGTACGGACTGTCTTCTTGAGGCTATTGAGGCGAAAGTTGACAGATATCTGTTGAAACCCGTCGATATAAAAAAACTTCATGAGATTCTTGAAGAGACGGAAACAAAAATTTTTCTGGAAAAAGCCAGAAGCTATAACACTTTTCTGCTGCATCAATATAAACAGGCTATAGACAGTAGCAATATAGTTTCAAAAACGGATATCAATGGCATAATTACCTATGTAAATGACGAATTTTGCAAAATATCGGGATATTCAAGAGAAGAGTTAATAGGCAAAAATCACAATATCGTAAGACATCCTGATATTCCGAAAGAGGTGTATGAAAAATTCTGGAATACAATTCTTTCAAAAAAAATCTGGAAAGGCACAGTTAAAAACAGAGCAAAAGACGGAAGTACTTTTTATGTGAATACAACTGTAGTGCCGATAGTGGATTCAAACGGCAAAATTGTAGAATTTGTAGCAATAAGATATGATGTAACCGAATCGGTCAAACTTCAGGAGAGGTTGAAAAGAAAAGAAGAGGACCTGGAAAAACTCAATCGCGAACTTGAAAGAAGAGTCGAGGAGCAGACAAGAAAACTAAGAGAACTCAATCTTACTCTTGAAAAAAGAGTAATCAAAGAGGTTGAGAAAAACAGACAGAAAGACAAACTGATGTTTCAGCAGGCGCGTCTTGCTTCTTTGGGCGAAATGATAGGAAATATAGCTCATCAGTGGAGACAGCCGCTTATGGAGCTTGGAATTTTACTATATAACATAAAAAAGCGACATGATGAGAATACATTAGATAAGAAAATGATGCAGACTCTGTATGAAAAAAGCAACTCTATCATAGAAAGAATGTCCCAAACTATAAGTGATTTTCAGAATTTTTTCAAACCCAACAAGAAGAAAGAGAGTTTCAATATAGAAAAGGTTATAAAAGACTCTTTGACAATAGTTGAAGGAAGTCTTGAAAAAAGTGGAATCGAGATAAAAATGGATATAGAGAAAAATATCTCCATAGAGGGATATTCCAATGAATTTTCTCAGGTAATTGTCAATATAATAAATAATGCGAAAGATGTATTAAATCAGAAAAATCCTGAAAACAAAAAGATAGAAATAAGTGTGAAAACCAAGAGTGAGCAGACAGGCAACGGGAAAAAAGATTTTGTTGAAATTTTTATAAAAGATAACGGAGGAGGGATTGATAAAAAGATTATTGATAAAATTTTTGAACCATATTTTACTACCAAACATAGTAAACAAGGAACCGGCATAGGCCTTTATATGTCAAAAATGATTATTGAACAGAGTATGAACGGTACTCTTGAAGCCAGAAATCATGATGATGGTGCAGAATTTATAATTAAACTACCTTTGGAGTATGAGAAAGATGGAAAATTGCAAAAAACTGCTTAAAGAGTTATCTCTATTATATGTGGAGGATGAAAAAAATATTAGAGAGCTTTTAAAAGATGTT
This sequence comes from Nitrosophilus alvini, assembly GCF_015100395.1. NCBI lineage: Bacteria > Pseudomonadati > Campylobacterota > Epsilonproteobacteria > Nautiliales > Nitratiruptoraceae > Nitrosophilus > Nitrosophilus alvini. The sequence goes on along the minus strand of NZ_AP022847.1, from coordinate 1,651,869 downwards.
CTCTCCGGTGACTTTAAAAATTTTTATACCGCTTCCGATGCACAGGAAGGAATGGAAATTTTTATGTCGAAAAAACCTGATATAGTAGTAACAGATATCGAAATGCCAGGTACCAACGGTCTTGAATTTGCAAAAGAGATCAAACAGATATCAAAAAACACCCCTGTTCTTTTGTTAACGGCATATAGCGAAAAAGAGAGGCTTTTCAAAGCGATTGATGTAGGTGTAAATAAATATCTCGTAAAACCTTTTACACCGGAGAAGTTGCTTGATGTTTTATGTGAAATTGCAGAAGGACTATATAAAGAAAATATTTTTGTGAACCTGGGTGAGGGATTTGTTTTTGATATGAAAAAAAGAGAACTCTTAAATTCAAAAAAAGAGCCTATAATACTTACAAAAAAAGAACTCCTCTTTGTTGAACTTCTTGCAAAAAATCTTGGAAGAGTTGTTACGATCGAAGAGATACGTTCAACTGTATGGCAGGATGATATTTTTACTGAAGCTGCTCTTAGAGCACTGGTTAAGAGAGTGAGACAAAAAAGTTCCAAAACATTGATAAAAAACTTCCCGGGAATCGGATATAAGATAAAAGAGTGAAATAGTATAAACAGTAACCCTGCTTTAATTAATATCAAACTTTTATAGTTATTTAACTCTCAGACATAAGCCCCAAGCTTTTTTATAATTATAGATAATAAATAAAATAACAATAACCTACAATTCGTTGTTTTGCAGTTTTCCTTAATATTGTCTTATATAAAACTGATAGATAGTTTCTTATGTATTTAAGCTTTATGATATATAAACTCTACTATAATTCTAAATTGTAGTGACAAAATTGTGACCAAAATTAAGGAGGAGCTGCATGCAACACAATCCTGCAGTTGAGTATGATTATACTGTTGCAAAATGGTTTAGCTATCTGACCATTTTGTTCGGAATTCTGGGTATGGGCGTTGGCGTTCTGATCGCCTTCCAGTTGGCTTTTCCCGAACTTAACTATATTTTCGGAGAATACAGTCTTTTTAGCAGACTGAGACCAATCCACACAAATGTTGTGGCATACGGATTTACAGTCAGCGGTATATTTGCCACATGGTATTATGTAGGACAGAGGGTCCTTAAAGTATCAATGGCAGAGTCCAAGTTTCTTATGACTATTGGAAAAGTCCATTTCTGGATCTATTTTATTACTGCTCTTTTGGCTGTTGTATCTCTACTTTTCAGAGTAACAACATCAAAAGAGTATGCACAGTTTGAATGGCCACTCGATATTCTGGTCGTTGTACTGTGGGTTCTTTGGGGTGTAAGTATATTTGGACTTATAGGAATAAGAAGAGAAAAGACTCTCTATATCTCTCTTTGGTATTATATAGCAGCATTTCTTGCAGTTGCGATGCTATATCTTTTCAATAATATGGAAGTACCTACAAGACTTGTTACAGGATACGGAAGCTGGTTGCACTCCGTTTCATGGTACGCAGGAACAAATGATGCGATGGTTCAGTGGTGGTTCGGACACAATGCAGTTGCGTTTGTTTTCACGACTCCGATAATCGCTATGATCTATTATTTCCTACCTAAAGAGTCAGGACAGCCTGTATATTCTTATAAACTGTCGCTTCTTTCCTTCTGGGGATTGATGTTTGTATATCTTTGGGCAGGCGGACACCACCTTATCTACTCTACAGTTCCGGACTGGATGCAGACAATGGGTTCTATTTTCTCTGTTGTGTTGATTCTTCCGTCCTGGGGAAGTGCTCTTAACATGCTTCTTACCATGAAAGGTGAGTGGAATCAGCTTAAAGAGAATCCTTTAATCAAATTTATGGTTCTTGCTTCAACGTTCTATATGTTGAGTACTCTTGAAGGGCCGATTCAGTCAATCAAATCTGTTAACGCACTTGCACACTTTACCGATTGGATTCCAGGACACGTTCATGACGGAACGCTCGGATGGGTAGGATTTATGATAATTGCTGCCCTAATGCATATGGCTCCGAGATTTTACAAAAGAGAGATTTACAGCAAAAAACTTCTTGAGATGCAGTTCTGGCTGCAGACAACCGGTATAGTTCTATACTTCTCAAGCATGTGGATTGCAGGTATTACACAGGGTATGATGTGGAGAGCTGTTGACCAGTATGGTAACCTTGCCTACTCTTTCATAGATACTGTTACAGTTCTTCATCCATACTATACATTAAGAGCAATAGGCGGTTTGATGTACTTTATTGGTCTGTTTATGTGGGCTTATAATTTCTATAAAACTATGACGGCGTCAAAAGCGATTGAGAAAGAACCTCAATTTGCTTCACCGATGGCAGCATAAGGAGGTATGAATGTTTGGATGGTTAGAAAGAAATCCCTTTTTCTTTGCGGTTGGTGTATTTGTAGTAATCGCTTTTGCGGGACTTATCGAGATATTGCCTGATTTTGCACAGCAGTCAAGACCTTTAGTGGGAACGAAGCCATATACGGTACTTGAGCTTGCAGGAAGGCAGGTTTATATAAAAGATAGTTGTAATGCGTGTCATTCGCAGCTTATCAGACCTTTTAAATCTGAAACGGATAGATACGGAATGTACAGTCTCAGTGGAGAGTATGCATATGACAGACCTTTCCTTTGGGGTTCTAAAAGAACTGGTCCCGATCTTCACAGGGTAGGAAACTACAGAACGACGGACTGGCATGAAAACCATATGTGGGATCCCACTTCTGTTGTTCCCGGTTCTATTATGCCTGCATATAAGCATATGTTTAAAAACGATACTGATATAGAAACGGCATATGCTGAGGCATTGACAGTCAAAAAGGTGTTCAATGTTCCTTATGATACAGATATTGACGGCGACGGAAAAATCGATGTACCGCTCGGCAGTTATGAAGAAGCGGTTGAGAATGCAAAAAAACAGGCGGCAGAGATAGTAGCACAGATGAAAAACCAGGATGTAAAAGATGCATTCAAAAACGGTCAGATAAAAGAGATTGTCGCTCTTATTGCATATCTGAACAGGTTGAAATAAAAAGATGGACTTAAGAGAGATACAGGCTTATGCCTATTTTTTCTTTGTAGTGTTTTTGACTCTAGTTTTGTACGGATATATAGTGCATCTGTACAGAAGTGAAAAGAAGGGTCTAAGAGATTATGAAAAATATGGAAAAATCGCACTTGATGATGAGCCTGGATCTCCTCCTGTCGAGGAGATCAAAAGCGATGAAAAAGCAAATGATAAAAAGGAGCAGTAAATGAACTGGCTAAGTGATAACGTCAACGCCTTAGCATTGCTTGGTGCTGCTGTTATCCTGATACTCACGGTCGGGGTAGTCGGCAAGTACTTTAAAGATATAAAAGAGGGAAAATCTGAAGGTAAACTGAAAGATGAAAACTGGGATGGAATAGGCGAATACAAAAACAACTCTCCTATAGGCTGGTCTCTTGCATTTATGGGAACTATTATCTGGGGATTCTGGTATTGGTTTGTGGGATATCCTTTAAATGCATATTCACAGATAGGAGAGTATAACGAAGAGGTTGCGGCACATACGGCAAGATTTGAAAGCAAATGGGCCAATCCGACTCAGGAAGATCTGATGGGTATGGGTGAAGGCGTTTTTCTTGTACAGTGTTCACCATGCCACGGTATAGATGCCACCGGGATCGAAGGAAAAGCAGGAGACTTGACAAAGTGGGGACATAAGCAAGGTGTAATAGATACTATTAAAAACGGCTCCAAAGGTCTTGGCTTTCCTATGGGAGAGATGCCGGGGGGACTTGTTCAAGATGATGCTGAGATAGATGCAGTTGCGGAATATGTTGCAAGCGGACTTAAAGGTGAAGGGAAAGGCGCCGAGGTATTTGCAACATACTGTGCAAGTTGTCACGGCCCAGATGGGAAAGGAATGGGAGGAATGGCTCCTGACCTAACTCAATATGGTACACATGCTTTTGTTTCGGAAGTTCTTAAAAGAGGTAAAATAGGCGGACATATCGGTACTATGCCTTCTTTTAAAGGAAGATTGACTCCGGTACAGGAAAAAGCGGTAGGCATATATATCCTATCACTTGGCGAGTAAAGGAGATAAAATGGAAAACACCAATAGAAACGTATTTGGACTTCACGGCATAGGCGGAATGTTAATCGCAGTTGTACTGCTTCTTTCCATATTGGCATTTTTGTCTACGCTTGCATTGCAAACACAAAATGCTACCGCGCAGCAGGCATATGAGATAAAAGATCCGATGAGTATAAAAATGTACGGTCCGGATCTCGAAAATGAAAAACATGTTGTTATTTACGGTAAACCGGTAGGCGGTGATACTAAACACAAATATCAGTTTGTAGAGAAGTAAATTTAAATGACCCAGACAGCAGCAGATGCAAAAAAGATGAAAACCAGCGACTACCTAAGAGGGTGGGTGCCATACAGATACAAGAGATATTTGTTTTACGGGGCTATAACGATAATAGCACTAGTATTGCCATTTATAAAGATAGGTGGCAACCATTTCTTTTTGCTGAATTTCGATCAGAAGCAACTGCATCTGTTTTTCGTCAGATTCGATATGCAGGAGCTGTACCTTATGCCATTCGTGCTTCTGCTGCTGTTTTTGGGGATATTTTTTCTAACCACACTGGGGGGAAGAGTGTGGTGCGGATGGGCATGTCCGCAGACTATATTTCGGGTTATATACAGAGATCTGTTCGAGACTAAACTGCTTAGACTGAGAAAAAGAATAGATAATAAACAGATAGAGCCTGATATGAGTAAACCTTCAAATCAGGCAAAAAAACTGATAGCTATACTTCTGTGGTCCGTTCTTGCATTTGTAGCGGCGGCGGATTTTCTATGGTATTTCATACCGCCCGAGGAGTTTTTCCAATATATCCAGAACCCGGGCGATCATCCGATACTTATGGGTTTTTGGATAAGTACGGCACTTTTTTTAATAGCAGATATCGTGTTTATAAAGGAGAATTTCTGTATCTATATCTGCCCATACGCAAGAGTACAGTCGGTAATGTACGATGATGATACCTTCCAGACTGTATACGACTATAAAAGAGGCGGTAAGATATATGAAGAGGATCCCCAGACACACCAGATAGTCAAAAGAGTAAAAAACAGAAAAGAGCTTCTGGAACAAGACCCGGAGGCAGAGTGTACATACTGTGACAGCTGTGTGCGAGTATGTCCTACCCATATAGATATAAAAAAGGGTATGCAGCTTGAGTGCATCAACTGCCTCGAGTGCGCAGACGCATGTACCAAAGTGATGGGGGCACTGGGAAAAGAGAGCCTTATCAGATGGACAAGCTACCACGCTCTTGAGAGCGGAGGAAAGACAAGAGTATTCAGATTCAGAGTGATAGCATACCTTGTGGCTCTTACCATAGTTCTAATAGCACTCTTCTGGATGGGGACAAAAAAAGAGAGTATGCTCCTTAACATAAACAGAACGAGCCAGCTGTACAAAATAACAGCGGACGGAAGAGTGGAGAACTCATATGTATTTTTGTTTCAGAATACAGATACAAAAGACCACAGGTACTATTTCGAGATAGCGGACAATAAAGATATAGCTATAAAAAGACCCAAAAAGCCTTTCAATCTGATAGCGGGTAAAAAGGTTAAAAAGATAGTTATACTCTATGCCAGAAAACCTCTGGTAAAAGAGAGCAGAAAAGATACGCCTATTCCTATTACCATCAGAGCGTATGCTGTTGACGACCCGAAAATATCCGTCACCAGAAAAACTGTCTTTGTCTACCCCAGGTGGGACATTGTTGAAAAGAAAATGAAGGGTACAAAATAGATATTCTTGAAATATGTTAAAATACAACTATTCAAAAGGAGGCCGTTATGGTTGATAAGTTTGAAGCGATAATCGGAGTTATGCTGCTGATTTCTGCTCTTATAACATTATGGGCAGTTCTTACACCTTTTCATGCGTATGTAGGTTAAATGTCAAAAAGTTTTAAATTTAAGAAAGGAGCTCTTTTGGCTCCCTTTCTTTTTTTTCTTCTAACCGGCTTTCTCAACGCTTCCGATTTCATTCTGAAAAATGACAATATACTGCCCGAAAAAACTGTCATGAAAATAGATGAGATGGGAAAAGAGCTTCAGGAAAAAACCGGCGTTTCTGTCTATATTGTAGCAGTTAACCACATAAGCGGCACCAATTTTAAAGAGTATGAAGAAAATGTTAGCAAAAGTTTAAAGCCGCCTTTTATATTGTTAACCATTGCTTTAAATGATAAAAAAATAGATATTATTAGTTCAGATGATGTGAAAAGTAGATTTGACAAAGAGACAGTGCTCAGTCCACTACCTTGGAAAGGTTCGATTTTGCCTCTCCTTACCCAGGAAAAGGGCGGTAAAGCCAATGTTCAGGCTGCATTGCTGAACGGATATGCAGATATTGTAGACCAGGTATCATCATCTTATGGCGTTGAACTGGCCTCATCCGTAGGTAGTGACAACAGATATGTATATGATGTACTGAAGCTCTTTTTCTATGGTACGATCATTCTGATTTTGATAAGATATCTATATGGGAGATTTGCAAAAAAATGACAGAAAAAAGCAAAAACTACTGGCCGCACTTTATAATAGGTCTTGTTCTTTTTTCGGCAGGGCTTGTGGGCTGGACAATAAAAGCTGCAATTGACAATCCTGTGGAAATGGACAACAGTTATATGTTGAACTACCATACAGTTGATGATAATATTAACGATATTTTAAAAAAGCAGCAGATTTTTGATAAAAATTATAAATTGGCTATAGAGAACGAAAAACTTGAACTTGGTAAAAACCGGATAGTTTTCAAACTTTTTGATAAATCCGGAAATATTGTTGAAAATGCTAAAGTCAGTCTTCTTGTAACACGGCCCGAGACTGTAAAATATGACAAAAAAATTGACGCGAAATATATTGGCGACAGATATGTAGCAGAGGTTGATCTGGATTTGGAAGGCAGATGGAATATTATTGCGAAAGTGAAGCTGCCTGATGTGGAAGGTTTCAAAACATATAAACTCTCAACTCTGGATATCCCCAAAGAATAGCGGTACACTTTTTAAAAGCTACCCAAAGGGCATGGATGCTTATTTTCCCTACAGTTAGAGCTATCAGGCAGGAACGTGCAAGGCTTCAGGCAAAAGGGAATGTTTTTTTGCCCAAAATGGTAACGATAGATGAGTTTATAAAAAGATCCGTTATCGTTCCCGGAAAAAAGGCGGTTGACGAAGATACGAGAGTTATACTGCTGGGGCGGGCTGCAGATTTTGATGACTTCAAAAAACTTAAAATAGAGCGTGATTTTTTCAAATTTCTTAAAAACAGCGATTTTTTTTTCAGATTTTTTGAAGAGCTTTCAGTTGAAAAGGTCGATATATCTTCACTTTATATAACCGATATATATGCAGAGTACAGCGAGCATCTTGATATCCTTCAGGAACTTAAAAGAAGATACGAAAAGCTTCTTGAAGAATACTCTTTTTTTGACAGATTTCAGATTCCCTCCCTTTACAGGTTGAACAGAAATTTTATCGGTCAGATAGAGTATGTAAAGTTGTATCTTGAAGGTTTTGCTACCAATTTTGAACTTGAACTGTTTGATTCTATTTCAAAAGAGAGAGACTTCTTTATAAATTATACGGCTAACGGCTTCAATGAGAAAATGAGCCAAAAGTTGGAAAAACTGGGCTTTGGAACTCTTGAAGTCGGCTTTTCCTACAGCCTTGATTTGACAAACAAAGAGATATTGGAAAAAAAAGCACTCAATTTGCCCAAGCCGGCAGAGGCTGTATCTTTTAAAAACAGAATCTCCCAGACGGGATTTGTAAAGAAAAAAATATACGATTTTGTGAAAAGCGGCATTAAGCCTGAAGATATTGCTGTAATTTTGCCGGACGAAAATTTCAAAGAGTATCTCTATCTGTTTGATCTGCCCCGCAACCTCAATTTTGCAATGGGATTTGACTACTCCTCCACATCTACATATAAAAAGCTCACTCTTCTTTTGGAGTATATAAACGATAGGGAGTCTATAAAAAACCAAACTGAAATAGAAAAAGAGTCTCTATCCGAAATTGCAGAAAATTTTCTGCAAATATCATCTAAACGTACAGGTTTTGATGAATTTAGAAAAGTTGTCGAAGCTGCGGTTGAAAGCGAAGCGGAAGAGAGGGAAATTTTTGAAGATGAGATAGAGAAGTTCAAAATACTGTTTGGTGTGATGAAAGAGTATACTTTCGCAAAAAAACTTAGGATTTTTCTAAATAGACTGCAAAAGAGGTCGATTGACGATGTACAGGGGGGAAAGATAACAGTAATGGGGCTTCTTGAGAGCAGAGGATGCAGCTTTGAAGGGGTGATTATCCCGGATTTCAATGAAGGGATTGTGCCAAAGCCGAGCGAAAAAGATATATTTTTGGATTCGAAAGTCAGAAGATCGGCAAATCTTCCAACCCGAAATGATAGAGAAAATCTTCAGAAATATTACTACTACGAACTTTTTAGAAAAGCCAAAAAATGTGCGGTCTGTTATGTGAAAAACGATATTGATTCTCCTTCCAGGCTTATAGAGGAGTTCGGCTTTTTTGAAAAAAAGAGTTATGCTGAAAAAGAGATTGCAGGAACACTTTTTTCTGTCAATACCCCCAAAAAGAGAACCAACAAAGAGATAAAACTCTATTACGATTTCAAAAAAGAGAAAATTTCCGCTACGAAACTAAAAGACCTGCTGGAGTGCAAAAGAAGGTTTTACTATAAATATATCAAAAATCTTAAAAGTGCTGAAATGCCTACAAAAGCAGTCGCTGAAAATGAAGTGGGCAATATTCTTCATGAAGCACTCAAAAATGTTTACAGGAAAAAAGATGCATATTTCAGTGTAGCCGAACTCAAAAAAGAGTTTGAAACTGAGATGAAAAAACTAACGGACAAATCAAATATGTACATGCGATTTTTGACAGATATCTGGACAAAAAAAATCGAACCGTTTTGTGAAAATGAAATCAAAAGATTTGAGGCGGGGTACAGAGTATTTAAAACGGAACAATATCTGACCGCTTCTTTTGAAGGATTTGTTCTGGAAGGCAAAATAGACCGAATAGATAGCAAAAGCGGCAGGTTTTATGTAATAGACTATAAAAGCGGAAATATAAAATTGCCGGCAAAATATGAAGAAGAAAAAGTTGTCGATTTTCAACTTGAGTTTTATTATCTACTCTCTTTAGGTTACGGAGAGATAGAAAAAGTCTGTTATTATGACCTGAAAGACGGGAAGTTGAAAGAGGAGAAGTTTTTTGGAGAGAAAATGGGTCTGCTTAAGGAGACTTTGAAAAGTCTTGAAAAAGGCGAGGTCGATTTTTCTATGACACAGGATTTCAAAAATTGCCGATACTGCCCATATAAAATAGTTTGTGGAAGAGATTGATGGAAAAACTTTTGGCATACGAGGCAAGTGCCGGTACGGGAAAGACTTTTGCTCTTGTTGTAAGATACATAGGGCTTCTTTTTTCAGGAGCGTTACCCGACAGAATTCTGGCACTCACCTTTACAAATAAAGCTGCAAACGAGATGAGAGAGAGGATAGCGTATACGCTGAAAAATTTGAAAGATTCAGCAGAACTGGAAAAAATCAGCGAAGATACAGGTATTGCAAAAGAGGAGATTCTCAAAAAGCAGCCATATATATACAAAAAGTTTTTAAAAGCAGATCTGAAAATTGTAACCATTGACAGTTTTTTTGCAAAAGTTTTGAGAAAGTTCTCTTCGTATGCCTCTTTACTTCCCGATTTTTCCATATCCTCGGCAGAGGATAGAGATGAGATAATTTTTCTTTTCTTAAAATATGCCTATAAACAGGGAAAAATTGACTCACTTCTGCGTCTTGCCCTGCTTGAAGAGAAGAGACTCAAAGATATCTTCTCGCTGTTTGTTTTGCTTTATGAGAGTGGCGAAGATTTTTCGTTTGAGTTTCAAAAAAGCGATATCTCTTTTTTCAAAAAAGAGGTACTGAGATATTTCAACATATTGAAAGAGGCTGTTTTTGAGTGTGAAGAGATAGGCGTAAAGCTAAAGAATATGCTAAATGAAGAGAGTATAGAAAAAATTGCGAAAAAAAGTTGGATTGCAAAAGAGAGTCTCAAATACAGCAGAAGTCCATTCAACAAATGTTACAGAGAGGAGATGGATGAATATCTTTTGATGATAAAAAAGCATCTTAAAAGATATTTCGATGCGAAAGAGGCGGATTTTTTTCTTGAGCTTTTCGATCTTTTTCTACTTTTCAAAGAGGTCAATTTTCTATATAAAACGAAAAACAACAGAGTGGTTTTCAGCGATATACTCAATTTTTCAAAAACTCTTCTCAGAGAAAAAATAGAGAACGATTTTCTCTATTTCAGACTCGATTCCAAAATAGACCACCTCCTTATAGATGAGTTTCAGGATACGAGTCTTTTGCAGTTCAGGCTGCTTGAGCCTATTGTCGAAGAGATAGCGTCAGGCGAGGGGCGAAGCGGTTTCAGGACATTCTTCTACGTTGGTGACGTCAAGCAGTCTATATATCGATTCAGAGGAGGTTTTAAAGAGCTTTTTGGGTATGTAGCGAAGCGCTACTGCGTCCGGGTAGTTCCGATGGCACAAAATTTCAGAAGTGATCGCCTGATTGTTGAGTTTGTAAATGAGATATTCAAACCTCTATATGACAAAGGACGCATAGGATTTGTCAGGCAGGAGGCGATGAGCAAAAAAGAGGGGTTTGTAAAAGTTAAGCAGAGCGATGATTTGCTAAGAAATATGACAAAAGAGATAAAAGCCCTTCTAGATGCCGGAGTTGACGAAAACGATATAGCGATTCTCTGTTTTAAAAATGATGACTGTCTTGCCGTAGAAGAGAAGATCAAAAATGAGTTGCCGGGTGTTTCGGTTTTGAGCGAAAGCAGTATGAGACTGCTTCATGAAGAGAGAGTCAGAGCAGTTGTGGAGTTTTTGAAATATATATATTTCAAAGAGGAGATCTACCTGAAAAACTTTGAAGCCTCATTCGGACTTGAAGATATCTCATTTGATATGGAAAGTTATGAGAGACTGAAAAAGAGGCTTCCTCTGCTTATAAAAAGGATTTTAAACGATTTCAATCTTTTTGACGGCGACGAGAATCTGCTTAAACTTCTGGAGATAAGTACAACATACAGTACTCTGGGAGATTTTCTGTTCTCGCTGGAAACCATAGATGAAAGCATTGTTCCCTCTTCGGCTAAAGGTATAAAAGTGCTTACGGTGCACAAATCCAAAGGTCTCGAGTTTGGGCATGTTCTGCTTATGGACAGGTTTGGAATAAAAAGAGGCGGAGGGGACCCGATAATATTCGATTATGATGAAATTGAACTCAAAAGAGTCTATAAAAATATGGGAGGAAGAGAGAATGTGGATGAGCTATATAATTTAGCTCTTCAAAAAGAGAATCTACTCAAGGCCGAAGATGAGCTAAATGCCCTCTATGTCGCTTTTACAAGGCCAAAACATTCGTTGATCGTTTTGAAAAAAGAGAAAAATTCTGTTTTTGACAGATTGGGGCTTGAAGAGATACAAAAAGGTAGGCTTGAGGTTTCAGTAAAATCGGCGGAGAAAAAAGAGCATGAAAAATTTGAATATGAAAAAGAGTATTACGGCCCGCAGAATAAAAAGAGCGACAAAGATACAAAGAGCAAAGATTTCAGTTCGGTTCTATTTGGACAGGCTCTTCACTACGTACTGGAAATGATTGATTTAAACGATATAAAAACTCTTGGTACCGCTATGGAAGCTGCATTTAACAGATATGGCGGATTTTTGACAAGCCAGAGTTTCGAAGAGATAGAAAAAAGAGTGACTATGCTTCTATCAAATAGTGATTTTTTGAATCTTATAAAGGGTGAGATTTTAAAAGAACAACCGCTGCTATTTAATGGCGAAACAAAGCAGATTGACCTTCTTGTTGAAAACAGTGAAGGATATACCGTTATAGACTACAAAAGCTCATATAATGAAAGAGAGAGCCATATAAAACAGGTCACGGAGTATGTGTCGGCTGTTTCTTCTATAACAGGTAATAGATGTTGTGGTGTGATAGTATATCTTTTACGAGATGAAATATTAATAGAAAAGATATAGGCAAAAGAAGAAAACTTTAAAAAGTACTTAAATTAAGTTAGTTTTAATAAAAACTGTTCTAAAATCACATTCTCAAAAAGCTATAAAGGTTTGGGCACATGAAGTTTACTAAAATGGTAAAACCTGAAGAGGTTAAAAGAGATTGGATTGTTTTGGATGCCGAAGGAGAAACATTCGGTAGACTCATAACAAAGATCGCAACGATACTTAGAGGCAAACATAAGCCTTCTTATACACCGCATGTTGACTGTGGCGATTTTGTTGTTGTTATAAATGCATCAAAAGCCAAGTTTACCGGAAGCAAGCTGGAAAACAAAGAGTATCATAGACATACTGGTTATTTTGGCGGTGTTAAAAGTGAAAAACTCGAAGATCTTCTAAAAAAGAATCCGGAAAAACTATTTAAACTTGCTACACGGGGTATGCTTCCGAAAACAAAACTCGGAAAACAGATGCTTAAAAAATTGAAAGTTTATGCTGGAAGCGAGCATCCGCACACAGCACAGGTAAAGGGATAACAGATGGCTAAAGTATATGCAACGGGAAAAAGAAAAACAGCAATAGCAAAAGTTTGGTTAACGCCGGGTAGCGGCAAAATCATTGTTAATGGCATGAGTTTGGATGAGTGGCTAGGCGGCCATGAAGCTATAAAGAAAAGAGTAAGACTTCCGTTGACTCTTACAAAGCAGGAGTCAAGCGTAGATATCGTTGCAACAACATTCGGCGGCGGATACTCTGCACAGGCAGACGCTCTTAAGCACGGGATATCAAAAGCGCTTACAGCTTTTGACGAATCTTTCAGATCTATTTTGAAGCCTCAGGGTCTTTTGACAAGAGATGCGAGGGTAGTTGAAAGAAAGAAATACGGAAAACACAAAGCGAGAAGAAGTCCTCAGTTCTCAAAAAGATAATACTCTTCCATACATTCGGGCTTATGCCCGAAATGTTTCTACCTATCAAAAAGGCAACCTTATGAAAAATATAATCTTTTTACTATCACTTTTGCCTATTCTCCTAACAGCGGGAGTCAAAACGCTCTCTGTAGAAGAGGTGGAAAAACTCAAAAAACAAAAGGTTCCTATTATTGATATCAGAACGCCTCAGGAGTGGAAAAGCACAGGTATAATTCCCGGCAGCAGGCTTATTATGTTTTTTGATGAAAGAGGCGGCTATGATTTGAACAGATTTATGAAAGAGTTTGCAAAAGTCGTTCCTTCAAAAGATATGCCTTTTGTTCTTGTCTGCAGAACGGGCAGCAGAACAAAAGTGGTCGGAAACTTTCTTGCCGATAAATTAGGATATAAAAAAGCCGCAGATCTTGGTGGGGGCATATATGCCTGGATAAGGTCCAAAAAGCCTGTAAAAGCTGTTAAGTGACAATGAATTGTTAATTCCCGTTCAAGGCTTTGTGTTATGAGACTCTTTATATTTTTCCTATCTGTTACAGTATATATTTTTGCCTCGACTCTTCATCTCTCAATTTCCGCAAGTCCCAGCAGAATAAATCCCATTTTAGCTACCGACAGTGCAAGCAGTACCATAGCAAGCCATATCTTCAACGGTCTTGTAAAGTATGACAAAAACGGCAATGTTACAGGTGATCTTGCAAAGAGTTTCTATTTCGAAAACGACAGAACTCTTATTTTCAAACTAAGAGACAATGTCTACTGGCATGACGGAGAGAAGTTCAGTGCAAAAGATGTTGTTTTTACCTATAAAACAATAATATCTCCCAAAGTATTTACCCCTTATGCAAGCGAATTCAGATTTGTAGAGAGTGTGGAAGCGATTGATGATTTGACAATCAAGGTTGTATATAAAAAACCCTATTTTAAAGCTTTGGAAACCTGGATGATGGGAATTTTGCCTGAGCATGTTTTGAGAGATGAAAAAGATCTTATGACAAGCAGTTTTAACCAAAAACCTATAGGGACCGGGCCGTATAAACTTAAAAACTTTTCCGTATCTTCCGATATAGAACTTGTGGCAAACGAAGAGTATTTTGAACACAAACCATATATAGATAAGATAGTTTACCATTTTATACCAGACCCCTCGACACAGTTTCTTATGCTCAAATCGCACAAATTGGATGTGGGAGGACTATCTCCGCTACAGTATGAGAGACAGATAGACGAAAAATTCAAGGAGTATTATAAAATTGTAGAGCAGATAAGTCATGGATATACCTATCTGGGATTCAATCTGAAAAAAGAGAAATTCAAAGATAAAAGAGTGCGTGAAGCGTTGAGTCTTGCAATAGACAGAAAAGAGTTGGTGGATATTCTTTTCTTTTCACACGGTCGTGTCTGTACGGGCCCTTTTCTGCCGGGAACATTTGCCTATAATGATAATATAAAACCTTTGAAGCCGGATCTGAAAAGAGCGAAAATGCTTTTAATAGAGGCAGGATACGATGAAAAGCATCCGTTAACATTTGAGATAGCAACAAATTCAAACAACTCCATAAGACTCTATGCAGCGCAGATTATTCAGTATCAGCTGGCAAAAATAGGTGTGAAAGTAAAGATAAAAGCTATGGAGTGGCAGGCGTTTTTGAATACTGTGGTTCATCCGAGAAATTTTGAGACGATTCTGCTTGGCTGGAGTCTGGGACTTACTCCGGATGCCTATCCTTTGTGGCACAGCGATTCAGATAAGCCTGGAGGATTCAATCTGGTAGGATATAAAAACGAAGAAGTCGACCGACTGATAAGCGAAGCTGAGAGTATAATAGACAGAAAAAAGCTTGGAGAAGTATATAAAAAAATATTTAAACTCATAGCCGACGATAAACCGTATCTCTTTTTGTACATTCCTAACTCTATAACTGTTGTCAACAGAAAAATAACACCGATTGAACCTTCTATAGTAGGAATATTCCATAATGAGATAGATTGGATTAAGCCTTGATTTTGGCTTAGAAGGTTATTAGAGGTTAGTTTTGAAAAAAATTACAATCTTATTTGATTTAGACGGTACGTTGATTGATTCAACTGATGCCATATTGGAGAGTTTTGCTTATGCTTTCGGCAAATTTGATGTAAAAGTTCCCCAAAAAGAGAAGATCCTCTCTCTGATAGGGCATCCGCTTGACTTTATGTTTTTACATCTCGGAGTTGCCGAAGAGATGGTGCAAAATTATGTAGATGCCTACAAAGAACGCTATAGAGTTATATCTAAAGAAAAGACTTCCCTGCTTTTTGGGGCAAGAGAGGCTGTCGAACTCGCCTCTTCCTTTGCAACTTTAGGCGTAGTTACAACAAAAACCGCAAAATATTCGGCAGAGCTTCTGGAGCATATGAAAATTATGCATTTTTTTGAAGTCCTCATCGGCAGAGAAGATGTTATACATCCAAAACCTCACCCCGAACCTATACTTAAAGCGATGCATAAAATAGATGCCCGAAAAGAGCATACCTGGATGATAGGAGATACCTGCCTTGACATAAAGTCGGCAAATGATGCTACTATAAGTAGCATTGCCGTTCTTTGCGGATACGGAAATGAAAGAGAGCTAAGAAGGTGCTCAAAATATGTAAAAGAAGGCGTTTTAGAAGCTGTGGAATTGATACGTAAAGTCGAAAATACAGACCTTTTTAAATAGGAGAAATTATCTCCTTATAGGCCAAAAATAAAGCTGCTTTTAAGTCCTGCTTCATTACAATAGTCGGACTAACTATGACTATTGAGGGAGCTGAAATGTTAGAGATAAGATGGCACAGCAGGGCCGGACAGGGAGCCGTTACCGGAGCAAAGGGTTTGGCGGATGTAGTTGCAAATACCGGCAAATATGTACAGGCATTTGCATTTTACGGTTCAGCTAAAAGAGGTGCTGCGATGACGGCATACAACAGAGTTGATGAAGAGCCGATATTGAATCATGAAAAATTTATGAAGCCCGATTATGTTCTTGTTATTGACCCGGGTCTTACATATACAGCAGATATTACAGCAAACGAAAAAGAGACCACAAAATATATAATCACGACTCACCTTTCTAAAGAAGAGCTTATAAAAGCTCAGCCGAAACTTGAAGGAAAAGATGTTTATGTAGTGGATTGTATGAAAATATCTCTTGATACGATTGGAAGAGCGATACCAAATACTCCTATGCTTGGAGCATTGATGAAAGTATCGGGAATGTTTGAGTTGGATTATTTTCAAAATGCAATGAAAAAAGTTTTATCTAAATTTCCGCAGAAAATCATCGATGCTAATATGGCTGCGATAGAGAGAGCATATAACGAAGTCAAATAAAGGATGAATAATGAGTAGCAAAGATATAAAAGAACTGGGGTGGGATGAGCTGGTTCCGGGAGCTTGCCTGTTCTCTTTTACAGAGCCTGTTGAAAATGTTGTAGATCTTACTATGGATGAGAGACCTTATGCACCTACAAATTCCCATGAGGCTAGTGTTGGAGACTGGAGAGTAGAAAAACCGGTTTACAACAGAGATCTATGTATCGATTGTCAATTTTGCTGGATATTCTGCCCCGATATCTCTATTATAAGCAGGGATAAAAAGATGATAGGTATCGATTATGATCACTGTAAAGGGTGCGGTATATGTGTAGAAGTTTGTCCGACAAATCCTAAATCTCTATTGATGTTTCCGGAACAGACGGACAATGAAGAGGCTTTGGCTAGTTGGCCAGAAAAAGAGAAAAAATAATATAACATCTTTAAAATTATGTATTAAAAGGAAAAGAAATGGCTGAAAAGATGCAATTAAACGAAGTGGAGGTTTGGGACGGCAATATGGCTGCTGCTCAGGCTCTTCGCCAGGCACAGATAGATGTAGTTGCAGCATACCCCATAACTCCTTCTACTCCTATCGTTCAAAACTACTCCAAATTTTTGGCCGACGGTTATGTTGACGGCGAATTTATAATGGTGGAGAGCGAACATGGCGCTATGAGTGGTTGTGTTGGTGCAGCTGCAGCCGGAGGAAGAGTTGCTACCGCAACAAGTTCTCAGGGCTTTGCTCTTATGATAGAGGTATTGTATCAAGCTAGCGGTATGAGACTGCCTATAGTTCTTACTGTTGTCAACAGAGCGCTTGCTGCCCCTTTGAACGTTAACGGAGACCATTCCGATATGTATCTTGGACGAGATGCGGGATGGATAAATCTATGTTCTTACAATCCACAGGAAGCTTACGATATGACGCTTATGGCATTTAAAATAGGTGAAGATTTAAATGTCAGACTTCCTGTAATGGTTCATCAAGACGGCTTTTTGTGTTCGCATACGGCTCAAAATGTGAGACCTTTACAAGATGAGGAAGCTTACGGATTTATAGGAGAATATAAACCTGTAAACAGTATGCTAGATGTTGCAAATCCGGTTACTCACGGTGTTCAGACTGAAGAAGACTGGCATTTTGAACATAAAGCGAGACAGCATAACGATCTGATGAATTCAGTAAGTACAATCAAGAAAGTTTTTGCCGAATTTGAAAAGCTTACCGGAAGAAAATATGATCTTCTGCACAAATACAAAATGGATGATGCCGAAGTTGCTATCGTTGCTCTTGGAACTACAGTAGAGAGTGCAGAAATTGCAGCTGACAGGATGAGAGAAAAAGGTGTAAAAGCCGGAGTTTTGGGAATAAGAGTTTTAAGACCATTCCCTTTCAAAGAGATACAAGAAGCTCTGAAAAATGTAAAAGCTATTGCTGCTATGGATAGAAGCGCACCCGGAGGAACGTTCGGAATGCTTTTCAATGAGATTGGTGCAGCGATGCTTCAGTCCGGAAAAACGCCTGTTTTGTTGAACTATATTTACGGTTTGGGTGGAAGAGATACGACTATTGCTCACCTGACTGATATTTACGAGCAGTTGGACAGATGTGCCAAGAGTGGAAAAAGTGAGTATCCTTTGCAGCAGTTTATAGGGCTGAGAGGTCCTAAACTCTCTTTTTATTAATAGGAGAACAAAATGACTAAAAAGATTAGAAACCTAAAAGAGTTTTCGACTTCCAACGATAGATATGAGGGCGCCAATCTTATGTGTCCCGGATGTTCTCATAACATCATTGTTAGAGAGGTTTTGAATGCTACAGATAATCCGGTGCTGATTGCAACAGCCACAGGATGCCTTGAAGTTTGTACTGCAGTTTATCCGTATACATCATGGGATGTTTCCTGGATTCATATAGGTTTTGAAAACGCTTCTACTGCAATTGCCAGTGCGCAGGTGATGTATGAGGTTTTAAAAAGAAAAGGCAGACTTCCTGAGTCGACCATGAGGGCTATTGAAGAGGGGAGAGAACCTAAATTTGTCGCTTTTGGAGGCGACGGTGCCACATACGATATCGGCTTTCAGTGGCTGAGCGGTTGTTTCGAAAGAGGACACGATTTTATGTATGTGTGTCTTGATAATGAGGTATACGCAAATACTGGTGGACAAAGAAGCTCCTCTACCCCTATAGGTGCCAGTACTACCACAAGTCCCGCCGGAAACGTAAGTTATGGCGAGAAAATGATGAAAAAGTCTATGGTGGAGATTATGGCGGATCACGGTGCACCATATGTAGCGCAGGTAGCACCGAATAAATGGAAAGATCTTGTCAAAAAGATTCAAAAAGGTTTTGAAACAAAGGGACCTGTTTATATAAATGCAATGAGTGCTTGTACCACAGAGTGGAAACATGCGCCGGAGAATACTATTGATGTGAGTGAATTGGGTGTTGAAAGCTGTGTCTGGCCTCTATATGAGATAATAAATGAAAGAGACGAACACGGAATTATATATAGTACTAAATTGAATATCACATACAGACCTAAAAATAAAATACCTGTAGAAGAGTATCTTGCCGCACAGCCAAGATTTAAGCATCTGTTTAAGCCTGAAAACAGACA
Organism: Nitrosophilus alvini; assembly: GCF_015100395.1. NCBI lineage: Bacteria > Pseudomonadati > Campylobacterota > Epsilonproteobacteria > Nautiliales > Nitratiruptoraceae > Nitrosophilus > Nitrosophilus alvini. The sequence continues at coordinate 1,632,832 of NZ_AP022847.1, read as the reverse complement.
TATTATCGACCTTTGGCAAAAAATGGTCGATATTAGATGGGAAAATCTGCAAAAAAGAGAAGAGGCAGGCGTATAAGAGTGCATTTTGCCTCTTTGCCTCTTTTTTATGTATAACAGCCTTTAAATAGAAAAACTACCGAATATTTCTTCAATCCTTACACAAATCTTTATTCTTTGCTATAATAACTGCAAACAGAGGCTCCTACGCCTTACATAAAGGGCACAAATGGGCAAGAAAACAAAAATAGTTATTTTGGGTGCGGGATATGGCGGAATAAGAGCGGCTCAGAGACTGAGTGAGAGAGAAGATTTTGAAACGGTTTTGATTGATCAGCATCCGTACCATTATCTTCAAACGGAAGTGTATGATTTTATTGCCAATAAAATAAAAATTTCTGATGTTGCAATCGATCTGTTTGCACTTTGTGCAGGATTTGGAGATAATGTCTCTTTTTTAAAAGATTTTGTAATAGATATAGACTTTGAGAGCAAAAAAGTTATTTTGTTAAATAAAAAGAGTGTCTCTTATGACTTTCTTATTATTGCACTTGGTGCCAAAACTGCATTTATGGATGAGATTGAAGGGCTTAAAGAGTACTCAAGGGATATTAAAGATTTGCAAAACGCACTTATTTTCAAACATAAATTTGAAGATGAACTTTTTGACAGAATAGAAACTGAAGGTAGTCTTTGTACGAGAAAATTCAATATTGTAGTAGGAGGAGCAGGTCTTAGCGGTGTAGAAATAGCTGCGGAGATGGCATGCTATGCTAAAGAATTTTACAAAAGTCATAAATTTGTGTGTGAAAACCTGAATATCTATCTTGTTAGTGCAACGCCTACTATTTTGCCGGGTCTACCGGAAAAAGTGGTAAAACTCGCACAAAAAAGACTTAATAAACTGGGAATAAAAACGATATTTAACGCCAAAATTACAAAAGTAAATAAAAAATATGTACGTCTCTCCACAGATGCGGCTCTTGAACATGACTTTTTGATATTTACCGGTGGTGTTAGAGGAGTTGATCTTGTCGAAAAGCTGGATGTTGAAAAAAACAGAAAACTGCAGATAGTCACAGATGAGTATCTGAGAGTTGCAGGTAAAGAAGTAGAGTTTGCGATAGGAGATATAGCGCAAATCAAAGATACGGAAGGAAATATTGCTCCTCAGACTGCAGATATCGCAGAACAGTCGGCCGAACTTGCAGTCCATAATATAATCTGTATGGTTGATAATAAAGAGATGAAAAAGTCTGATTTAAAATCAAGAGGTATGCTCATAGCTCTCGGTGGGAAATATGCTATCGGAAGAAGCGGAAATTTTGTATTCAGTGGTTTTAGCGCGTATATTGCAAAACAGGGGATTTTCAAAATATATAAATTACCTCTTTTGAAAAAAGCAGACGAAGGATTTTCAAAAATTTCAAAATGAATTTAGCGTATAATTGAGCATCAGAAAATAAAGTTTATATGAAATATAAATAAGAGATAAAGGGAAAAAATGCCTCTGCTTGAAAGTTTTATGGTAGATCACACCAAGATGATAGCCCCTGCAGTAAGAGTGGCAAAGAGTATGAATACGCCCTGCGGTGATACTATAACAGTGTTTGATTTGAGATTTTGCAAACCAAATCAAGAGATAATGCCCGAAAAAGGAATACATACATTAGAGCATCTATTCGCCGGTTTCATGAGAGAACACCTAAACAGCGAAGAGGTTGAGATCATTGATATATCTCCTATGGGCTGCAGAACGGGATTTTATATGAGTGTTATAGGAACACCAAGCGAGCTGGATGTTGCTCAAAGCTGGGAAAAAAGTATGAGAGATATAATCTCTTTGAAAAGCCCAGATCAGATTCCGGAGTTGAATATATATCAGTGTGGAAGCTGTAAAATGCATTCGCTTGAAGAGGCGAGAAAGATAGCAAATCATGTAATTCAAAGCGGCATAGGGATTATGAAAAATGAGGATTTGGTATTGGATTTAAATAAAATCGATACTCATAAATGTGATGTTAAAATTGAAGATATAAGAGTTATTGGCCAGTAATCATTTAAAAAAGAGAGGGGAAGTAAATGCTGGTTGTTATACCCGTAAATTTGAATGATATTGATGAAGCGAAAATAACTTCGATTGAGAGTGCAAAATATTTTGCTTTTTTGCAGTTAGGAGAGGGAGCTAAACTGGAAAATGTAGAATTTAAAAAAAGTTTTTCAGAAGATTTTTTCGATTTTTTTATAGTCAACAGCAAAAATGAAGAGCTTGATACAGTTTATGAGCTTGGAGCCAGAGTGCTCTTGGCAATGCCGAACAGTTATGTAGAGGATATTTTAGAAGCTTTTATGTTTAGGGAGTTAGATGAAGTTGTCTAAAAAAGATGCAAAACTTTTTCTAGAGATTTTTAAGTTTTATCCTTTTGTCAAAATTGCTGCTACAGTCGATATTCCCTCTGAAATTTCGGAACTTTTGAATAGTGAGCTGCAAAGGTGTGAAGGAGAGCTTGATATTTTTGAAAATGATAATTTCAGACCAAAAAGAGGAGTTTACGACTATGTAGTTATCTGCGATACGCTTGATGAAAATATTCTACAGACTGCAAAAAACTCACTTAAAGCTGTCGCAGAACTAGTTGTTTTGCTTGATAAAAATAGATTTGGTCTGTATGAAGCTGTTGATAAGATATCAGAAGCGGACTTTGCAGCGGCAAATGATATAGATCTTTTTGATGAATACCATCTGATTACTGCAAAAAGACTTTTAATGTACGGAGTATAGCAAAAAGGGTTCGGGTTTGAAATATGAATTGAAAAAAACAGAAGACGGAACTCTTACTCTTTACAACAAAGATTTTGATGAGTGCTATCACAGTGTGCGGGATGGTGCCCTGAGAGAGTCTTTGAAAAAACATATAGAGCCCGCCTGGACTATTTTATCTCAAAAAGACAAGAAACAGGTGACAGTTTTGGATATATGTTTTGGACTCGGCTACAACACTTTAGCAACAATATACCACCTTAAAAAAACAGGTATTAAAACAAAAGTTCATATAATTTCTCCGGAGATAGATGAATATCTTGTAAAAAATCTTTCGGATTTTCAGTATCCCTCTGAACTGGAGCCTTTCAGGAGAGTTGTCCAGACCCTTTCAAAAGATCTAGTTTATGAAGATGAACAGTTTTTGATAGAGGTTAAGATAGGTGATGCTAGAGATATCGTAAAAAAAATCTCCAAAAATATTGATATCTGTTACCAGGATGCTTTTAGTCCCAAAAAAAATCCACTTCTTTGGACATATGAGTATTTCAGGGATCTGAAAAAAATAGCTTCAGATAATTTTCTTCTAACTACATACTCTTCAGCAACTCCTGTGAGAATGGGCCTTTATGAAAACGGTTTTTTGCTCTATCACAATGTAAGTGAAGGTGTCAGGAGTGGAACAGTTGCAAGTGTAAGACAACTGCCTCTTGAAAAAATCGATATGGAATTGAAAAAAGAGAGAAATCCAGAGGCAAGAAGCCTCAAGGATGCTGACTTTAAAGCTCTGCTTTGAAACTTATGTTATAAAATGATATTATAATAAAACCTTTCTGATATACATTACAAGAGGCAGATATGAATACAAGACAAAAGGTTTCTCTACTGTTATTGGCAATTTTTGCCGTTGCTTTTATTCTTATAACTGCTAATACTCTGCTGCAATTCAGAGACTATGGTTTTAAAAACGCGGAACAGAAAGCAAAACTGACTGCGGAAGTGGTCAAAAACGGACTTACTGCTCATATGGTAAACGGTTTTATGGACAAAAGATCCTATTTCCTTGAGCAGATAGAAAGAATTGAGAATGTTAAATCGATTTGGATTGCAAGGTCTCCAGCAGTTATAAAACAGTTTGGAAAAGGGCTCAATAACGAAATAGCAAGAGACGACATAGACAAAGAGGTTTTGAAAACCGGCAAAGTTATGAAAGAGATTACAGAAACTGCGGACAAAAGTCTTTTTAGAATAAGTATTCCCTATATTGCATCTGCATTTGAAAAACCCAACTGTCTGAAATGTCATAACGCAAAAGAGGGTGAGGTGCTTGGTGTAGTGAGTATGGTTATCGATGTAACCGAAGGGAGAGGTGCAAGCCTGAAAACTGTTTTGTATAACGCTTTTATAGGTTTTGTCTTTATTGTTTTGGCGCTTTTTATCATCAACTATTTCCTGAAACCCTATGTAAATATCTTCTATTCTATAAAAAGGGTGATGCAAAAAGCATATGATGGAGACTATTCCGGCAGGGTTGACGGAGGTTTTACAAGCGAAACCAAATCTGTTGCAAAGATGCTCAACAATCTTTTAGAAAAATTACAGAAGGTTTTCAAAGAGATAGACAGCAAAGTCTATATATTTTTAAGAAACTCAAATCAGATGAGAGATAAGGATCCCCTTATAAGTATAAACAAAACAGTCAATCAGCTTTCTGATATTTACAAATTTAAAAAGACGATTGAAAATGACAAAGAGCTTGAAGATGTATATAACAGAATAGCGTATCTTCTTGAAAAGAGATTCCATATAGATGATTTTGTACTTATCGAAGCAGATACGGCATCCAAAACAAATAAAATTGTTTATGCCTCCAAAAGATGCAGATGCAGAGTAACCGAAGGCGAATGCAGGGCAGACAGGATAAATGCCATTATAGATTCTTGCATATTTGAAAAAGTTTGTGAACTGTTTGAGGAGGAGGGTGTGGATTATCTCTGCATTCCATATTCTATTTCCAACGAGCTCAACTTTATTATTTCCATATATTCCGAAAGCAAAGAGGAGAGCGAAAGAATTAGAAAACTTGAACCACTTGTCGAAGACTATATAAATGCCGCAAGACCTGCAATTGTCAGCAAAAAACTTATGAAAATGCTAAAAGAGATGGCCAGAATAGACCAGCTTACAGGCATGTACAACAGAAAATTTTTGGAAGAGTTTGTTGAAAAAGCCGCACCACAGGCTCTTAGAAGTAATATCAGATACGGTATACTCATGATAGATATTGACTATTTTAAAATGATAAACGATACATACGGACATGATGTTGGAGATGAAGCGATTAGGACTGTCTCCAAAGTTATAAAAAATTCAATAAGAAGTTCCGATATCGCTATACGTTTCGGAGGGGAAGAGTTTCTTGTTCTGCTTTATAACTGTGATAAGGATGCCGTAACCAAAATAGCTGAAAAGATAAGAACAGAATTTTCCAAACAGAAAATCAAAAGTCCGGATGGATATTTTACCAAAACGCTGAGTGTTGGAACATCAATATTTCCGGATGATAGTGAAAGTATATGGAAATGTATAAAATTTGCGGATGTGGCGCTTTACAAAGCAAAAAAGAGTGGAAGAAACAGAGTTGTAAATTTTGAAAAGAGTCTGATCAAAGATGGCTCTTTGGATGAATCATACTAAAGGATGAATTATGGACGAAAGATTGAAAAGGACGCTCCTAAATATTGCCAGAGTGGCAATAAAAGAGGAGTTTATGGGACATAAAGAGCTCAATGAGGGTGTTATTGAGAGACTGACCAAAATGTTTCCAGAACTACTTGAAAAAAGAGCTACATTTGTTACTATAAACGAACAAGGAAGTCTCAGAGGCTGTATAGGCTCCATAATTCCGTACAGGACGCTTTTGGAAGATGTTATCGAAAATGCGAAAGCCGCTGCGTTTCATGATCCCAGATTTGCTCCTTTGAGCCGTGACGAATTTGAGAAAATAAACATAGAGATATCTATTCTTACTGTTCCGGAGATTTTGCCTTACAGTGACAAAGAGGATTTAAGAAAAAAGATAAGACCTGGAATCGATGGTGTTATTTTAAAATATAATGGCTATCAGGCAACATTTCTACCGCAGGTATGGGAGGACTTGAACGATTTTGACCAGTTTTTCGCACATCTTTGTATGAAAGCTGGACTTGGACCCGACTGCCTTGATCTACATCCGGAAATTCTTACATATCAGGTTGAAAAATTCAGTGAAGAGGATTTTAAATAAATTTAGTGGATATGAACTGCAAGCCAGAGAGCCCCTTTTGAAGTTTTAGTAACTTTGTGGGGAGTTCTGGCCGGAATAAATAGTGTATCCCCTTTTTTCAACTTTTTTGCTTTTCCCTTGATTTCAAGCTCAGCATCTCCCTCCAAAAGCACAACCCACTCATCTTCATCCTGAATATAAAGAGAACTTTTGACACTCTCTGCGCTCACTATCCTTTTTATCTCCACATTGCCACATCTTAAAAGTGTGTCGAACATCTCACCTTTTTGCGGTATTTCAAAGTCATAGATATTCATGATTCTCCTAAAATGTATGAATAGTTCTGTATATAGGTCCCTCAGGCGTAAGAGTGCTGCTTACAAGGCAGAGTCTGAGTTTCATTTCTCCGAGGATTTTGTATCTGGTCTTTTCGAAATATTTGAGGAACGATTTTCCTCCGTTTGTTTTTTTAATCCTCATCAGAGTTACGTGGGGTATAAAAGGCTTTTGAGAAGCAATTGCCACTCTTTTTTCTATATCTTCATAAAGTCTGTATATCTCTTTATCTTTGCATTCGGCAAAAAGAACTTTAGGAGGTCTGCCGAACGTTCCGTATCTTTTAAGTTTGAAAGTTCTTTTTGGATACTCTATACCATCAAGTGATTCTATAATCTTTGATGGATTGGATATATCGCCGAAAAAATGAAAAGTCATATGAATGTTTTGTGGTTCAACCCATTTGCCTTCAAAATACTTTGATAGCTCATTTTTTATATCCTCATAATTGTAAATTGTTGCAAAACTTCCAAGAAAAAGCCGCATTATCTCTTATCCTTTTTCAATAGAGTGCCTGAATTTTGTCTATATCGCTCCAGTGCAGACTCTTCTCTTTTTTGAACATATAGTACAGATATCTTGCAAACATATCCGTTTCTATATTTACTCTTCTTCCGGGAGTATATATTCCAAAAAGTGTCTCTTTCATTGTAAGAGGGATAATCGTCAATCTGAAGCTATCTTCAAATACGTCATTTACGGTAAGACTTACACCTTCTACGGCGATGCTCCCTTTAGGTATCACAAACTTTATAAACTGAGGAGGAATTTTTATATAAAAATCATAGCCGCCGGGTTTTTTTATGATTTTTTCTATAACCCCCACCGTATCTATATGACCCTGGATAATATGCCCTTCGAGTCTGTCGCCAAGTTTCATGGCCGGTTCTATATGAACTTTGTCTTTGTAGTTTTCAAGCGCCAAAACTTCCAGGCTCTCATGTGAGAGCTCGACTTCAAATCCGCCTTCATATACTTTGGTTACACTGAGACATGCCCCGTTTACCGCTATAGAATCGCCCACATTGGGTCTGTATTTTGCTTTCAGTTTTAAAACGTTCTTCTCAAAGGCACGAACTTCCGCTATCTCTCTTATCAATCCTGTAAACAAGCTCTTCCTTCTTATAAAAATTTTATTTAAATTATAAACATAGCTAAAACCGAAAAACAATCTTAGATATAATTATATCAGCAAATCAAAGAATATAGAGGATATGAATGAAATACGATGTAATCGTTGTAGGCGGAGGGCATGCAGGGATAGAGGCCTCTTTGGCGAGTGCCAGAATGGGTATGAAGACACTTTTGATAACCATTCTTGCCGAACAGATTGGAGCGGCGAGCTGCAATCCGGCCATAGGAGGGCTCGCAAAAGGGCATCTTGTAAAAGAGCTTGATGCGCTTGGAGGCCAGATGGGGCTGGCAACTGATAAAACCGGAATCCAGTTTAGAATACTGAATGCTTCCAAAGGTCCAGCCGTAAGAGGTAGCAGAGCCCAGATAGATATGGATAGATACAGAATATATATGCGAACGGTCGTTCTTGGGACTGAAAATCTTGATGTGGCTCAGGAGATGGTTGATGAGATTCTTGTAAAACAAGGAAGAGTTGCCGGCGTTATAACAAATCTCAAAAATATATATCATGCCAAAAAGATAGTTATCACTACCGGTACCTTTTTAAAGGGAGTTATTCATATAGGCGATATTACTCAAGAAGCTGGAAGGGCCGGCGAATTTGCATCCAACAGACTAAGCCAGTCACTGAAAAAGCTGGGTTTGGAGACAGGAAGGCTTAAAACCGGGACATGCGCAAGGATTGATGCCAAGAGTATCGATTTTTCCAAAATGGAGATACAGCCAGGTGATGAAAACCCAATTCCTTTTAGTTTTCGTACGGACAGGAAAAACTTCGATCCCGTTCAGCTCCCCTGCTTTATTACATATACAAATGAAAGAACGCACGAAATAATAGAGAGTAACTTTGAAAGAGCCCCTCTTTTTACAGGTCAGATAGAGGGTGTGGGACCCAGATACTGTCCTAGTATCGAAGATAAAGTTTTTAGATTTCGTGAGAAAGAGAGACACCATATTTTTGTTGAGCCGCAGACACTTGAAGCTACCGAATACTATATAAACGGCATGAGTACATCTTTGCCCACCGATGTTCAAGTGGAGATGGTAAGAAGTGTAAAGGGTTTGGAAAATGCCGAAATTGTCAGATTCGGATATGCAATAGAGTATGATTACGTAAATCCGACCGAACTTAAACATACTCTTGAGACCAAAAAGATAGAAGGGCTCTATCTTGCAGGTCAGATAAACGGTACAACCGGCTATGAAGAGGCTGCTGCCCAGGGACTTATGGCCGGAATAAACGCTGCTCTTTCTATAAAGGGGGAGGAACCTTTTATCTTAAGAAGAGATGAAGCTTATATCGGAGTTATGATCGATGATCTTGTAACAAAAGGGACAAAAGAGCCTTACAGGATGTTTACAAGCAGAGCAGAGTTCAGGCTTCTTTTAAGAGAAGACAATGCCGATCTTAGACTTATGCCGTATGGATACAGGTTTGGTCTTATAGATGAAGAGACATATTTCAAGATGGTTAAAAAAGCAGATGAGATACAAAAAGGTCTTGAGATTCTTGAAAACAGATATTTGACACCTACAAAAGAGACTCTCCAGTTTCTCGAAGAGATAAATGAGAGCAAAATAACAGATAAGACAAATCTTTTAAATATCGTCTCACGAAAAAGCTTTGATATGAAAAAGCTTGAAAAAATAGCTCCGGAAATAAAAGAGTTCAGTGATGATGCAAAAGAGCAGATTTTAATAGAAGCAAAATACCATCAGTATATAAAGAAACAGAAAGAGCAGATTGACAAAATGAGAGAGATGCTCAGTATAAAAATACCTGAAGACCTGGATATAGACTCGATTTCAGGATTGAGCAACGAAGTGAAAGAGAAACTCAAGAAATTCAGACCACCAACTCTTTTTGCTGCAAGTGAAATAAGCGGAATAACTCCTGCTGCCATCGAGATACTTCATATCTATATAAAGATGAGAGAGAAATTGCGGAAAGAAGGAAGAAGACTGAAGGGAGAGCCGTAAAGAAAAAGCAAACTGCTTTGCTTTTTTAGGCTCGCACGGCGATGGCGATGTGCAGAGCGGAGCGATTGCACCGCCAGACGCCAGTTCACCAGATAAGGACGAAGGAAAGCTTCTCAACCAATCACGAATTACGAATTACGAATTACGAAAAAAAGGGAAAAAGATGAAACTGTTTTTTTATGCAAAAACCGGTCATAGAGTAGGGCTTGACAGGATGAGAAGGGTAATTGCTCTGATGAGAGAGTTTGAAGAGTTTGATCCGCTTTTGATGGTTTCTGATTTCAGGGCCGCATCGTATGCCAAAGAGCTAGGTGTCAGAAGAAGTGTGGGTATTGACGATGTAAGAAATATGCCCAATATTACGGAAAGAGGAGATATAGTAATATTTGACAGCGACGAATACAATGAGGTTATGCATCAGGAAATGATTGAGTACTTCAGTCATTTTGTGAGAGTCTCTACAGATCCCACAGATAGTGTAAAAAATGGAGAGATAGTAATATCACCTTATCTGGAGGGCGAAAATATCATAAATGCGATTTTGATAGATAAGACCTATTTTAAGAAAGAAGACAAAGAGTATGAAAAAGTTTTTTTCTATGGTGATGACGATTACGAAAAAAAACTTTTAAAAGATGCGGAAGCTTTTGCAGATGAAAATTTTGATCTATTGGAAGGTTTTTATTTTTTTATGGGGTATGATAAAGAACTTAAAAAATATTTTAATAATATTTATGAAGGAGAGATGTATGAAGAAGTTCTTTTAAAAAGTAAAAATTTTGTTACTTCTTCGGCTCAGTCGGCTCTTGAAGCTTTAGCTGCGAATTCAAATCCAGTATATATACATAGAGATGATAAAGAAAATCACTATTTTACTCTTCTTGAGGAGCTTGGGATACCTGTATTGAAATGCTTCAGTAAAAATGAAATTGTTGAAACTGTAAATGTTACAAAAAATTACAATATAAAAAAAATTAATGACAAAAGTGTAACAAATGCTGCTACAGAGCTAAAAAAGAGATTGAATTTATGAACTTTTAAATAAAGCTCCTATAAAATAAAGCGACAAAATTAATTTCAAAACAAAGGAAGTCATATGGCTGATCAAGGAAGACGTGACTTTATAGGAATGGTCTTCGGCGGTGTAGCAGCAGTAGGCGGCGTAGCCTCTCTGTATGCTATGAAAAGAACTTGGGATCCTCTTCCAAGTGTAATGGCTGCCGGTTTTACCACTGTAGATCTATCTCCTATGAAAGAAGGAGAGTTTAGAACTGTTCAGTGGAGGGGCAAACCTATCTTTATCCTTAAAAAATCAAAAGAGATGAAGAAATGCGACGACAGAGACCTCATGGTAGGCAATGAGGACTATTTGATTGCGATAGGTCTTTGTACGCATTTGGGATGTATTCCTGCGTGGGAAGCTGATAAGCAGATATTTAAATGTGCATGCCACGGTGGCGAATTTGATGCATGTGGTGTAAACACTTTCGGACCTCCTCCAAGACCGTTGGATATTCCTCCATTTAAAATAGAAGGTACAAAACTTGTGCTTGGCGAAGAGGGACCTGAGTATAAAAAATTAGTCGGCAAAGCGTAAGGAGCGGAATATGGCGCATTTTGAAAAAGCAAACAGTGTAGGAGAGTGGCTAGACCAGAGGCTGGCCGTCAATAAACTCATGAAGGTCATGATGACCGAATATTGGATTCCTAAGAATATCAATTTTCTCTGGGCAATGGGTGTTGTCCTTATGACAATGTTTACGGTACTTTTGATTTCCGGTATATTCTTGCTAATGTATTACAAGCCGGATACAAAACTGGCTTTTGACAGTGTTAATTACACTATAATGCAAGAGGTCTATTTTGGATGGCTGTGGAGACATATGCATGCTGTTGCAGCATCTGTTGTTTTCCTTGTTATATATATACATATGTTTACGGCTATCTACTATGGTTCATATAAAAGAGGCCGCGAAATGATATGGATAAGCGGTATGCTTCTTTTTGTTACCTTCTCTGCAGAAGCATTCAGTGGATATATGCTTCCGTGGGGACAGATGAGCTACTGGGCTGCACAGGTTATTACAAATCTTTTCGGCGGTATTCCTTTTATAGGTGATGAGCTTGTTATATGGATCAGAGGTAACTTCTATGTTGCAGACTCAACATTGACAAGATTTTTTATGCTTCATGTTCTTCTTCTTCCATTAGTTATTATGGGAATTATAGGACTTCACTTCTATAGTCTAAGAATCCCTCACGTTAACAATCAGGAGGGTGAAGAGATAGATTTTGATGCAGAAGCAGAAAAATATAAAGCGGGACAGAAAAAAGAGTCAAAAGTTATTCCGTTCTGGCCGGTTTTCCTTAGCAAAGACCTTTTTGTTATGGGTGTATTTATGATTTTCTACTTCTATCTTGTTTTCTATCATTACAATTTTGCAATGGACCCGATCAACTTTGATCCTGCAAACCCGATGAAAACTCCGGCTCACATATATCCTGAGTGGTATTTCCTGTGGAGTTATGAGGTTCTAAGAGGGTTCTTCTTCGATGTTGGGCCTATTGCGGCGATGGATATAGGTCTTGCGGCATTCGGTATAGCAAACGTTATTTTCTTCCTTATGCCTGTTCTTGACAGAAGTCCGGTTGTTAAACCAGCTCACAAAAGAGGGCCTTTCTTTATATGGTTCTGGATTCTTGTTGTTGATATGATTGTATTGACTATCTGGGGAAAACTGCCTCCAACAGGTATTAACGCATGGATAGGATTCTTTGCTACAATAGTTTTCCTTGTATCGTTGCTGGTTGCGCTTCCTGCAATCACAAAAAAAGAGGCTGAGAGAGCAGGAGGTGCTGCATGAGAGAATTGAAAATATTGGCAGTTGTAATATTTTTCACTTTGCTTACATATTGGGGAGTTGAACCGTTTGCACATTCTCAAATGCATGCTCATGTAGAGCCGGTCGACTATACATATAGCGATCTTTCCGGTCTTCCTAAAAAAGGAGATGCCAAAAAAGGTGCTGAGACAATTCAGATGGCAGGTTGTACAGGCTGCCACTCTATAGAGTCGCAAGGTATGCCGGCTCCTATGGATGCTGTCAGTGCAAGTGGAAGTTACGGTGTAAATCCGCCTGATTTAAGCAGTGCAGGTGCACTTTATGATGAGAAGTTTTTGGCGAACCTGATAAAAAATCCTGCACACGCATTGAAGGTAGATCACAAATTCAATGAGTCAAAGCCTTTCCCGATGCCGGCATTCTACGGTGCAGGCGGAGATCTTGATCAGGAAGTTGCAGATATAGTTGCTTATTTGAAGTCTATCGCACCAAAAGAGATGGAACCAAAAGCCGTATTTGAAGATGCATGCGGAAGATGCCACAATATGAAATATGATAACTGGACAGTACTTGGTGAGAAGCCTAAGTTTGATGATGCTGTTCAGGAAGCGGAATTCAATGTAAAACTTGCACAATATGAAGCAAATCTTAAAAAATATCTGGGAACTACGCCTCCTGATCTTTCTATGATGATCAGAAGTAAAGGTGAAGAGTATCTGATGAATTTCATAGGTGATCCTCAACTGCTTCTTCACGGAACAGCAATGCCAAGAGTCGGTCTTACAAAAGAGAAGGCTGAAGAGGTTGTAACATATATGGAAAAAGTGGGTGATAGGAAAAAAGATGAAAGAAATTTCCTTGGACCTTTGATTCTTCTATATTTCATACTATTCTCTGTAGTTGCATATCTGTGGAAAAAGCAGATCTGGAGAGAAGTACATTAATAAAATTCAAGAGGCTTTTATGCCTCTTGAAATCTAACTTTTCTTAAAAAAAATTTCTTCTGCTTCTTTTATGATACTATTCATTTTTAGATAGTATAATTTAACCTTCTGTTCATGGTTTGATATCACTATTACCGTAGATTAATAAAATATTTGGAGATATTATGCTTATAGACGGCTATGGAAGAAAAATTGACTACTTAAGGGTTTCCGTAACCGAAAGATGTAATTTCAGATGCCAGTATTGCATGCCTGAAAAGCCTTTTTCTTGGGTTCCCAGAGAAAACCTTTTATCTTTTGAAGATCTTTTCAAATTTATAAAAGTTGCTATTGATGAAGGTATAAAAAAGATACGAATTACCGGAGGAGAGCCGACTTTACGGCATGACCTGGACAAATTTATAAAAATGATTTATGACTATAAAAGTGATATAGATTTAGCACTTACCACAAATGGATATCTGCTGGCGGAGAGTGCGCAAAAGCTGGCAGATGCAGGACTGAAAAGAATCAACATATCACTGGATAGCTTAAAGCCGGAAGTTGCGGAAAAGATAGCCCAAAAAGATGTTTTGTCAAATGTTTTAGAAGGAATAGAAAATTCACTGAAAGCCGGTTTGAAAGTAAAAATAAATATGGTTCCTCTCAAAGGCATTAATGACAATGAAATAGTTGATATTCTTGATTTTTGTAAAGAGAGAGGAATACAGGTAAGATTTATTGAATATATGGAAAACAGTTATGCAAGCAACGATATCAAAGGATTGAACGGTAAAGAGATACTCGAAAAAATAAAAGAGAAATATGTTATAAAGAAAATCGGAAGAGAGGGTAGCAGCCCGGCTTTTCATTATAAACTTGAAGATGGATATATATTTGGACTTATTGATCCGCATAAACACGATTTTTGTGAAAACTGTAACCGAATAAGATTAACTGCTGAAGGATACCTGATCCCTTGTCTCTATTTTGATGAAGCTATGAGTATAAAAGAGGCTATAGAAGCAGGAGATATACAAAAAGCAACACAAATTATGAAAGAGGTTATAAGAAACAAGCCTGAAAAAAACAGATGGAGTGAAGAAGAGGCACAGACTTCAAACAGGGCTTTTTATGAAACAGGTGGCTGATTTGAGTTTAAAATAGGGCGGTACTATTTTACAGATTTGGTTTTAATATATATCTAAACTTCCTTTGGCTGCAAACTACATACTCTCAAAAGGAAACAGATGGTCTATTTGGTGGAACATTTTTATAGTATTCAGGGTGAGGGCAAATTTGTAGGCACTCCTTCTGTTTTTTTCAGATTTGGAGGATGTAACCTTAAATGCCCATCCTTTGGAGAATACTTTGTAAAGGGAAAAATAGTTTACGGATGCGATACGGTAAGGGCAGTGAGTCGTGAGCTTTATCAAAAAGAGTGGAAAGAGATAAAAAATGCCGGCATATTGATTGATATTTTAAATGAATATCTAGAAAACATAGATTTCAAACCCCATGTTGTTTTAACAGGGGGCGAGCCGATGATATATGCTGCTGAGAAATCTTTTTACGAATTTGTTGAATATCTTATAAATGAGGGGTTTATTGTAACTGTTGAGACAAACTCCACAATAAAAATAGATTTTCAAAAATTTCCCGCATATAGAGATGTTATTTTTGCATTAGCAGTAAAACTTAGTAACTGCGGTGAGCCGTATGAAAGAAGAGTAAACAAAGAAGCTATAAAATCTTATATAGAAAATACAGGCTTTAGTTTCTTTAAATTTACACTTGATAGAGGTATAATAGAACATAGAGCTTTAGAAGAGATAGTGGATATTATAGAAGATTATCCTGAGGTTGAGGTTTTTTGTATGCCTTTGGGTGATAAAATCGATATTTTAAAAAAACATGACAAAGCTGTTGCTGAGTTTTGTCTGATTTACGGATTTATATATAGTGACAGGCTTCATGTAAGGCTTTGGAACAGAGAGAAAAAAAGGTAGCTGATGGTTATCAGAAAATTGTTTAAGTTTGAAAATGCACATATTGTCAGGAACTGTAGCTCAAGAAGATGTAGTAGAAGTATTCACGGTCACTCATATAGAGTTGAAATTTTTTTTGAGTCCGATTTTCTTGATAGAGGGCAGATGGTATATGATTTTGGATTGACAAAACTCTATATAAAAGATGTTATCGACTCTTTTGACCATGCTATAACGCTTTGGAGTCAGGATGACCCGGAGTATTTGAAAGATATGAAAAAGTGGAGTGAAAGATGGGTTGAACTTCCCGTTAGTCCTTCTGCAGAGCAGTACAGCAGAGTAATATTTCTGATGGTGGACAAAGTGTTAAAGAACACCGTTATGAAAAACAGGGAAAAAAATGTTACATTAAAAAGTGTGATTGTTCATGAAACTGATACAGGATATGCACACTGTTCTTTAGAGGATGTACACAATAAAAATATGGGGGAGATAAGACTAGAAGAGATAATATTTTCAAATGCGGTCAAAAATGAGTGGAATGATCCTTTAATGTGGGAAAAACTTATACGGGGAGAAAAACTGGAAAATCCCGAATTCGTATAAAAGGAGATATCGTGAGAAAGATTCTGTTTATTTTGACGGCTGCAGCTATGCTGTTGATTTCGGGTTGTGGAGAGAAAAAAGAGGAGAAAACAAAAGAAGCGGATAGAGTCGAAACAAAATCTGTTCAGACACTCAAACCGGAAACTGTAAAATCTGAAACTGCTGAAAATGAGCCTGTGGCAGAGGAGACAGAAAAAAAGGTAGAAGTCAATGCACAAACAGAACAGGTCTTAGAAAAAATAGAAGAGAAAGCTAAGGAGACCGAAAGTGCAATAGACGGTGCAAAGCTGTTTGTAAAATGTGCGGGATGTCACGGAGTTCACGGTGAGAAAAAAGCTTTGGGGAAATCTCAGGTTATAAAAGGGTGGCCGAAAGACAAAACAGTCGAGGCTTTGAAAGGTTATAAAAAAGGTACATACGGCGGTTCAATGAAAAGTTTGATGAAAGGGCAGGTCGTTATGCTGAGTGATGAAGAGATAGAGGCATTGGCTGACTATATATCGAAATTGAAATAGTCGTATAAAAAGTGCGAAAAACCTACGGTGTCTGTTGGGTTTGAACGCACTTTTTCATACTCATGCGGAAAAAAAGACAATATAAATTATCTGCTCACTTTGTATAGATATCTTTAAAATTTTTACTTAAAAATTCAAAATTTACCGGTATAAACTTCACGTTGTTTCCCGTTTCCAAAAATTCCGTGTTTCTATCCAGGATAATAAACCCGTTTGAATTGGATAGAGGACTTACCATTCCCGGCCCTCTTTTTTTGGATGGTGTAAATTGCCGGCCATCATAAAAACCTGGTATGACTACTTCTCTGCCGGGTCTGTTTTTTAAATCTTCCGATATTTTGCATTCAATATAGTTTTGATATATATCTTCTCTTCCTGATAGTATATTTATAATAAATTTTCCGAATATCTCAAAATTTAGCGCTGCAGCCAGAGGGTTGCCCGGCAGATTTAGAATAATCGTATTATTGATCTTTCCAAGAGTAGTAGGTTTACCCGGTTTGATTTCTACTTTATCGAAAAAGAGTTCCATTCCGATCTCTTTAAATGCATCTTTTGTAAAGTCCGCTTCTCCTACGCTTACGCCGCCGGATGTGATAATCATGTCAGCATCGAGCATATTTTTTATAAAATTTTTGATTGACTCTATATCGTCCTGGGCTGCACCGGCGAAATATACATCACAGCCGAGTTCATAAGACCTGGTAAGCATGGTAGGAGTGTTTGAGTTATATATCTGATGGGACAAAATTTTCTCATAATGCATTTTAAGCTCTTTACCTGTTGCGAAGACTGCAACAGTAGGTCGTCTGTAAACTTTTACATATGAGACGCCCTGGCTGGAGAGAACTGATATCTTGTAAGGAGTTATTTTTTCACCTTTTCTCAGTATTGTTTCCCCTGCTGCGACATCTTCACCTTTTGGTCTTATATTGGCATTCTCTTTTATGTTTTCTGGAAGCTTGACACTCTCTCCTAAATCCAACGTATCTTCGATAGGAACGACTGCTTCACATCCATCAGGTATTCTGGCACCGGTCATGATTTTTACAGCGATGCCTTTTTCGACTCTCAAATTACTCTCTTCTCCAGCCAGGATTCTTCCTATAACTTTTACCTCTTTTGCGCTATCGCTTATCTTTACGGCAAATCCGTCCATGGCGGAGTTGTCAAATCTGGGCAGATCAAATTGTGCTTCAATATCCTCAGCACCGATTCTGCCCACACTTTCTTCTATAGGAAGAATCTGTGTTCCCTTTTTTTTGCATATTTTTTCGATGATTTCCAAAGCTTCGTATATCGTAACTGCCACAATTTCTCCTTCTATTTTAAAAACTGCCCTTTGTATAAAGAGGCTTTTGATATAATCTTCTTTCAATAATCAGATTGCGAAAAGGGGAAAAATTGGTTGAAACCGCTATATCTATACATATAACAGTACTTGCTGCCCTGATACTTTTTCAGGTCTCTTTCTTTTTTGTCAGAAATATCTCAAATTTTATCACATTTTCGAGAAAATTCAGGCTTCTGCTTCTGATTCAAAACGTAATTTTGGGGATGACCGCTTTTACAGGTCTCGTTGTTATGGCAGTAAACCAGTTTGAAAATATAGGTTTTAAAGAGATATTGATGATACTTCTGTTGCTTGTTATAGTTTTTTTTCAGATAAAAATGTACAAAAAAATTAGGACTATTACATCAAAGGATCATGAACAGCAAAAAAGATTTAAAAGTTATGCAGGCAAAGTCTATATTGCAGAGATAATTGCCATAATCGTGGTTACGATACTATCTTTTTTATTTTAAGGATAAAAATTGGTCTTTATTTACCATGAAGAGGCAGGAAATAAAGAGCTGAAAATAGAGGGTGATACATATAGATACCTTTTCAGGGCACGAAGGCACAAAGTTGATGATGTGATCTGTTTTAGAAACCTTGAAAATTCACTTCTTTATCACTATAAAGTGATTCAAATCGGGAAAAAAAACGCTTTTTTAGAACTAGAGACATATGAGAATAAACCTGTAGAGCCGAAAAGATATTTTCATCTGGGATGGTGTGTTGTAGATCCCAAAATAGTAGAAAAAACACTTCCTATGTTAAATGAAATAGGTGTTTCAAAAATAAGTTTTATCTATTGTAACAGAAGTCAGAAAAACTTCAAAATCAACAAAGAGAGACTAAAAAAAATACTAATATCTTCATGTCAGCAGTGTGGAAGAAGCTCTTTAATGGAGATAGAAACGATTGAAAGCCTTAAAAAATTCAGCGAAACTTATCCTGAGTTCATTCTTATAAATTTTTCAAAGAAGACTCTTTATACAGATAAAATTCCTTTAACGGCGGTAATAGGCTGTGAAGGAGGATTTACCGATGATGAGCTTGCATTGGCAGGCGAAAGGATAGCTGGATTTGATACAGAAATGGTTTTGAAGAGTGAAACCGCTGCGGTTGTTATAAGTTCGAAAATGGTTATATAGCAGAACTTATCGATTAAAATAGTGTTAATCTTATTTAAGTAGAATAGATAAAACCGATATTGCATTTTATTATCAGGCTGTTCATGAAAAAACATCTGCTTAGAATAGAAAAGAGTTTTGTCGATATCGTCGAAGTTCATACAAAAAAAGATGTTATAGAATTAAAAAATGATTCATATTTTGAGAATTTCGATGAATTTGCAAAATATATAAAAAACAAAAAACCGCTTTATATCACTTTTTTGCCTGAAGAGGTGTATATTAAAGAGATAGAAATAAACAAATATGTGAAAAAAGCGAGTGCAATAGAGACGCTTATAGCGTATCAGCTTAAAAAAGAGTTTCAGCGAGAGTTTATATTCACCTATACACTTCTAACGGAAATTCCTGCAGAAGAGAAAAAAAAATATAGAGTTTTTGCTCTATTGAAAGATGAGGTCGAAGATTGTATTTCGAGAGTGGAACATAAAGAAAATATTGAGATTGTTACCACTGACTACCACTCTTTGAGTGCGATTGGATCCCATATATTCGGTGAAAAACCTGCAGTTGCCGTTTTTGTGCAAAATGGGCAGATAATATATACAGCTTTTAAAAACGGAACGATTCTTTTTACACGTTCAAGCAATATATTTGCTGAGAACAGTGCTCAAAAAAAAGATGCAGTTGCAAACGATATTGCAAGAACTCTTTTTTTTATTTTTCAGCAGCATAGAGATATCGATTTTGACAATTTACTTTATATCGGTGAGTTTTGCGATGATGAATATGTAGCCGAGTCCATTTTCGAACAGACCGGCAAACGTTTAAGTGTTCCTGTTTCATCTCTTCTTTGTAAAAGGTCGAAAGATCCCGAGTTTCAAAAACACCTCCTCTCTTTAGGGATACTTTTCATAGATAAAAAAAACAGTTTCGAGTCTGAAAAAGTAAAAGCTACAAAACAGTTTAAAAAAGTTTATAATCTTGCTGCGATACTTCTGTTTTTACCGATACTCTATTTTGGATTTTCTTCTATTTTCTCCTATATGGAACTGACGGAGAAACAAGATATTTTGAAACAGAAAGTAGAGAGATTGAGACATCTTGAAAAATCGATAGATATTTTGCCCCAGTATAAACTCGATTATCTGAAAAACTATTTTAGACTCGAAAACATTGTTTTAAGGAGTCAAACGGTAAATACTCTTTACAGTATGAAAAGTTTTTTCGATATTGTAAAACCTAAGAAAATAGATTTAAAAAACAGTCTCGATAAAACTTTGATAACGGTAACTTTTTCCAAGGATTTTTCTTCTTTGAGCGCTCTTGTAAATACAAAAAATCTTTTTGAAAAAGCTGCTCGGGATATGAAAGAGAAAAAGGATATAAAACTCGTTTTAAACAGCCGAATCGATTATAAAAGCCTTCGTTTTTTCGCAAATTTGACCCTTGTATTACAATACGACACTAAAAAGAGGGCAAAATGACGACTAAACTTTTTACTCTTTTACTATTGGCCTCTCTTGGATCTTTGACATATCTTGCGGATGTTTTTTTTAAGGAAAAGGTTTTAAAGTTTGAACGTACTATAAGAGAGTACGATATGCTTATACGAAAAACGGAAAGAATTAAAAAAATAGATAAGGATATCAAAGAGTCTTTTGACTTTGAAAACATTGTTGACTCTAAAAACAGAGCTACAAGAAATGTGATATCTGTTTTTGATAGATATAAAAGAGACTACGCTCTTTCGGTTACTTCTTTAACTCCTAAAAATGACAGTGTTAGGGCAAAGACGGTTATGCAAAGAGACTCTTTAGAGTATTACGACGTAAAAAAATGTATCGACTGGCTTAGTTTGAATAAAGAAGGCTCTGTTTTCTTTTTCACAGAAGAGTTTCATTTTGACAGGCCGCGTATGAGTATCGGTGTGAAAAAAGAGCTTATTGCACCATATGTGGAGAGATAGATGAGAGTATATATAAAATCGGTACATTTTATAATGCTTTTATCCCCGCTGCTTGTCTGGGGGTTTATATATTTTTATCAGGAACTTTTTATCACTTCATTAAATGAGAGTTTTTTTGTAATAAAAAAAGAGAAAAGTATTAGGATCAGTAAAAAAATTGCCAGAAGTTATCAGGAGATAGAGACACTGGTGAAAAGAAACAGTGCTCTTTTAGAGAGTGTAAAGGGGCTGGAGCAAAAAAAGAGATATTTGATAGAAATTTTAAAAGAAAACAGAAAATCCGTTAAAAAAACGCCGATAATACGTCAGGGCGAATGGAAGGTAACTTTTATAATAAGCGGAGAGAAAAAAAGAGCTATTATAAACGGAAAAGTTGTTAGTGAGGGTGATAATATAAATGGGGCCAGAGTTCTAAAGATAGAGAAAAACAGAGTATTGATAAAAACATATGAAGGTGTAAAATGGCTGAGATTATTCGATTGATTTTCATGGGTGCAATTTTGATATTTTTTGCAGGGTGCAGTGTAAAAAAAGATGTTCAAGTCTTAAAAAACGAGAAACCGGAGTTTAAAGCTTATGAGAAAACAGCAAAACTTCCGCCGGTGCCTCCTGTTGTAATGCCGGAAATTTATAAAAAACCTTCCCCTTTTGACAACAGATATTTTACTTTTTCATCTTCCGATGCATCTTTATCGAAAGTTTTATATGCTATTGCTGGCAGTGCTGATCTCAATCTGGTGATAGATAAAGATGTGCCGGCATCGCAGAAGATTACGCTCAATCTTGAAAATGCTCCTCTGAAAAATGCACTCGATACGGTTATGGAAATCACTGGTTGCTATTATGAGATAAACGGAAATATTCTTCATATAAAAAGAACAATGACAAAAGTATTCAAAGTTCCGTATATTCATACAAACTCATCATATACCTCAAATCTTGGAGGAGATGTTTTGGGAGCCGCCAGTAGCTCAGGTTCAACTTCGGGGACAGGTACATCTACGTCGACAGCAGGTGTTATTGGTACATCTGGAAGTGTTACTACCGGTGGAGGTTCACGAAGACTTAGCGGAGATTTTTCATTGAAATATGAAAACCCTGCGGAAGCCAATGACTTTTATATGCAGCTTGAGATGAATATTAAAGAACTTCTCTCAAAAAACGGCACCTATACGCTCAACAGTTTTACCGGTACACTGATAGTCAGTGATACAAAAGAGAATATAAAAAGAGTCGAATCACTGATAGAGTCGATACTTCATCAGTCAAACAAGGGAGTTTTGATAGAAGCAAAAATATTTGAAGTAAGCCTAAACAAAGATCATCAGTTGGGAATTGACTGGGATTATATATTTAACAACTTTGCAAAAAGCGGAACTTTGAGGGTAACTCAGACTTTAGGTCTTACCGGTGCGGTCTCAGGCGCTTTGGAATTCAGCGGCAAAAATCTGAACCTACTTGTACAGGCTCTTCAGAGTTCCGGAACGGTTGAGACTCTTTCAAATCCGAGGATCAGGGTCTTAAGCGGACAGAGTGCGCTGATTTTGACAGGAGGGATAATACCTTTCTGGGAGAAAAAGATAGACTATACTACTGTAACCAGCGGAACGGCTACAACCCTCATCCCACAGGTAACATATAGCAGAAGAGACGTCTTGGAGGGAATTTCGATGGGAGTGACTCCTATTGTGAGAGACGACGGGACAATTTTGCTCAATATTGTGCCGGTTTCGACAACAATAGAAGATATTGTCACATATGAAGACGGAGGACAGGTAGTCGCAAGCGCTCCCAAGCTCAATATCAAAGAAGCGGGAACCGTCATAAAGGCAAAAGACGGGGATATGATAGTTATCGGCGGACTAATTAATGACCTGAAAGTAAAAAAGAAAGATTCTGTTCCTGTTCTTTCAGATTTTCCTCTTGTAGGAGCGCTTTTCAAAAGAGATACTGATACAAGACAGAAAAAGGAATTGGTAATACTGCTGAAATTGAAAGTAACGGGAAATGAGTAGAATTGTATGCTTTTTAATGTTTTCGGCTTTGGTTTTATGTGCTGCTGAAGTTGACAGGAAAAGTGAAAAGAGAGGACCTTTTTCAAATAGCGGCTATTTTTATACTATTCAGATTTTTTCAGCCAAAGGGCCTGAGAGTACCAAGCGTTTTGTTTCTAAATTGCCTGCGGGTATGAAAGAAAATGTTATGGTTTTCCAATCGGGAAAATATTATGCAGTAAGATATGGATATGAACATAATCTTACCAGACTCAAAAAAATTCTCTACAAGATAAAAGAGAGGGGATATAAAGACTCATTTCTGGTTAAGATGAAAAAAAGTAGATTGAAAGAGATGATAAAGTTTTTTGAAAAAGGTTCCGTGGTTGAGAAAAAAAAGATTGTAAAAACTCGCATAACTAAAAATATACAAAAAAATTTTAACAAACCAAAAAATCGAAAAAAAACTATTTTTTTTCTAAACAGAGCTCACGACTTTTATAGAAAGGGTGCTTTTGGCAAAAGCCTGGAGTTTTATCTCAAAGCTTATAACAGCGGAGCAAAAGAGGAAAAGACATTGGCAAATATTGCATTTTTATGCGGTAAGACGTCAAACGACAAACTTTTTGAAAAATTGCTGTTTAATAGTAAAGACAAAGAACGTCTGTTATATGCATACGGAGCGGGTGCAATAGAGTCAGGGTTTTTAGAAAACGCAAAGAAAATATTGATAAAATATAGGCATACCACCTATTCCGGATTTTGCGACCTGTTGCTGGGTCTAATCAGTGAGAAAGAAAAGGATTTACCAAAAGCGCTTTATTTTTATAAAGCGGCATATAAAAAAGATATTTCAAATCCTTTTTTTATATATTCATATGCAAGAGCACTTGATATGGCTGGAGATTTGGAAAAAGCTCTTAAAATATATAAAAAATGTCTATCTTCGGCCGATAATAGAGTTGTTGAATATGCACAATTACGTATACAGCAGATATATCTGTATAAAATGAACCGAAACCGATTAAATTCTAATACAAGGAGTAACGATGCGAAACGGTAGAGGCGGATTTACATTGGTAGAACTTGCGATAGTTCTTATTATCATAGGGATAATAATGGGAGCCGTTTTAAAAGGCCAGGATCTTATAAGAGGCGCTCAGGGGAAAAAACTGACTTCTCTTGTTAAATCGTGGGAGGTGGCTTCATTTGGGTATTATGATATTTATGGCAACTACCCTAATGAGCTTGATGATATATTGCAGAGTGAGTTGAAAAATAAACCTGATAGTAGTATCAATCTGGGAGGATCCACATTTTATGTAAAAATAGGCTCTGATGCTTCTAATACTCTCGGAAATGTAATAGTACTTTGTGTAACCAACGACTGTACAGGTACATTTACTTCTGATCAACTCTTTTTTGCAAAAAGTGTTGACAACTCTTTAGATGGCAAAGCTAATGGGACTACAGGTGATGTTCTCGGTGCAACGGGTATTACGCTTGGTAACGGAGACATTGCCACAACTACAAATGACGCCGTTACAGACGTAACCGGAGAGGGTACAGATCTAAATACAAGTATAACCGCACTTGTATACTACTACAGCTACTGATAGACCAGAGGCGGCTCTGGCCGTCTTTGTGAACCTTCAAAGTATAAAAGGCTTTTGATGTCTCAGCAAAAACCGATAGGCAAACTCTTAAAAGAGCTTGGTTTTATTACTGAAGAGCAGATTGAAGTTGCTCTTGAAGTACAAAAGGTACACAGGAAATTTATAGGTGAGATATTGCAGGATCTCGATTTTATCACTTCAGATGAAATCGCAAGAGCCGTTGCCCTACAAAGCCGTCTTGAATATATAGACCTTGATATGGTTGTTCCCAAAATGGAAGTTTTAAAGCTAGTGCCGAAGGATTTTGCAATATCTACACCTCTGCTACCTATCGATTTGAAAGATGACAATACAATTGTTGTCGCCGTAGAAAATCCTAATGATCTGAATGTATATGACTATATAAACAGAATTACCCGTAAAAAAGTAAAGTTTGTGATAAGCGATAAAAATAAAATAGCTAAATATGCCCAACTTTACTATTATCAGCTTGAGCATCCAATAGAAAAATATATTGAAGATATGATAAAAACAGCCACTGAAGGTAAAGAGATAGACATTGTAAAATTTATCGATCTTATTTTGCATAACGCCGTTAAGGACAGAGCTACTGATATTCATATCACTCCGGAGCCGTATACTACACACATTTTTTATAGAATCGACGGAGTTTTAAAACACTGTTTTGCTGTTCCGCAGCGGCTTCACAGTAGTATGGTTTCGCGTATAAAGATTGTTTCCTCACTTAATATCGCTGAACAGAGGCTTCCTCAAGATGGTGGATTTTCATTCAGTTTTCTTGAGACGGACTATGATGTGAGGGTTTCTACTCTTCCTACAAACCACGGGGAAAATATAGTTTTGAGACTTCTTACCAAAAACAGTTCGCTTTTCAATCTTCAAAATCTTGGGTTTGAAAACGAATATGTGAAAAAGATAGAGTACTATTTCAAAAAACCGTACGGTATAGTTCTTGTAGTGGGGCCAACCGGAAGCGGAAAGACGACAACTTTGTATTCGGCTCTGAGGAAAATAGATTCTCTTGAAAAGAATGTTTTGACAGTTGAAGACCCTATTGAATACCGTTTTACTTTTATCAAACAGTCACAGGTAAACGAAAAAGCAGGATATACATTTGCAAAAGCAATAAAAACATTTATGAGACAAGACCCTGATGTTATGTTGGTAGGTGAGATAAGGGACGAAGAGACTGCCGAACTTGCAGTCAGAGCATCTATAACCGGACACCTTGTTCTTTCGACTCTACATACAAATGATGCACCCAGCACTGTTTCAAGACTTGAAGACTTAGGACTCAAATCATATATGATAGCAGAGGGTCTTTTGGCAATAATTGCCCAAAGACTAGTTAGAAAGCTTTGTGAAAATTGCAAAGAGAAAAAAGTTTATACTAAAGATGAGCTGAAAAAGTTTGGATTTACCGACAGGCTTCTTGAAAAAATCGAATCCGAAGAGATTGTAATATATGAAAAAAGAGGATGTGAACATTGTAGACATACCGGGTATATCGGCAGACTAGCTATTGCGGAGCTTATGGAGATTTCCAAAGAGATTAAAGAGCTCATAGTTGAAGGAAAAAGCACCATCGATATAGAAAAAAAGGCGATAGAAGAGGGCATGAGGAGTTTGAGAGAGGATGCGCTCTTGAAAGTCTTAAGAGGCGAAACCTCTTTGGAAGAGGTAGACAGGGTGGTTGGCTGATGATATATCTTATCAGCAAGATAGACAGTCTCGGTAAGAAAAGTGTTGTTTTTGAGGCAGCAGAAAATATCGAAAAAGCTATAAGAAAAATCGAACGCGAAGGTGCGGTAGCTGTTGATATCAAAGAGCTTCCATCTTTTCTTTCTCCGATAGAGTATTTTTTAAACAAAAAAAGAGTCAAGACCGAAGAGATAATAGAAATTCTTGAAAATCTGCATCTTGTTATAAAATCGGGCATGCCAATACAGGACGGTCTTAAAGATATGGCGAAAGAGGCCGAAAACCCAGATCTTAAAGAGATTTTGCAAGAGATTTCCTATTCAGTTGAAGAGGGAAAATCACTCTCTCATGCATTGGAAAAATATGAGAAATATTTTTCGCATATTATAATAAGTCTGGTACGTATAGGGGAACAGACCGGAGAACTGGAAGATACACTGAAAAAGGGCGCCGAATTTTTAAAAAGAATAGATACTCTCAAAAAAAAGGCAAAGCAGGCTATGATTTACCCTTCTTTTGCACTGACTGCCATAACTGCAGCGCTTCTTGTCTGGCTGATGTATGTTTTGCCCAAAATTATAACTGTTTTTGAAGAGATGAAGATAGAGCTTCCGCCTATTACTAAGGCTATTATGTGGGTTTCGGATTTTCTTAACAACAATTTTCTATATATAGCGTTTGCAGTTTTGGTAACAGTTCTGATAGTCAAATCAGCTATAAAAAAATTTCCGAAGATTAGAAGAGCCTTTGATGCCGCACTGCTTAAAATTCCTGTTATATCACAGTTTATCAGGTATTTTAATATAGCTTTTTTTTCCGAATATATAAGACTTGCCATCATTTCCGGTCTTCCCATATTTGATGCACTTCAGTCGATGCAAAAAAATATAAAAAATTCGATTTTCAAAGAGAAGATAGAAGAGGCTATAGAAAAGATAAAGAGTGGGCAGAGTATTTCAAATGCATTCAGCCAAACCGATATATATCCGCCTTTTACCGTAAGGATGATAGCGGTAGGTGAAGAGACGGGCGCACTTGATGAGCAGCTGAAGTATATATCGGGTTATTATTATGCCAAAGTAGACTATATGGCGGAAAATGTCTCCAAATTTATTGAACCTGTGGTTATAATTTTCGTAGGTGCTTTTATGGCGATTATTATGCTTGGACTCATGGGACCGGTATATGATCTGATTTCTCAAGTCGGGCAGCAAGGTTGAAAAGAAAACACTTTTTTGATATAATTACACTTCCCCTCCCCCTATGTAGCAGCAGGCTCTATTTTTAGGGTCTGCTGTGAAAATCACAAATTTTTATAAGGAATAGATAATGAAAAAAGGCATACATCCTGAATATATGGAATGTTCTGTTACTTGTGCATGCGGCAACCATTTTGTAGTTTTGTCAAACAAAAGCGAACTCAAAATCGACATCTGTGACAAATGCCATCCGTTTTTTACAGGTTCCGAAAAGATTGTAGATACTGCCGGACGTGTCGAGAAATTTAAACGTAAATACAATATGAAATAAATTGCTCACTCTGGTTCCTACTCCTATAGGCAATATCGAAGATATCTCTGCAAGGGCTCTAAAAGCCCTTGAAAAAGCCGATATATTTCTCTGTGAAGATACAAGAGTTACAAAAAAACTGCTTGGACTGGTAAAACAGAAGTACAATATTGCTCCTGCGCCGGCTAGATTTATATCTTTGCACTCTCATAATGAAAAAAAATTTCTTCAAAAAATTGATCCATCTTTTTTTGATAAAAATGTGGTTTATGTGAGTGATGCAGGTATGCCCGGTATAAGCGATCCTGGTGCGATACTTGTGGACTATTGTATTAAAAACGGTATCGAATATGATGTGTTGCCGGGTCCTTCGGCTTTTGTTACCGCATATGCTGCGAGCGGTTTCAACTCTTCCAGGTTTCTTTTTTTCGGTTTTTTGCCCCATAAAGGACATGATAGAAAGAGAGCTTTTGAAAATGTAATGAATTCCGGATTTGACACCATAATTTACGAATCTCCGCACAGACTTCTTAAACTATTTGAAGAGATAGTCGCATATGATTGTGACAGAGAAGTATTTGCGGTAAAAGAGCTTACAAAAAAATTTCAAAAATATTACAGAGGCAAAGTTGTCCAAATTTTTGAAAAACTGAAAAACGAGAATATAAAAGGTGAGTGGGTCGTTATAATAAAAGCTTCCGAAAAAAAGGAGACGGCTCTAGATATAAACGATATTCTTTCACTGGATATTCCTAAAAAGCAGGCTGCAAAACTTCTTTCAAAAATTACGGGTAAAAGTATAAAAGAGTGCTATAACCATCTTCTAAGAAACGAAACTTCATAACCTTATATTAAAAAATATTGTAATATTATAATTCATACTCCAATTTAGCAGTAGGAAAATTTATGAACAGACGAGCTTTTACCCTTGTAGAACTCTCTATGGTGCTGATTATTATCGGTCTTCTTTTGGGTATCGGTATGACGGCATACAAACTTATGATACAAAACAGTAAAATAAGACAGAACAAAGAGATAGTAAAGAGTGCCGAAGAGGCTATAAAAGGGTATGCTACAAGGCACGGATATTTGCCGGATTCTGCAGAGTTTTCAACTACTGTTCCAAAATTTGAAGATACATACGGAAATCCTCTTTTTTATATATACGATTCTTCTCTTGCAGGAAGCGGAGGCTTTTGCGGCACAAACTCAAACCGTTTGGGACTTAAAATCTGTAAAGATTCAGCATGCAATACATTCGACTATGTGAAAAATGTAGCTTTTATAGTTCTGAGTGCGGGAGAGAACCAAAACAATCAAACATCAGGAAACCTTGCTGTAACAGTTGATACAAACATATCGATATACGACTATGGAGTTGACAATATAGACAACTATTCCGGTGATATAAACAGACCTGAGGCATATGATGATATAGCAGAATGGGTAACGATAGCAGAGCTTCAGTCACTTGAAGGATGCAAACCGCTGGAGGTAAGTACATCGTCGGTTCTTCCTCAGGGTGAAGAGGACAGTCCCTACTACTATCAACTATCAGTAACAGGCGGAAAAGCTCCTTATAGCTGGAGCGGAAGCGCAGAGTGTGGTCTTAATATCAACAGTGACGGTACAATCAGCGGAACGATAAACTGCTACACTGCTACAAATACGGGCGAACTTGACGTTTGTGACCAAAATCTAACTGTTACGGCTACAGTTACGGATGCTGCGGGAGATACGAAAAACTACAGCGGAAATATAAAGGTTTTGCCAAAACCGCTGAACATAACGACCCTTTTCCTTCCTTTTGGACAGGAGGGGCAGACATATCCCACAACAACGATATTCTCAGAAGGAGGAGTAACTCCCTTTAGCTGGAGTATAAGCGGCCTTCCGGCAAATCTGTCAGCAACAGACAATGTGATATCTGGCGACCTTGCCCAGGGTACTGCCGGAACTCATCAGATAACTGTTTCGGTAACTGATAACTGTTCGAACAGTTATACAAAAAGTCTGACTCTGACGGTAAATCCTGAAGTAAATACAACCTCGGGCGGAAGCGGTACATCATGTAGTGCCTATACCGTCATCTTGACAAATAGCGGAACGAAAAGTTTTACATATAACGGAACATGCTATAGGTTGGATGACGGTGTAAGTAACTATACATATACTACTTCGGGCTCTTCTACAGATACAATTCTCATAATGGATTATGATGGAAGAAGATGGGGATGTGCAACAGGAAACACATATCTGAGCGGTGATCTTTTGACACTTGACAGCAATGCCGACTGCACTGTAGATATAGTATGTGATACCGGATCATGCAGTTCTAATTAACTTTAAGCCATTTTCGGATAAGATTCATTATGATAGTATACGGAAAACAGATAATCGCATATATTCTAGAAAAACATCGACATCTTTTAAAAAAAGTATATCTGGCAAAAGATATAGACCCAAAAATCTTTTCAAAGATAAAAAAGAGCGGAGCTCCTGTAATAAAAGTTGATCCAAAAAAAGCTCAGGCTTTGGCAAAAGGCGGCAATCATCAGGGGTTTCTTGCCGAGATAGAAGATTTTGAATTTAAAGATATAGCTACCGTAAAAACAGGAGATTTCGTTGCGGTTCTTTATTCGATAACAGATGTTGGGAATATAGGCTCTATAGTTAGAACAGCCTACGCTTTGGGTGTTGACGGAGTAGTTATAAGCGGAATAAAAAATGTAAATATGGAAGGTGTTATAAGGGCGAGCAGCGCAGCGGCTCTGGATATGGATATAGCTCTTTGTCCGAACATATATGATCTTTTGAACGAATTGAAACAGAGCGGCTTTTGTGTTTACAGTGCCTCTATGGAAGGAGAAGATGTTAGAAAAGTTACTTTTGCACCCAAAAAAGTATTGATTTTGGGCAGTGAAGGAGAAGGCCTTCCGGCAAGGGTTTGCAAAAGAAGTGACAGGCTTTTGTCCATAAAGATGAAAAGAGAATTTGATTCGTTAAATGTCAGTGCTGCTGCCGCAATATTGATAGACAGGATGCGTGATGAGTAACGACCTTGAGAAGCTGAAAAAAATCGGTATAGAAGAGATACACAAAAGAACATATATAGCCCACAGACATATTGAGTCTCTTCTTGAAGGTGATTTTTCCAAATTTGACAAAGTTCAGGCTTTGGGATTTGTCAAAATAATCGAAAGAGAGTTCGATGTAGACCTGAATGAGCTTAGAAATGATATAAAGAGCCGATTTTCAGAGGGAGCCGATGAGGTAAAGAGCAGGAAGGTTTTGGAAAAAAAAGAGAAACTCTCTGCAAATAAAAAACCTACATTTCCTTTTATAGCGGCAGTATTGATTGTGCTTTTGGCAGCTTCGGTTTTTCTTTTCTACCAAAACGATGTTTCAGATAGTGTAGAGAGCAAAAAGACAGAAGAAGAGATATTGCTTCAAAAGTCTGAGGAAATATCAGATAAGAAAGAGTTTAGTGAAAAATCTCTGCAGGAGATGATATCTCAGGAGAAAAAAGAGATAGAAAAAAATACCGAAAAATTATCTTCAAAAGATAATTTTGAAAAGAATGATACACTACTACCTGCGGCTGAGTCTGAAAAGATTTTGAAAAAAGAAACAGCAGAAGAAAAAAAGAGAAGATTTTATGCAATTGAACCGAAACAGAAGGTTTGGGTGGGTATAATTTATCTCGATAATTTTAAGAAAAAGCAGTTAACAACCAAAGAGCCGGTAGAACTTAACGCCTCAAGAGACCAGCTTATTGTAACCGGACACGGAATGATAAGGGTTTTGGGTGACTCGAATATAACAGATATTAAGTCAAAAGATAAAAAATATTTTCTTATACAAAAAGGTATCTTAAAAGAGATAGACAAAGAAGAATTTAAAAGTTTTAACAGAGGTAGAAATTGGTAAGATACATTTTTCTTTTTCTGATCATAATCTCTGCAGGCTTTGGAGATATTTTAGAGGAAAAAATCAAAAGCCTAGTTGATAAAAAAAGTTATATTCAGCATCAGAAACTGATAGAGAAGATTTTTGAAAACAGAAACGAATTTTATTTGGACGAAAGCCATGTGGATATTGTAAAAGTTGTTCAAAGACTCAAAGAAAACGGTCTGCTCAAGCTTTTTTTCAATGAACCGAGAAAATTGATCGTTACGTTCAGAACAAACGGATATCCACTGTTTTTTATAAAACTAGTGAGTGATAAACTAAGAGAGCTCGGATATTACTATTTTTTAACTTATGAAGCCAGAAACGAAGATGACGGTTTTTACTGGAGTATTTCACTAACAGCGGAATATGCTATCGATCCAGTCATTTTAAGCAATGCTTTGAAAAAAGAGGGTTGCTTGATACTTGATATAAGAAGAGAAGATGAAGAAAGATGGGTGTATACCGTTGATATAAACGGAGCGTATCTTGATGTGCTGGAACTTGAACCAAATGTGAAAACGAAACTGAAAAAACCTGTTTCCGACTATTGGCTGGCTCTTCCAAAGGGGCGTAAAATTTCCATTGCAAGTATGCCCGGAAACAGTTGGTATCCAAGAGTGGCCATATACGATAAAAGACTTCATCTTCTCAAAGTTTATAAAAAAGATGAAAAGACAAGTTGGATTGTTCTGAGGCTTCCGGAAAATGCCTATTATATAAAAATTTCCGATATTTATACACTTGGCAATATAAAAAACGGATTGAAAGTTGTTTTGGAATAAGGGATTAAAGGATAATTATGTTTGACGAGATAAGATTCAGCAAAATAGAAAGATTGCCAAAATATGTATTTGCTGCGGTAAATGAACTTAAAATGGCTGCAAGAAGAGCCGGAGAAGATATTATAGATTTTAGTATGGGAAATCCGGATGGACCTGCACCGCAGCATATTATCGAAAAACTTATAGAATCTGCGCAAAAACCAAAAAATCACGGTTATAGTGCAAGCAAGGGTATATACAAACTAAGACTCGCTATCTGTAACTGGTATGAAAGAAGATACGGCGTAGCACTTGATCCGGAAACCGAAGCGGTAGCAACTATGGGCAGTAAAGAGGGTTATGTGCATCTTGTGCAGGCTGTAACAAATCCGGGGGATGTTGCAATAGTGCCTGATCCTACCTATCCCATACACTCCTATGCTTTTGTTTTGGCCGGCGGGAATGTTCAGAAAATGGAGCTTGTATATAACGAATTTTATGAAGTGGATGAAGATAAGTTTTTTGAAAATCTTGAAAAGGCGCTTCTAGACTCTTTTCCGAAACCTAAATTTCTTGTGGTAAACTTTCCTCACAATCCCTCAACTGCAACAGTAACTAAAAGTTTTTACGAGAGGCTGGTTGGAATTGCAAAAAAAGAGAGATTTTATATCCTTAGCGATATAGCCTATGCTGATCTGACATATGACGGATACAGAACTCCTTCCATATTTGAGGCTGATGGTGCCAAGGATGTAGCCGTAGAGAGTTTTACTCTCAGTAAAAGCTACAATATGGCCGGATGGAGAGTGGGATTTGTCGTGGGGAACAGAAAACTTGTGGGCGCTTTGCAAAAGATAAAGAGCTGGATAGACTACGGAATGTTCACTCCTATTCAGGTAGCTGCAACTGTTGCTCTCAACGGACCACAGGATTGTGTTGAAGAGATAAGAAAAAAGTATGAAAAAAGAAGGGATGTGCTGATTGAAAGTTTCTCAAAAGCGGGATGGGATATAGCAAAGCCCAAGTCGACTATGTTTGTTTGGGCAAGAATTCCAAAAGAGTTTGAAGAGATGGGGAGTCTGGAGTTTAGCAAAAAGCTTCTCACAGAAGCAAAAGTTGCCGTTAGTCCAGGTATAGGTTTTGGAGAGTACGGCGAAAATCATGTAAGAATTGCTCTTATAGAAAATGAAAAAAGAATCAGACAAGCTGCAAGAAATATAAAAAAATTTTTGAAAGACTATTCCAACTGACAGGGAAAAAGGATGATAAGAGTAGGAATTATCGGTGTAGGAACTGTAGGTGAAAGTGTTGTAAAAATATTGAATAAAAACAGAGATATCATTAGTGCCCGAGCCGGCAAAGAGATAGTTGTGGCAAAAGGGGCGGTCAGAAATCTGGGCAGGAAACGGGGTGTTGATATTCCTCTTACAGACGACCCATATGAGATAATAGAAGACGATTCTATCGATATAATTGTAGAACTTATGGGAGGAGTGGACGAAGCATACAAAGTTGTAAAAAAAGCTCTCGAGAATAAAAAAGCCGTTGTAACTGCAAACAAAGCCCTTCTTGCATATCACAGGTACGAGCTTCAGGAGATTGCAGGAGGAATACCTTTTGAATTTGAAGCGAGCGTTGCGGGAGGAATTCCCATCATCAAGGCTCTTAGAGAAGGCCTGAGTGCAAACCATATAGAAGCTATAAAAGGTATTATGAACGGTACCTGCAATTTTATTCTGACAAAAATGGACAAAGAGGGTGCAGACTTTGGCCCAACGCTCAAAGAGGCTCAGGAACTGGGCTATGCAGAAGCTGATCCCACTTTCGACATAGAGGGTTACGATGCTGCTCATAAGCTTTTGATTTTAGCAAGCATAGCTTACGGAATAGATGCGAAACCGGAAGATATTTTGATAGAAGGCATAACGAAAATATCTTCACTCGATTTTGAGTTTGCGCGGGAGTTCGGATACGCAATCAAACTTTTGGCAATTGCAAAAAAGAATGGCAACGAAGTGGAGCTTAGAGTCCATCCTGTTCTTGTTCCGAAAGAGGAGATGATAGCAAAAGTAGACGGTGTAATGAACGGTATCAGCGTAATAGGAGATTTTGTCGGCGAAACTATGTATTACGGTCCCGGTGCAGGTGGAGATGCAACTGCGAGTGCTGTCATATCAAATATCATAGATATTGCTAGGGGCGGCAAATGTTCTCCTATGCTTGGATTTAAAAGGCCGCTTGAGACAGGAATGACTCTTGCCGCATCCGAAAATATAAGTTCAAAATATTATCTGAGAATTTCTGTTCTCGACAGGCCGGGAGTCCTTGCTGATATTGCCCAGATACTTGGCGAAAACAGCATATCTGTCGAATCAATGCTCCAAAAACCGCAATCTAAAACAACGGCAAATCTCCTGCTTTCCACACATGTATGCCTTGAAAAAGAGATACAAAAAGCTCTTGAAAGAATCAGAGCCAAAGATTATGTCAAAGCCGAACCGGTGATGATACGAGTTGAGGAGCGACAATAAAAATCCTTGTTACCGGTGCCAGCAGCGGTATAGGCAGGGAGCTATCAAAAAGATATGCAAAAAGGGGAGATTCTCTTTTTCTGATTTCAAGAAGAGAAAATCTTTTAAAAAGTCTGAAAAACGAGCTGGAGGAAAAAGGAGCGGAGGTCTTTATATATCCTTGCGACCTGAGCGATTACAAAAAACTGGAAGTTGTGAAAAAGGATATATTGGAAAAATCCGGCGGGATAGATATGATCATAGCAAATGCTGGTATATCGGCAGGACATAACTGTGAATATGCTAAATATGAGGATATTGAATATATGATGAGAGTCAATTTTTTATCAATTCCTTTTCTTTTGGAGCCTTTCTTGGAAGATATGAAGTCAAAAAGAGCCGGGAAAATTGTTTTTATATCTTCTCTTGCCTCTTTGGTGACTATGCCCACTTCAACAGCCTACAGTACATCAAAAAGAGCCCTTAACTCCTATGCCGAAGGGATTAGAAACCATCTGTACAGATATAACATAAAAGTTATAAATATTCTTCCAGGATTCATCGATACTCCTATGACTCGAAAAAACAGTTTCAAAATGCCTTTTTTTATGGACCTTCAATCAGGGGTTGAAAAAATAGTCTATGCGATAGAAAAAGAGAAAAAAGAGTACGCTTTTCCCTTAATGTTTTACTTGGCGATAAAACTTCTCTCTTTCATGCCGCCATCTTTAAGAGATAAGATTATAAGATATGTCAACAATAAAAAAGTCGGAGGAGAGGGGTGAGAAAAGTCAGTGTCTGTACCTATTGCGGTGTGGGGTGCGATGTTGCAGCCGATATAAAAAACGGCAAAATTGAAAAGATGTATGCTCTTCCCGAAGGAGTGGTAAGCCGTGGGAAGCTGTGCGTAAAAGGCAAATACGGTTGGGAGTATCTTTACAGTCCCGATAAGATAAAAAATGCCCGAATAAAAAAAGAGTTCCTCAAAAGGGAATATGAAAAGCTGAAAGCAAATTTTGGCGATATTATTGAAAATCTAAAAGAGTTTGATGCTGAATTTTATGAAATTCCATACACTCTGGCATACGATATTGCAGCTTTCAAGCTCAAAGAGATTACGCAAAAATACGGAGCCGATTCCTTTGCCGCAATCGGCGGTGCCAGAACAAACTGCGAAAGCAGCTATCTTTTTCAGAAATTTACAAGAGAGGTTATTGGTTCACCGCATGTGGACAACTGTGCAAGAGTATGCCATTCACCGAGTCTCAAAGGCCTTAAAGAAACAATAGGCGAAGGTGCTGCGACAAATCCTTTTGATGATATCTATGAAACAGAATTTATGCTTGTCATCGGCTCAAATACCACCGAAGCTCATCCGATAGTTGCAAACAGAATTTTGGAGGCGATAAAAAACAATGGCGCAGGTCTCGGGGTTATAGATGTAAGGGAGATTGCACTGTCAAAATTTGCAAACTACCATCTCTCAATTCCCTATGAAACCAACCTGATGATTTTCAATATGCTGGCATTTGTGATATTGAGTGAAAATCTTGAGAATCGCGATTTTATAAATAAAAGAACAAAAGGATTTGAAGAGTATAGAAAAAATATACTTGAAGATGAGTTTGCAAATCCGGAAATCCTCTCAAAAATACGGGGATATGAGGATCTTCCCGAAAAAATAAGAGCAGTCGCGCGACTTCTTGCTACGAAAAAAAGTCTTATCATATGGGGACTTGGCGTATCGGAGCATATAGACGGAAGCTATGCGGTCATGGCTTTGGCAAACCTTGCCATGTTGACCGGAAACATAGGTAAAAAAGGAGCCGGTCTTATGCCTCTGCGCGGACAGAACAATGTGCAGGGAACATGTGATATGGGGTGTCTGCCCTATTTTCTGCCCGACTATAAAACACCGAAAAAAATCGGTCTGATGACTCCCGATCTGATTGATGCCATGAATGAGAATAAAATAAAGGCACTTTTCAATATGGGTGAGGATATAGCGCATATTCATCCGAATCAGAATAAAATCCACAAAGCGCTGAAAAATCTTGAATTTCTTATGGTAAACGAAATATTTCCTACCCAGATTATAAAATTTGCAGATATTGTTTTTGGTGTGAAAAGTTCATATGAAAAAACCGGAATATATGTTAATGCGGAAAGAAGGATGCACCTTTCCAAGCCTCTTGTTGAAACAGACCTTCCTGATGACTGGGAAGTTATAAGCGAGATAGCAAAAAGGCTGGGAGTCGACTTTGGTTTCAAAGAGACAGAAGATGTGTGGAATGAGGTAAGAGTTGTGGCAAATGAGAGATTTGGCGGTGCAGAATATGAAAAGTTTGAGAAGAATCTCTTAAGAGGTCTGCAGTGGCCTGTTAAAGAAGAGGATACATCTATACTTCACATTGAGAAGTTCAGAACGGATGACGGATTTGGCTATTTCAGATACAACCCCTATAAATTAAGGGGGCATTTAAAAGATATGATAAAAAACAGAGATCATCATTTCTATCTTACTACAGGCAGGATAATCGCACAGTATAATAATGCTGCTCAGACAAATGCGTGTAAGTCTCTGTCAAAAAGGCATAAAGAAGATATACTTCTGGCCAGTGAAAAAGACAAGGTCTATTTTAAAGGAAAAGAGAGAGTTGTTCTAATTTCCAAATATGGCCGAAGCCGCCCTCTTAGAGTGAAATTTTCTAAAACAGTAAAAAGAGGGACTCTCTATACCTCTTTCCATCATGCAAAAAGCCATATCAACTATCTTTTCGGAGATGAGGCGGATGAGCTGGTGAAAACTGCCAGATTCAAATCCGTAAAGGTTAGAGTTGAGTAGAGTAAAAGGAAATTTTGCGGAAACAAGGGTATGTGAATATCTGATTTCAGAAGGATTCGTAATTGTCGAGAGGAACTTTTATTCCAGATTTGGCGAGATAGATATAATTGCATCAAGAAACGGAATCCTTCATTTTATTGAGGTCAAAAGTGGAAAAAATTTTGATCCTGTTTATGCTGTTACTCCATCTAAACTTTCAAAAATAATCAAAACTGTCGACTATTTTTTCCTTAAAACCGGAATTGATACGGATTACCAGATAGATGCAGTTATTGTTAAAAGCGGCGAACTTGTTCATCTGGAAAACATTACAGCAGATTAGCCAATAAGTCATTTTAAAGATAAAATAAGTATAATATTTGTCTGTTTGCACAAATTTATGTAAACATTTTCATAATATTTTATAAAGGAGAAAAAATGGGTAAATATTTAGAATTAAATGCTTCAAATTTTGATAGCACTATTAAAGATGGTGTTGTTTTGGTAGATTTTTGGGCTCCCTGGTGCGGGCCGTGTAGGATGATTGCCCCAGTTATTGACGAACTGGCCGAAGAGTATGAAGGAAAAGCAAAAATCTGCAAAGTAAATACAGACGAAGAGCAGGATATTGCTATCAGATACGGAATCAGATCCATTCCTACAATCCTCTTTTTC
Organism: Nitrosophilus alvini; assembly: GCF_015100395.1. Taxonomy (NCBI): domain Bacteria; kingdom Pseudomonadati; phylum Campylobacterota; class Epsilonproteobacteria; order Nautiliales; family Nitratiruptoraceae; genus Nitrosophilus; species Nitrosophilus alvini. The sequence goes on along the minus strand of NZ_AP022847.1, from coordinate 1,594,487 downwards.
AAAGACGGTGAACTTGTGGATCAGATGGTTGGTGCCGCTTCAAAACAGGCTTTCAAAGAAAAACTCGACTCTCTTCTTGGCTAAATTGTGCGGGCTTTTGCCCGCATTAGAGTATATTAGACTTTTGATTGAAAAAATTACTCTTATTTCCCTTCTACAGCCTTTTGCCTCTTAACCTATCAATCTTTTCTAAAAATTTATCCCTTTTAAAGAGAGTTTTTAATAATATTGAACAACTAAAGTTATAGCCGGTCAATATTAAAAGAGTGGACTTATTTATTTTAAACTGACAAGGAGCAGCTATGCTGGATTTGGCAATTATCGGTGGTGGTCCTGCGGGACTGACAGCGGGGCTTTATGCCACAAGAGGCGGGCTAGGTAATGTGATTATGTTTGAAAAAGGAATGCCAGGAGGGCAGATAACACAGAGCAGCGAAATAGAGAACTATCCCGGTGTCTGCGAAGTTGTCACTGGAATGGAACTTATGGAGTGCTGGCCTAAGCAGTGTATGAAATTTGGTCTCAAACATGAGATGGAAGAGGTTGTAAAAGTATCTCATAACGAAGACAAAACTTTCAAAATTGAGCTTCTCAGTGGCAAGACATATGATGCCAAAAGCGTAGTTGTCTGTACGGGAAGTACGCCAAAAAGAGCCGGTTTTGAAGGAGAAGACGAATTTTTTGGACGAGGTGTCAGTACATGTGCCACATGTGACGGATTTTTTTATAAAAATAAAGAAGTTGCGGTTATAGGCGGAGGTGACACTGCTCTTGAAGAGGCTTTGTATCTTGCAAATATCTGTTCAAAAGTTTATCTTATACATAGACGTGACAGATTTAGAGCTGCGCCATCAACAGTAGAACGAGCCCAAAATAATGAAAAAATAGAGTTTATACTTAATGCAAAAGTACAGAAAGTATACGGCGACAATATGGGTGTACAGGGGCTTGTCGTAGAACAAAGTGATAAAACTATAGATTTGAAAGTGCCGGGGGTCTTTGTTTTTGTAGGAAATGTTGTAAATAATCAGGTTTTGAAACAGGATGATGGAAAATTTCTGTGTGAAGTAAACGAATATGGTGAAATTATTGTAGACCTGAAGATGAGAACTTCCGTTCCCGGCCTTTTTGCAGCAGGCGATGTGAGGATTGATGCCGCAAAACAGGTTGTATGTGCTGCCGGTGACGGAGCAACTGCTGCAATAAGTGCAATAAATTATATAGAAAATATAGAACATTAGGAGAGATAATGATCAATGTCGGAGTTTACGGCGGAAGTGGAAGAGTCGGAAAACTGATTATAGAAAATCTGAAAAATGATGATTATGCAAAAGTCAGCTCTGTTCATGTGATAGATGAGATTGATTTTGAAGTTCCGGGTGCACTGATAACCAACAGTATTGAGACTCTGCTGCAAAACAGTGATGTTGTCATTGACTTTACACTGCCTGAGGGTACCGAAGCTCTGCTTGAGAGTGTACTCAAAAATCCGAAACCTCTCGTAATAGGCACAACGGGATTGAGTGAGCATCAGATGAATCTTATAAGCGAAGTTTCAAAAAAGATGCCGGTTTTGTATGCTACTAATATGTCGGTGGGAATTGCTCTGCTTAAAAAGCTTGTGGAGATTACATCCAAAACTCTATCTGATTTCGATATCGAAATAGTTGAAATGCACCACAGGCATAAAAAGGATGCTCCGAGCGGAACGGCTCTGACACTTGCCGAATATGCGGCAAGAGGCAGAGGTCTTGATCTAGATAAAGTAAGAGTAAGCGGAAGAAACGGCAATATCGGCGAAAGGTCCAAAGATGAGATCGGTGTTTTCGCCCTGAGAGGCGGCGATATAGTAGGTCGCCATACAGTAGGGTTTTATAACGTGGGAGAGTATATAGAACTAAATCATACTGCTACAAGCAGGGACACATTTGCAAAAGGTGCGATTAAAGCAGCCAAATGGCTTGTAAATCAAGAGAGCGGTTTGTATAGTATAAACGATTGCCTTGGAATATAATAATTTTAAATGACTATGACAGTGAAATATGAAAAAGGATTGAAAATTGTTTTCTTTAAATGAAAAGTGTGCAGTGGTAGGTGTGTATGATGTGCCGGAAGCGGCAAAATATGCCTATTTTTCACTTTTTAGTATGCAACATAGGGGACAGGAAGCTGCCGGTATATGCAGCAGTGACGGCGAGAGACTTCATCTAGTAAAAAATAGAGGACTAGTAACACAGGTTTTTGACAAAGCAAAACTAAAAAAACTTACAGGAGATGCTGCGGTAGGACATACAAGATACTCTACCGCAGGTGATGATTCTATTTTGGATGCCCAGCCTATATTTGCAAGATATGACCTTGGGCAGATTGCAGTTGTTCATAACGGCAACCTTACAAATTCCAAAGAGGTAAGACGTGAGCTCATAAGAGAGGGTGCAATTTTTCAGACGTTTATGGATACGGAAAATCTTATCCATCTTATCGCTAAAAGTCAGAAAGAACATCTGTACGACAGGATAATCGATGCTGTAAAAAGGATAGAAGGTGCATACTCTTTGCTATTTTTGAGCCGTAAAAAGATGTTTGCCATACGAGATCCACACGGTTTCAGACCGCTCAGTATCGCAAAACTCGGCGACGGATATGTGGTTGCCAGCGAGACATGCGCATTTGATCTTATCGGTGCTACATATTTAAGAGATATTAAACCGGGTGAAATGGTGGTTTTTGAAAAAGGGAAAGAACCAAGAAGCATACAGGTATTCGAGCCGACTCCGCATAAATGTATTTTTGAATTTATCTATTTTGCAAGGCCGGATAGTTATATATTCGGAAAAAGCGTATACAAGCTTAGAAAAAACATGGGTAGAGAGCTTGCAAGGGAATTTCCGGTAGATGCCGATATGGTAGTGCCGGTTCCGGACAGCGGTGTTGCGGCTGCTTTGGGCTATGCCGAAGAGAGTGGTATACCTTTTGAACTTGGTATTATAAGAAACCACTATGTGGGAAGAACTTTTATCGAGCCTACTCAGGAGATAAGAGATCTGAAAGTTAAAATGAAACTAAACCCCATATCGGAACTGATAAAAGGAAAAAGACTTATAGTCATTGATGACAGTATAGTAAGAGGAACGACAAGTAAAAAAATTGTACAGATTCTTAAAGATGCGGGAGCCAAAGAGGTGCATATGAGGATAAGTTCTCCTCCTACAACCGGTCCATGCTATTACGGAGTTGATACTCCGGAAGAGAAGGAGCTTATAAGTGCGAGGATGAGCACTCCGGAGATAAAAGAGTATATTGGTGCCGACTCTTTGGCCTATCTCTCTATCGAAGGTCTCATAAGAAGTGTGGGTAACGATCAGAGTTACTGTAAAGCGTGTTTTGACGGGAACTATATAGTCCCAAACAAAAACGGATAGAAAGCGGTAAAAAAGTGACAAGTTTATTGAAATCTATGATCCCGGCTGATACTTTGAAGCGGGTGAAGAGTAAAAAAGTGAAAAAAATACTGACATTCGGAAGATATTACAAAAAAACTCTACGAAAGAGTGTTTATAAAGTTCCTATAAGTATACCCGGCTTTACATGTCCGAATATAGACGGTACAGTTGCAAAAGGCGGATGCACCTTCTGCCTTAATGAATCATTCAGTCCAAATCTGAACAAAACAGCGACAAAAAAGTTTTTTTTAAATCCTGCGGTCAAAACCAATCCCCTTCTTGAGAGACAGATTAAAGAGCTAGAATTTCAATACTATGCAACCAAAAAGAGACTTGAAAAAAAAGGCGCCGAAAAATTTCTGGTATATTTTCAGTCTTTTACAAATACGTATGCACCGATAGATACACTAAGAGCTCTATATGAAAAGGCTCTTACTTTCGATGATGTTATAGGCCTGAGTATCGGAACCAGAAGTGATTCTATAACCGAAGAGATACTGGACTATCTGCAGGAGCTTGCAAAGACAAAAGAGATATGGGTAGAATACGGCATTCAGTCTGTGTATGACGAAACACTTGAGAAAATTAACAGAGGTCATGACAGCAAAAATGTTGAAGAGTGGATAAAAAAGACAAAAAAAAGAGGTCTAAAGGTATGCGGGCATGTGATATTCGGTCTTCCGGATGAGACGCAGGATATGATGCTAAGAACCGTTGAAAAGTCTATAGAATGGGGAATAGATTCGATAAAAATACACCCTCTTTATGTTGTAAAAAATACAGCTCTTGCTGTAGACTTTACAAAAGGCAGATTCAAGCCTATAAGCGAAGAACTTTATATAGATACTTTGACAAAAGTATTGAAAATGATTCCAAAAGATATGATAGTCCAGAGAGTGACAGCCGGAATAGACGACGATACTTTGCTTACTCCTCTGTGGTGCAGGGATAAAAACAGACAGATGAGAGATATCAGAAAAGCGCTTCTGAAAGAGGGAATTCTCTACTAGTGGAGGGTTATATCAACACCTTGGTTTTCATTTTGATTTATAATGAGCGCAACTATTGATTCACTGTTTGTAGCTTTTTATCTGTTTTTTCTGCTCTTCTTCTCTTCGATTCCGCTTTGGCCAAATCTTCTTTTTATCTCTTCTCTTACAAGTTCGGGATGGATATCTCTGTATGCGAGAGCTACAAGAGAGTGATACAGAAGGTCTGCTGCCTCATAAACAATCTCTTTTTTACTATTGTCTTTTACCGCAAAACAGAACTCTCCCGCTTCTTCTATGACTTTTTTCAAAATTGTGTTTTCACCTTTGGCAAAAAGTCTGGCTGTCCATGAGCTCTCAATGTCGGCCTCTTTTCTTTCCATTATTGTGTGATACAAGGCATCAACAGGTGAGTATATCTCTTCTGTAGGTTTCAGAGGCTCTGAAGAGATTATATTTTTGGATATATCTTTAAAAAAGCAGCTCTGTCTTCCTGTGTGGCATGCGGGCCCTGTCTGTTTGACCTTAAGCAAAACGGTATCACTGTCGCAGTCAAGTTTTATCTCCTCTATTTTTTGGGTATGTCCGCTTGTTTCACCCTTTTTCCAAAGTTTGCGACGGCTTCTGGAGTAGTAGTGGGCATAGCCGCTCTTTATACTTTTTTCAAGAGCCTCTTTATTCATATATGCCAGCATCAGCACTTCGTTTGTGTCAATGTCCTGAACGATTGCCGGTATGAGAGGATTTTTTTCCCAGTCGATAGATTCTATAAAGTCCATCTTTAATCCTGTTCAAAGATACTATCTGTTAAGAAACAGTGGAGCATCATCTGCTTTGAGCAGATGTTGCTTTCTGTTTCTCTTTTGTGTCTATCCAGATATTAGGAACGGCGCCGCCAGGTGTAAGGAATATTTTTGCATCTTTGTTCTCTTTGAGCGCTTCGTTGAATTTGCCTTGAACCTCAATCTGCTTGAGTTTCAGCAGGTTCGCTGTTACGCTTTGACCTATTTCTCTGTTCGCCTGTGCTTTTGCTTTCGCCTCTATCATTATTCTATCTGCCTCGCCCTGCGCCTTTATCTTTTTGGCCTCAGCCTCACCTCGTGCAAGAGCCGCTCTTTTTTCAGCCTCTTGTCTTGCACGTTCAACTTCGTATTTTACTCTTTCTGCTTCCTGTTTTGCTATCTGAACCCTTTCTATCTGCTCTTTTATTTTTTGCGGCAGGATTATCTCTCTTAGCTGAACCGATAGAAGTTCGACCGGTGTATTTGGTAGCTTTTCTATTCTTTCTCTCACTTTTGTTTCTATAAGTCTTGCTATCTCGTTTCTTTTGATAGGAAGCTCTTCAGCTTTGAACATACCTACTACGTTTCTGACTACGTCTCTTACAACGGGGTTGATTATCTTATCTTCCCAGCTGAGTCCCCAGGTCGCTATTGTCTGAGGAGCACCCTGCGGTTTTAGTCTATACTGAACTGTAAGGTCGATGGAGACCGGAAGACCTCTGGCATCAAGAACTGATATAGCTGGATTTACTTTTATTCCCTCACCTATATCTCTAAAGCCCTCTCTTGCGGCAGAACTCTTGTAATTGATAATTCTAACTTTGGTATCTACTTTTATAACTTTCTGGATTCCCGGTATAAAAAAGTGTATTCCGGGTTCAAGCGGCATAGGGTCATATTTACCGGCTGTAACTTTTATTCCCACTTCGCCTGAGTTAACTATCACGTACGGTTTTGCTATTATGATGAGTATTATTATTGTAGCGGCGATATAGATAAGGGTAGCCTTTTTCCCGAAATCCTTGAGAAACTGCGGCGGTCCCCCTTCATTTCCTTTATTTTCATCCATCTTTTTTTTAAAATAGTCATTCAAATCAGCAGGCATTAAAATTTCCTTTTTCTCTGGTTTTCTTTAAAATCTGCCTATTTTTCATAGGCTGACCATATTTTACATTTATTAATTTAAATCTGCTTGTTTTAAATTATATAAATTATTTTTTAAAAAGGTTCTATATATATGTTAGAAAATGTTCATATTCCGGGTTTCTTCCATACACTACATCAAAATATGCGCTCTGGAGCTCTTTTGTTATCTCTCCTCTTTTTCCATTTCCTATGACTCTGCCATCCACTTCATTTATTGGCGTAACTTCTGCGGCGGTCCCTGTGAAAAACGCTTCATCTGCTATATATACTTCATCTCTCGTTACTCTTCTTCTCTCTATAGGTATGCCTTTGTCACGTGCGAGTCTGAGTACCGTTTCTTGTGTAATTGATTCAAGTGAGTTGTCATTTGGAGGTGAAATCAAAACTCCGTCTCTTATTATAAAGAAGCATTCTCCGCTGCCTTCTGCAATAAAACCCTCTTCATCAAGGAGAAGTGCCTCTTCATATCCGGCTTCCAGAGCTTCAAACTTTGCCATTTGAGAGTTAAGATAGTTGGCTACAGCTTTTGCTTTCCCCATTGTCGATTTTACCGAGTTCCTTGCAAAAGAGCTTATCTTTACTCTGATACCGTTTTCTAATCCCTCATCACCCAGGTAGCTTCCCCATTCCCAGGCGGCGATGGAAACGTTAACAGGAGCATTTACATGATAAAGACCCATAACACCGTAGCCTAAGAATATAAGCGGTCTTATGTATACGTTTGATTTGAAATCGTTTTTTTTCAAAAGTTCAATCTGTGCATTTTCCAATTCTTCGAGAGTATACGGAGACTTTATCATAGTTATTTTTGCAGAATTCAAAAGTCTTTTAGTATGATCTCTGAGTCTGAATATTGCCAGACCTTTTTCGGTTTTGTATGCTCTGGTTCCTTCAAAAACACCGTTTCCGTAATGTAGCGTATGGCTTAAAATGTGGATTTTGGCATCATCCCAGTTGACAAAATCCCCGTCCATCCAGATATATTTGGCTTTTTCCATTATATTCGGCTCCGAAAATAAAATTTTGCCAAGTCTATCAAAATATAGTTTAAACAAGAATATAATAGAATAAAGGGTTAAAAGAGAAGAAAATGTCTTAAAAACAGGAGTTTTAAATGGAAGCGAAACTGCTTATAGGAAGCAAAGAGATAGAAAAAAAAGAGATGATAAAAAGAGTAAGTCCATTTAGCGGTGAAGTTGTATCGCTCTATCCCAAATGTAGTGCAGAAGATGCCAAAGAAGCCCTTATCTGTGCAAAAAGAGCGTTTGAAAGAACAAAAAAATCAAATATTTCTCAAAGAGTAGCCTGGCTAAGAGACGTTGCAAAAAGACTCAGAGAAAAAAAAGAGGAGTTTGCAAAAACGATAACGGATGAAATAGCAAAACCGATACAGTTTTCTCGTGTAGAGGTGGACAGATGTGCCGAAACGATTGAACTTGCCGCAGATGCAGTTTTGCATATGAAAGGTGAGACGATAAATACCGATGCTACTTTAAGTGGAAAGAAAACCCTCTCTTTTTACAAAAGAGTTCCGGCGGGAGTTGTCGCTGCCATTACTCCGTTTAATTTTCCTTTGAATCTGGTCGCACATAAAATTGCCCCGGCTCTGGGAGCAGGATGCAGTGTTGTGCTCAAACCTACACCCGAAGCGCCTCTCACTGCATATAAATTTGCAAAACTGTTTATTGAGAGCGAATTTGCGATCGAAGATGCATTAAGCGTCGTTTACGGCGATGCAGAAGTGGGAAGTGCTCTTGTAACAAGTGATATTCCCAGAGTCGTCAGTTTTACAGGAAGTGTTCAGGTGGGCGAAATAATAACGAAAAGTGCCGGGATAAAAAAGATAGGCCTGGAGCTTGGCGGAAACGCAGCCACCTTTATAGAAAAAAGCGCAGATATTGAATATGCCGCAAAAAGATGCGCATTCGGAGCTTTTGTCAACTCAGGGCAGGTTTGCATATCTTTGCAAAGAATATATGTTGATGAAGCTGTATATGAGGAGTTTGCTGCTCTTATGGCAAAAGAGACAGGCAAGTTGAAAGTAGGCTCCCCTTATGAAGAAGATACATTTATGGGACCGCTTATCAACGAAGAGGCTGCCAAAAGAGCTTTGAACTGGGTCGAGAGTGCGAAACAGGAAGGGGCAAAAGTAGTTGCGGGAGGAAAATCGGAAGGAAAACTTTTTTATCCTACCGTAATGGCTGATGTTACCGAAGAGATGAAAATAGTCTGCGAAGAGGTTTTTGCTCCCATAGTAAGCCTTGTCAAGGTGAAAAATTATGATGATGCAATCAAAAGGATCAACAACTCGCCTTATGGCCTGCAGTTTTCAATATTTACAAATAATTTGAAGCTTGTACAAAGATTCATAGAGGATGCGGAGGCAGGAGGTGTCGTTGTAAACGATATTCCGACTTTAAGATTCGATATCCAGCCTTACGGTGGTGTGAAACTTAGCGGTATAGGTAGAGAGGGGCCGGAATTTGCACTCGAAGAGTATACGGAAATAAAGTCGGTTGTTATTGTGTAAAAGCAAGAAAGTGAGAAAGCCAAAAGATACTGGCTCCAACACAAAAGTAGCCGTAAGTGCATGTCTGTTGGGGGAAAATTGCAGATATGACGGAGGAAACAGAAGAGACGAGGAGTTGATAAAAGAGATCAAAGAGTATGATGTAGTCTCTTTTTGCCCAGAAGATAATATATTGGGAACTCCCAGAGAAACGATAGATCTGATAAAAAAAGATGGAAGCATTCGAGCCATTGGAAACGAGAGTCGCAAAGACTATACCGAAAAGATTGCAAATGAGGCGCAAAGATTTGCGAAAAGATATCCTGATATAGAGAAATTTTTTCTAAAATCAAAATCGCCGAGCTGTGCTTTGTGCAGTGCCAGAGTATATGACGAAAACTGCAACCTTTTAAAGAGTGATGAAACAGGGATTTTTGCAAAAAAACTTAAAGAGTTTTATAAAAATGCCGAGTTTGTAGAGAGGAACCCTTGAAAGTGATCGATGTTGTTCCAACACTAACACTAAAAAGGAGAATAGATGTTGAAAATTGCAGATTTGGCGCCGGATTTTTGTTTGCCGAATCAAGATGATGTTGAGATATGTCTTCATGATTTGAAAGGAAAATGGGTTGTTCTATATTTTTATCCCAAGGATAACACGCCCGGATGTACTACCGAAGCATGTGATTTTACCGAGCGGATGCCGGAGTTTGAAGAACAAGACGCGGTTATTTTGGGTGTAAGCCCGGATACGACGCAAAAACACAGAAATTTTATAGAGAAAAAAGGGCTCAAAATAACGCTACTTAGCGATACCGAAAAAGAAGTCCTCAAAAAGTATGGAGCGTGGGGGCTTAAAAAGATGTATGGCAAAGAGTTCGAAGGGGTCATAAGATCGACTTTTCTTATTGATCCTGAAGGTAAGATAGCCTATATATGGCCGAAAGTGAAGGTAAAGGGGCATGCGGAGGAGGTAAAAGAGAAATTAAAAGAGCTGAGAAAGGGTAAGCTTTAAGAAAGCTAAAATTAAGGGAAATTTTAGTAAAATTGCCAGTTCAAAAGCCAAAACACACACACCAATCCTTGAGAGGTTGCGCGAGAGCGTTGATGGGTGTGGAGGCAAAAACCTAAACAACAGACAAGGAGAACCAATGGTTACAATGAAAGACCTGCTCGAATGCGGGGTGCACTTCGGACATCAGACAAGAAGATGGAATCCAAAGATGAAAAAATATATCTTTGGAGTAAGAAAGAATATCCATATTATCGACCTTCAAAAGACTCTGAGATATTTCAGATATACATATAACATAGCAAGAGATGCGGCAAAAGAAGGAAAAACAATACTTTTTGTGGGAACAAAGAAACAGGCGAGAAACGCTATACAGGAGTATGCGCAAAAAGCCGGAATGCCATACGTCAATTCAAGATGGCTTGGTGGAACTCTTACGAACTTTCCTACGATTAAAAAATCAATAAGAAAACTTGAAGTTATAGAAGAGATGGAAAAGAGCGGTCAGATGGAGCTTCTTACAAAAAAAGAAGCTTTGATGCTCAAAAGAAGAAAAGAGAAACTTGAAAACTTTCTGGGCGGAATCAGAGATATGAAAACGTTGCCGGATATGCTTTTTGTTATTGATGCGGTAAGAGAGCATATTGCGGTAAAAGAGGCGAATAAGCTTGGAATTCCGGTAATTGCCCCTCTTGATACAAACTGCGATCCTGATGTTATAGACTATCCTATTCCGGGAAATGATGATGCTATCAGATCTATACAGCTTTTCTGCAAAGAGATGGCAGAGGCTATCATCGAAGGAAAAGAGCTTAGAGCACAGGAAGAGGCGGAAGAGCAGGAAGAGGCTGCAGTTGAAGAGGTAACAGAAGAAGAGATAGCCGAAACTGTAGAAGAGGCAAAAGAAGAAGCAGCTAAAGAGGAGGAGACAGAATAATGAATATCAGTGCAGCTATGGTAAAAGATTTGAGACTGAAAACCGGTGCCGGAATGATGGATTGTAAAAAAGCCCTCATTGAAGCTGAAGGAGACCTTGATAAAGCGGTAGATATTCTAAGAAAAAAGGGTATCGCCAAAGCTGCAAAGAAAGCGGATAGAGTAGCAAGCGAAGGAGCTATAACCATCGAAATAAGCGATGACTACAAATGTGCTACGATAAGCGAAATAAACTCTGAAACAGATTTTGTAGCTCAAAACGATAACTTTCAGGCTCTTGTAAAAAAAGCGACTAAGCATATCCATGTAACGGCGCCTGATACTGTAGAGGATCTTTTAGAAACCGAAATTGACGGTATAAAATTTGAAGAGTTTATGAAAGCGCAGATTGCAAAAATCGGAGAAAACATTATTGTAAGAAGATTTGACAGAATCTGCGTAGAAGGTAACGGTGTTGTAAACGGATATCTTCACATGGGAGGAAAAATAGGCGTTATTGTTGCAGCTGTTTGCGACAAACCCGAAGTATGTGATTCTATAAAAGATATTTTGAAAGATATAGCTATGCATATAGCAGCTATGAATCCAAAATATCTTGATGAGAGCTCAATTCCCGAGAGTGTTATTGAAAAAGAGAAAGAGATAGCGGTAGCTCAGCTTGAGAAAGAGGGCAAACCTGCAAATATCATCGAAAAAATTCTTCCGGGAAAAATCAAAAAATTTGTAGAAGAAAATACACTTCTTGGACAGAAATTTGTCAAAGATGACAAAAAAACTGTCAGACAAGTTCTTGAAGAAGCTGCTAAAAAAGCCGGAGGGACAGCTAAGATTGTAGAGTTTGTAAGATATGAACTTGGCGAAGGGATCGAGAAAAAAGGATGCTCTTTCGCTGAAGAGGTAGCTCAGCAGCTCGGCGAATAAAATGACAAAAAAAACAGAAGAGAGAGAAGAGATCTCTTCTCTTCTTTTGAATGCTTCAAATATCTCCCACTCATTTGACTATCCCCTGTTCGATAATGTAACACTGCAGTTGAAGAGTTGCGAAAGTGTTGCTGTTATAGGTGTAAGCGGCAGTGGAAAATCGACTCTTTTGCATATCCTTTCTACACTTTTAAAACCTCAAAAGGGTGAAGTAACTCTTTTTGGAAAAAAAATCTATAATTCTCATAAAAAAGATATTATGGAAATCAGAAGAGAAAAGATAGGCATCATTTTTCAATCTCATTATCTTTTCAAAGGTTTTAGTGCTTTTGAGAATATAAAAGTGGCTTCTTTGCTTGCAAAAAAAGAGATAGATGAAGAGATTATCGACTCTTTCGGAATAAAAAAAGTTATACATAAAAAAGTTACCGAATTAAGCGGCGGTGAGCAGCAAAGAGTCTCCATAGCGAGGGTACTGACAAAAAAACCAAAAATTATTTTTGCGGATGAACCTACCGGAAATCTGGATAAAAAGACCGCAGGCGAAGTTATGCAAAGGGTCTTCGGATATCTAAAAAAGTCAGGCGGTGCCCTTTTTCTTGTTACTCATGATTTAGATCTCGCAAAAAAGTGCGATCGTGTTTACAAACTGGAAAACAGGAAACTTGTAAAGATTCAGGATTTTTGACAATTAGTATCTTTCCGCTTCCCTGATCATCTGTTCATAATAATTCCCAGCTTTTTTTGCCATATGGTAACTGTCTATAATATACAGCAATTCATAATTTTTTCCAAATCCGGAATTGGACCAGTTCGCAGAACCGAAAATAAGCCGTCTATTATCGATGATGGCAAGTTTCATATGCATTTTTCCGAAATATTTTCTATTTTTGAATCTCTTTCCGTTTATAAGATAGATATCAATATTTGAATATTTCGCCAGATATCTGAGCTGACTTCTTTTATAGTTTATGTTTGATTTTTTATCAAATATTATTCTAACCTTGACCCCTCTTTTTGCCGCATTTTTAAGTCTTTTAGCTATCTTTTTATGTGTAAAACTGTATATGGCCACGTCGATTTTTGATTTTGCTTTGTCAATGGAATCAAGAAGAGCAGATAGTGCCTCTTTTGACTCTTTAGGCATCACATAAAGCGTACCTTCCTGGGCATTTAGAGTCAGAGTCATCATAATAAGAAACAAAATATTTGCTATTTTTATATTCATTTAACATCCTTTTTGTGCTGTAACAACAGTTTTGCCATATTTGCGTAAAAGGTTTTAAAATGTTATTAAAGCAAAAAGATAATAAAATAAAAATTGACGTTTTATTTTGAAAATAGCGGGGCAGCAGATGAAGCTTTTATTAATTAACAAAAATCCGGTAGTATCAAGAATGTTGCACATGAGTGCTCCAAAAGCAGGTTTTGAGGTTGAGGAGTGCGATAATATATATGAACTTCCAAAAGGGAGTTACGATGTTCTTTTTCTCGATGATGAGATGTATGATGAAAATTTTCTCGAAGAGATAAAAAAAAATATTGAGTATAAACAGATAGGTCTTATAACGTCTGTAAAAGATGAGCATATAGAAGGCTTTGACTTTACTCTGCCCAAACCTTTTTTACCTACCGATCTTATCGAACTTCTAAGAGGCATCAGGTCAAAAATAGAATATATTCTAAAAAAAGAGTCCGAAGCTGCCGAGGCGGCTATGGTTGCGGAAACTGAAACAGAGCAGGAAACGGAAGAGAGTTATGAAACGGTAAAACCCAAATTTATACAAGAGATTCAAAAAGAGATTGCTGCACAAGAAGAAAACAAGGAGAGTAGTGAGGAAGAGATAATAGAGATAGAAGAACGTATAGAGGAAGAGCCTTTTGTGACCGAAGAAGAAGTCAAAGAAAGCGGTGTTCTGGATAGAAGCGAGCTTGAAAAGGTGCAGGAGCTTCTTGAAGAGGAGAAGGAGTATTCTGATAAACCTCAAGAAGAAGAGATTGAAGAGATTTTAGGCGCAGAAGAAGAGAAGATCGAAGAGATTACAGAAAGCATCGAACCTGTCGTTGAAAAAGCAGCAGAAGAAAAAGAATCTGCTCCGCTTTCGCGTGAAGAGAAGATAAAAGCCTTGACAGAAGCACTGGATCTATATACTATAAGAGACCTTTTGGACGGAATGGAGATAACAATCAAAATAAATTTCAGTAAAAAGAAGAAGAAAAAAAGATGAGCGGAGCTTTTCTGGTGATTTCAGGTCCGAGCGGATCGGGTAAAAGTTCTTTGATTAAAGAGATGATAAAAAGAGTCGACAATATATATTTCAGTATATCTACAACTACCAGACCCAAAAGAGAGGGAGAAAAAGAAGGGGTCGATTACTATTTCGTTTCCAAAGAGGAGTTTGAAAAAGATATAAAAGAGGGGATGTTTCTGGAGTACGCCAACGTTCATGGCAACTATTACGGAACATCAATGAGGCAGATAAACAATGCTTTAAAAGAAGGAAAGCTGGTAGTTTTTGATATAGATGTTCAGGGTCATAGAAGTATCAGAGAAAAAATGGGAGATATAACGACCTCAGTATTTGTTACTACTCCTACTCTTCAGGAACTGAAAACAAGACTTCAGAACAGAGGGACAGACAGTGCTGAAGTGATAGAAAAAAGAATTTCAAATGCTCTTGAAGAGATAAAAGAGGCTATATATTTTGATTTTATTCTTATTAATGATAAATTTGAATCGGCTCTTAATAGACTCTGCAGCGTTGCAGAAGCTGCGAAACTCAAAAGGTCTAAAAAAGAGATAAAAAAGTTTGTAGAAAATTGGAGCCGCGCACAATAATAAGCAATTTAACAGGTTTGCTTAGTATAATTAACATTTAAACTTAAGACAACTAAAGGAGACCTGATGGGTATGCCAAGTATGCCGGAATTATTGATAATATTGGCTATTGTCGTACTTCTTTTTGGTGCGAAAAAGATTCCCGAACTTGCCAAAGGGCTAGGGAGCGGTATCAAAAACTTTAAAAAAGCCATGAAAGAAGACGAGGAAGAAGTTGCTAAAGCAGAACCCAAAAAGGAGATAGAGGGAAAAGAGGAAGCAGCTTCAAATACTTCAAAAACTACAGAATCAAAAGAGGCTTGATAAAAGGTTGAAGCGGTTAAAAGAGGAAAAGATATGTACACCCTCTTGACCTCTTTACCTTTTGACTTTCGAATCTTCAATCAATAAAAAGGAACGTGCTTGAAAAAAAGAGTACAGTCTATCTTGGAAAAGTATATTAAAAAAAGTGTGGTTCTTGAAAAACCGAAAGATAAATCTTTCGGACATTTTGCCACGCCTATTGCGTTTTCGCTTGCTAAAGAGTATCGAAAGTCGCCGATGGTTATAGCGGATGAGTTGGCAAAAATGTTTTCGCAGGAAGACTCCGTATTTGAATCGGTAGAAGCTATAAAGGGGTATGTAAACTTCAGACTCAGCGAAGATTTTCTGGATAGCTATGCCTCATGGGCGCTTAAAAACGAAGATGAGTTTGCCAGTGATGAAAAAAGCGAGTCAATTTTGCTTGAATTTGTCAGTGCAAACCCAACCGGACCTCTTCATATAGGACATGCAAGAGGAGCCGTAATCGGCGATGCACTCAGCAGAATAGGAAAAAGACTCGGATACAAAATTACAAAAGAGTACTATATTAACGATGCGGGAAACCAGATCTACCTGCTTGGACTTTCGATCTATCTTTCAGGAAGAGAAAATATCCTCAAAGACAAGGTGGAGTGGCCTAAAGAGTATTACAAAGGTGAATATATACTTGATCTTGCAAAAAAGGCGTATGAAGTTTTCGGTGAAGCCGTTTTTGTAGATGAGGTGCATATACCTAAGCTCTCTGAATGGGCAAAAGACGAGATGATGGAGCTTATAAAAAGCGATCTTGAAGAGATAGGAATCGAATTTGACTCATTTGTAAGTGAAAAAGAGCTTTATCAGAAGTGGCCAAAGGTTTTGGAAAAACTTGAAGAGAATGGCGCTATATATGAAAAAGATGGAAAAATTTGGATCAAGTCGACAGAATACGGGGATGAGAAAGACAGAGTCGTTGTAAGAGAAGACGGAAGACCTACATATCTGGCCGGAGATATCATTTACCATGATTACAAATTTCAAAGAGGGTTTGACAGATATATAAATATCTGGGGAGCAGACCATCACGGATATATTGCAAGAGTTAAAGCTGCAATAAAATTTTTGGGATATGATGAAAACAGACTGGAAGTTATTTTGGCTCAGATGGTTTCTCTTCTTAAAGGCGGCGAGCCTTACAAGATGAGTAAAAGAGCCGGAAATTTCATTTTGATGAGCGATGTTGTCAAAGAAGTGGGTGCTGATGCTTTGAGATTTATATTTTTGACCAAAAAAGCGGATACGCATCTGGAATTTGATGTTGATATGTTAAAAAGAGAAGACTCCTCAAATCCCGTTTATTATATAAACTATGCTCATGCCAGGATAAATTCCCTTTTTGAAAAAGCTGGCAAAACTCTTGATGATGTGATAGGAGTGAAGCTCGAAAAACTGAATGATGATGCCAAGGATTTGATGTTTGCATCTCTTCTTCTGCCTGAAGTTATAGAAGACGCATTCGAAAAAAGAGAACTCCAAAGAGTTACTGATTATTTAAAAAATTTGGCGGCTATGTTTCATAGATTTTACAATGCAAACAAAGTAATAGGGACAGATTACGAAGAGAGATACCTTAAGCTTTTCGCAATAACGGCTCTATCTATCAGAACCGGCCTTGGTCTGCTGGGTATCGAAGCTAAAAAGAGGATGTAGATGCAAGAAAGAATTGAAAGAATAAAAAAGTTTCTCGAAGAGAAAAAGGCGGAAGATGTTCAGATATTTGACCTAAAAGACAAAGGATATTTTGTTGATACGGTTATAATAGCCACATCTCTTGGTGACAAACATACAGCAGCTTTACTGGATTATCTGAAAGAAAAACTAAAACCTCTGGGTGAAGAGTTTCTTAAAATTGATGAAAGCGACGAATGGATCGTTATAGATCTCGGTGACATACTTATACATATAATGACCGAAGCTTACAGAAAAAAATATAATATAGAAGAGTTTTTGGAAGCTATCAAAGAGGGCAGGGAGATAAAAGAGTAGATGTTTGTCATTGGTCATTGGAGTGCCGATGGCCGGAAGCTTTTTTATAAAACCGAATTATCTCGCCAGCAACTATTTTAGGCAAATATCTTCTTATAGGTTTTTTTCTAAGCTGTGTTGAACTGACAGGAACATTGACTTTTATCTTTTTATATTTGGCCGGAATTTTTTCTTGGCCTCTTGTTGCTATGACAAATTCCGCAATCTTGTTCAAATGCCTGTATTTGTACCACTTTTTAAGATCTTTGAGATTGTCTGCTCCTATTATGATATATATCTTTTCTATATTTTTGTATTTTTTCTTCAGATATTGGGTCGTCTCTATAGTATAGGTAGGTCTTTGATTTTCTATCTCATAAAGCGATATATCTACGTTTTTAAATGGCATGAAAGCTTTTTTCAGCCATCTTACACGAAGAGCGGGAGGGGCGAAAAATCTTTTTTTAAAAGGATTCAGATAGGTGGGTACTATTATTATTTTGTCGATATCCAGCTCATGAAGTGCTTTTTTGACAACCTCTATATGACCGGTGTGAACCGGATCAAAACTTCCTCCGAAAATTGCTATTTTCAACTTTTACGGCCTTTTTGGGATTGATATTTGTGCCTTTAAAGGGTAAGGCGGGTTTTTAATTTTTATAATACCTCTTTTTGGATAAAATTAGCCAAAATTTATGCAAAAGGTGTATTATGGCGGTAAAAGTAGCAGTCAACGGATTTGGAAGAATAGGAAGAAGCGTTGCAAGAATTATTGCCAAAAGAGATGATATAGAACTAGTTGCTATTAACGACCTGGCTTCTATGGAGATGATAGAATATCTTCTGAAATATGACAGCGTGCACGGTATTTTTGACGAAGATGTAGAAATTCTTGATGAGAGTTTTTTAAAAATCGGGAATTCGAAAGTAAAAGTGTTTTCTGACAGAGACCCTGAGAATCTAAGATTTGCAGATTACGGTGCTGAAATAGTTCTGGAATGTACAGGAGTTTTTTTAACTAGAGAGCAGGCCAGGGCGCATATAGACAACGGTGCGAAAAAAGTTATCTTTTCTGCACCTGCTAAAGATGATACCCCTACATATGTTATTGGGGTAAATGAGCATAACTACAATGGCGAAAAGATAATATCAAACGCAAGTTGTACAACAAACTGCCTTGGCCCGGTTGCGAAAGTTTTAGATGATGCATTCGGTATAGAAAAAGGCCTGATGACTACAATTCACAGCTATACGAATGATCAGAATATTCTTGATGTAAAACATAGAAAAGATAAAAGAAGGGCACGCGCCGCAGCTGTCAACATGATACCTACTACAACAGGTGCCGCAAAAGCTATCGGACTTGTTTTGCCGCAGCTTCAGGGCAAGATGCACGGACAAAGTGTCAGGGTTCCGACTCCCAACGTCTCTATGGTGGATCTGAATGTAATAGTTAAAAAAGATACTTCCAAAGAAGAGATAAACGAACTTTTTGTGCAAAAATCGCAAAATGAACTGAAAAACATTCTTGCAGTCGATAATGACTACAGAGTTTCCCAGGATTTTCAGGGAGACCCCCACAGCTCTATCGTTGCCCTCGATCTTACGCAGGTGATCTGCGGCAATATGGTTAAAGTTATGGCTTGGTATGATAATGAGTGGGGATACTCCAACAGACTTGTCGATATGGCGGTCTATATAAGCGAAAAATAGAAAAGTTCAGTTCAAAAATCATCAATCACCGGTTGCGAATTACGAATTACGAAATAAGGAGTTTGGGTGCATATAAAATCGATAAAAGAGCTCGATATCGCAAATAAAAGCGTATTTATAAGATGTGATTTTAATGTTCCGATGGATGAATTCGGAAATATAACGGATGACAGAAGAATTCGTTCGGCGCTGCAGACTATCAGATACTGTCTGGACCATGACTGCAAAATTGTACTTGCAAGTCATCTTGGACGACCGAAAGGTTTTGAAGAAAAGTACTCTTTGAAACCGGTTGCCAGAAGGCTTCACTCTTTATTGAAACTTGATATTATTATGGCAAAGGATGTAATCGGCGAAGATGCCAAGACAAAAGCCAAAAATCTTAAGAACGGTGAAATATTGCTTTTGGAAAATCTAAGGTTTGAAAAAGGCGAAACAAAAAACGATCCCGAATTTGCAAAAGAGCTTGCAAAGTTTGGTGAAATATATATAAATGATGCTTTTGGCGTAAGTCACAGAGCCCATGCTTCCGTTGAAGCCGTTACACATTTTTATGACGAAGAGCACAAAGGAGCAGGATTTTTGCTTTTAAAAGAGATTAAATTTTTTCATCATCTGTTAAAAAGACCTACGCGACCATTTGTTGCGGTTATAGGCGGGAGCAAGGTTTCAGGAAAACTTCAGGCCTTGATAAATCTTTTGCCAAAAGTTGATAAAATGCTTATTGGCGGAGGAATGGCTTTTACATTTCTAAAAGCTATGGGAGAAGAGGTTGGAAACTCTTTGGTGGAAGACGATTTGATAGATGAAGCCGCAAAGATTATGGAAGAGGCCAAGAGACTAGGGGTAAAGCTGTATCTGCCTGTTGACCTGGTAGTTGCCCAGACATTCAGTGAAGACTCTCCCATAAAATATGTCACATACAAGGAGATACCCAGAGGCTGGATGGGACTTGATATCGGTCCTGCGACTGTAAGGCTTTTCAGAGAAGCTCTCAATGATGCACAGACAATTCTTTGGAACGGACCGATGGGCGTATATGAGATGGACAAATTTGCCAGAGGAAGTTTTCAGATATCCCATTTTATAGCACAGTCGTATGCCGTCAAGGTAGTAGGGGGCGGTGATACCGCAGATTTGGTACAAAGAGCCGGAGATGATGAAGAGATGACTTTTATCTCAACCGGAGGAGGTGCAAGTTTAGAGCTGATTGAAGGCAAAACACTTCCTGGTATCGCAGCTCTTATGGTAGAGAACGGAGAAGAAGAGTGATAATAGCGGCCAACTTTAAGACAAACCATACCAGAAAATCAACAGCAAAGTATCTGGAAAAACTTGTTTCATATGTAAAAGAAAATTCCGTATCCGAGGATATTTATATATTTCCTCCATTTACCGCATTTGACGATTTTGAGCTTTGCGAAAACATAACTTTGGGCGCTCAAAATGCATACCCTGCCGAGAAGGGCTCATTTACTGGCGAAATAGGACTTGAACAACTTGAAGAGTTTGATATAAAAACTGTTTTGATAGGACATAGTGAAAGAAGGCATATACTCGGAGAAAACCAGGGTTTTATAGCCGAGAAATTTAACTTTTTCAAAGATAGAGGGTTTAAGATAGTCTACTGCGTTGGAGAGCCGCTTGAGATCAGACGCGAAGGCGAAGATGCGCTTCAAGAGTATATCAAGCTCCAGTTTTCCGGTATAGATACGAAATATGAAAAACTCATAGTTGCATATGAGCCGGTATGGGCCATAGGTACCGGCCTGAGTGCCGAGCCTGTTCAGATAGAAGAGACGATAAGTTTCATCTCCAATCTTACAAAAGCACCTATACTCTATGGAGGTAGTGTCAAGCCTTCCAATATTAAAGAGATAGTTTCTATCGCAGGATGCGGCGGAGCTTTGATTGGCACAGCAAGTTGGGATGTTGACAGTTTTATCGAGATGATAACGATTGTTGAACAGTGCCAATAAATTTTTTACTTTGCACAAGGAGCAAAAATGTTGATGAAAGGAAAGAGAGGTTTAATAGTAGGGGTAGCCAACAATAAATCTATCGCTTACGGTATAGCAAAAGCGTGCCACGAGCAGGGAGCAGAGCTTTGTTTTACATATATGAACGATTCTTTAAAAAAGAGAGTGGTACCTATAGCTGAAGAGTTGGGTAGCGATAAAGTGTATCAACTGGACGTAAGTAAACCAGAGGAACTGGAAGCTTTAAAAAAGGCTATCGAAAAAGATTTCGGAAAAATAGACTTTTTTGTACATTCCGTAGCTTTCGCACCGAAAAGCGCACTTGACGGAAGGTTTATAAACACTACTAAAGATGCTTTCAATATAGCTATGGATATCTCCGTATTTAGTTTGATAGAACTTACCAAAACTTTATTGCCGGTTATGAATGAAGGAGGTTCAATACTCACTCTCTCTTATCTCGGAGCGGAAAAATATATTCCTCACTATAACGTTATGGGCGTCGCAAAAGCTGCTTTGGAAGCAAGCGTTAGATACCTTGCAGCCGACCTGGGACCGCAAAACATCAGAGTAAACGCCATCAGCGCAGGTCCTATAAAGACATTGGCGGCTAGTGGTATAGGAGACTTCAGACTTCTGCTGAAATGGAATGAGATAAACTCTCCCTTAAGAAGAAATATTACAATTGATGAAGTGGGTCAAAGCGGTATGTATCTGCTTAGTGATCTTGCCAGTGGAGTGACCGGAGAAGTTCATCATGTGGATGGTGGATATCACATAATGGGTCTGGCTGAGATTGAAGAGAAAGATGGGAAAACATCGTTACTCTGGGACATGCACAAAAAGTAACATAGCAGAGCGGAAAACATACCAAAAAGTATATAATTTAAGGAAAGTTTAATAAATCTCACATATTTGTAACAAAACTTTAAGAAAAGTGTGTTATAATTCTGTCCGTGGGAGTTAATTTTCAAATTTTAATTAGCAAAGGAGTAAGGAATGAAGTATGCAAAACTGAGTCTTGCAGCATTGTTAGCGCTTGGTGTTTCTGCGTTCGCTGATGTAAATAATATAAAAGTAAGCGGTGATGCGAAACTATTTTATGCAACACAGGATGGAGACAATAATCAAATTGGTATAAGACCGGCAACGGGTGATCTTTTTAGTAAAAACAATAGTGCGGGACAGGCAGCTCTCGATTTGGCGGTAGAAGCTGATTTGGCAGATAGCGCTAAGGGTAAAGTAGCGATTACTGCATTGAATACACTTGGATTGGAAAACAATCTTGTAAGCAATGTATGGGAAGGCGGATTAGGCAATCAATGGTGGGTTAGTGAAGCTTGGCTTGCGAAAAGTATTGCGAACACTACTATAAAAGTAGGTAGACAGGCTATCGACACCCCTCTTGCATTTAGTGAAACTTGGTCTATAGCTCAAAACACTTTTGATGCGGCGGTTGTTTTAAACAGCGATGTTCCAAATACCACTTTGGTAGCTGCATGGATAGGTAGAGGAAATAATGCCAGTGGTGTTTTAGGTAGAACTGGTGCTGGTACTTATACTAACATAGTTAGAAATGCTGCAAATGGAGCTGATCCATTTGTTACTTTTGGAACTAATGGAGCATATGCAGTAGGTGCTATAAACAACTCTATAGAAAATGTTACACTTCAGGCATGGTATTATGACGTTCAGCAAATTGCAAGAGCATACTGGCTTGAAGCGGATGTAAAAAATGCTGTGCCTAATTTTATATTTGGTGCGCAATATGCAAATTTAAATCCTGATAACGAAATTACACCTGATGAGAGTTCTGCATGGGCGTTGAAAGTTGGATATGACTTTAAAGATGCTGTTCCTGGACTCAAAGCTTGCGTTTCTTACTCTTCAACCGATGATGATGGTGTTGTGAATATCGCAAATACAGCTGGAACACAGTCAAAACTGTATACTGAAGCATGGTGGAACTACGGATATGTTAGTGCGCCTGCTACAGATGCATACAACATAACTGTTAAATATGATATGAAAGATGTTGCTGAGTTCGGTGCTTACTATACATCCACTGATCAAGATAAAGCTAAAAATGTTACTATGCCGTATGATATGACTGAATTTACTTTGACTGCGACTAAATCATATGGAAGTCTTAATACAACTCTAGCATACATATATACAGATGCTGATAATCAAAATGTTGATGCAAACGGAAATGCAGACAGCTACAATACTGTTCAAGTATATCTTACTTACAACTTCTAATAAAACTTTAGAAGCAATTACTGCCCGGACTTTTGTCCGGGCTTTTTTTATGCACTTTTTTAACCCCTTTTTATGCAAAACCCCTATAAAATTGACTATTGGCAAAAGAGTAGAATCTACAGATACCGTCAACAGACGATTTATTGCTATCTATCACTAAACGATTCAAAAATTCAAGGAGTCAAAATGCTGAAAAAACTTTCTTTTATCATGGCAGCTTTTATGTTTGCTTATGCGGCTGAGTACATAACTCTCGAAAATGGAAAAACTGTTCTTCTAAAAGATGACGGTACCTGGGAAGAGGTGACCGTTATTAAAAAGGGCAATAAAACCATAGCTCTCAAAAAAGACGGCACATGGGAAGAGGTTGCGGCAAAAGATATCGAAACGGCAAATACTTTGACAAACAAAACGAGTGAAAAATACAAAGACAGCAGATTTGCCAAAGCTCTTTTGGGAGAGTGGGAGTCAGATGACGGCTCTGTAAAATATATCTTTGATAAAGATAAAGCTATTTTCAAAAGAGATAAAGAGACAGTTGAAGGGAAGTGGTCGGTAGAGTATCTTGATGAAAAGAGCGGTAAAGTTATAGTAAATATTGGTGAAGGAGCTAGGCTGGGTTTTATCTCTTTTGGTGGTATATCGAGAAATCTTAGATTTTCACCGGATATGAATACTCTTTATGATGAGAGTGAAAAGATGGAAAAGATGGTTGATGTGAAGCTTCACAGAGTCAGATAAAAATAAATACTATTATTCTCTTTTGAAATAGGGATTCAATTTTAAGAGTATAAGATCGGCAAGTATATTTCCAAGCAGCGTTAGAAATGCGGTTATAATAAGTATACCCATTATTACCGGATAATCGCGGCTTAAAGCGGACTGGTAAAAAAGAAGACCCATACCGTTTATCGAAAATATGGATTCTAATATTACGCTTCCTCCTATCAGTCCGGGTAAGGAGAGCCCCAGTATTGTAATGAGAGGTGGTGAAAGGTTCGGTAGAATAAACTTTTTTACTATCGTCTTCTCATCGGCACCTCTCGCCTTTGCAAAGTATATATAGTCACTCTTTATTATATCTGTTGTAAGGGATCTTACATACATGGCCATAGAGCCAAAGCTTACAAAAACGATGACAAATATAGGTAAAACTAGATGCCAGGCAATATCTAAATAATACGCGATCCCGGTTTTTAGCTCAAGAGAGTGAAGCCCGCCGATAGGGAAAAGATTCAGTTCTACCGCAAATATTATGATAAGCAGAAGGGCTAGATAAAAAGAAGGCATGGAAAAACTCAACAGTGAAAGTTGTTTAATGACTTTATCGAGTTTTCCGTTTTGTCTAAGAGCCGATTTTACACCAAGGTAAAGAGAGAGAGTAAAAACGATAGCCATACTTACAATATTTATACCCAGTGTTACGGGAAGCCTAGCAAGAATCTCAGAAGTTACATTTTTCCCGCTAGCAAAAGATACACCGAAATCGAAATGGATCATAGCCCATATCCAAGATAGATACTGTTCCCAAAGAGGCTTGTCGAGGCCATATATGGATTTTAGATGCTCAAGGGACTCTTTTGTGATATTTGGGTTTAGTTCTCCGGCACTGAAGAAACTGTTTGGGGCTGCGTGTATGGCAAGAAAAGAGATGAGAGATATGATAAACAGCATAAGTGTTATATAGACCAGTTTCTTCAATATAATTTTCATTAATCTGTCCCGTTAGTCGTTATTTTTTAAAAACCTGCGAACACTTTTTTATTTGCCTCTTTTATTCTTTAAAAAGATCCTCGAGAGTAATTTTCGGTTTACCTTCCTCTTTTGGTGTCTCTTCGGCTGTTTGGATACCGCCCTCTTTTTCGATGAGTTCAATCTCATATCCCGTAAGCATGGACGCAAGACGGATATTGATACCGCTTTTTCCTATAGCTTTAGATTTTTGGTCGCTAGGAAGAGTCACTATCGCTTTGTCACCCTCAATTTTAACACTGGTTATAATTGCAGGACTGAGGCTTCTGGCAACAAATATTTCTGGGATGCTTGAGTATTCGATACAGTCTATACTTTCACCGTTTAGTTCTTTGCTGACCGCATTTATTCTTACGCCCCTGACTCCGACGCAGGCACCTACGGGATCGATTTTCGGACTGATGGAACTTACCGCCACTTTCGCTCTTTCACCCGGTATTCTTGCCACTTTTTCTATAGTTACAAGACCGTCTTTGATCTCAGGTACTTCGAGTTTCAAAAGCTCTTCCAGGAATTTGGGAGTAGTTCTGGAGAGCTCCAGGTAGATGCCGTGAACTTTGTCTATGACAACTTTTTTCAAAATAGCCTTTACTACATCTCCGGGTTTGAAATACTCGCCTTTTATGCGGTATCTCATGGGCAGTATTGCTCTGACTTCATCGATTTCAACATATGTATTTTGATTTGAGTCTATTCTAGTAACCGTTCCGCTAATAATTTTTCCCACTTTATTCTGGTATTTTTTAAAAAGTTCCTGTTCGATGAGTCTTTGGATATGGTATTCGATCTCTTTTTGCAGTGTTACGGCGGCTGTTCGTCCCAGACTTTCAAAATCGACGGGATATCTAAGCTCGTCGCCCGGTTCTACATCTTTATTGATCTCTTTAGCATCACTAAGTGTTATATATCTGTCCGGCTCTTCTTTTGCTCTTTCGTCATCATCTTCTACAACTAGTATTTTTTGAAACACATCGGCTTTTTTGCTCTGTTTGTCTATTTCTACTTCAAATTCCAGATTTTCGCCCAATACTCTTTTTGCAGTTCTTGCTATGGCATTTTTTATAGCTTCTGTTACATCTTCAACTTTTAAACCTTTTTCATGTGCAATAGAGTCTATAATATCTACTATCTTTTCCACTTCTTTCCTTTTGTTGTTTGTAATATTTTATTGGATTATATTTGACCTTGCAGATTCTTTGGAGGTAGTTATAATTATACTTGATTTTGGCTTTTATTAAGTTTAATTTTAACTTTAGTATAAAATCAATAAAAGGTGACTTTTTTGATATAATATCATAATTACTTTAAGGGGCGTTTGAAACCCGAAAGAGTAGAAAAAAACATGAAAAAGGCTATAAATGGAATTGAAACTGGCAAGAAATGAACTTAAGTCAAAACCAAAATCTATAAAACTGGAAAAGATCGAAGAGGAGCTTGAAAAAGAGGGACAAAAAATCTTCTATTTTGATAGAGAAAATGCTCATAAAGATCTCGTAGAACTTGTTGAATATTTTGAAAACAAAGGGTACAGTGTGTATCTAAGAGAGGTAAAATACGGTCTTGATGAAAACGAATATCTTTATGAAGTGCATATTCTAAAATAAAAAATATAAAAGAGGTAGTAATTTGGGCAAAAAGTTATATATTGAGACTCTCGGCTGTGCGATGAATGTAAGAGATAGCGAACATATCATTGCAGAACTTAAAACAAAAGAGAGCTACGATCTAACAGAAGATATCAATGAAGCCGATCTCATTCTTATAAATACCTGTAGTGTTAGGGAAAAACCGGTACACAAGCTTTTTTCAGAAATTGGACATTTTAATAAAATCAAAAAAAAAGATGCAAAAATAGGAGTATGCGGCTGTACGGCCAGTCATCTCGGAGAAGAGATAATAAAAAGGGCTCCTTATGTTAGTTTTGTTTTGGGAGCCAGAAACGTATCCAAAATAACAGAGGTACTCCATAAAGAAAAAGCGGTGGAGATAGATATAGATTATGATGAGAGTACCTACGCTTTCAGTGATTTCAGAAGTTCTCCGTATAAAGCATATATAAATATTTCGATAGGGTGTGATAAACAGTGTACATTCTGCATAGTTCCAAGTACCAGGGGAGAAGAGATATCTATCCCCTCCGAGCTTATTATAAATGAAGCCAGAAGAGCGGCTCAGAGTGGAGCCAAAGAGATATTTCTACTCGGGCAGAATGTGAACAATTACGGCAGAAGATTTAGTTCCGGCGATGAAAAGATAAACTTCACAGAACTTTTAAGACGTGTAAGCCAAATAGAAGGAATAGAGAGGATTCGTTTTACATCTCCGCATCCTCTGCATATGGATGATGAGTTTTTGGAAGAGTTTGCCTCAAATCCGAAGATATGTAAATCTATGCATATGCCTTTGCAAAGCGGTTCAACTGAGATACTCAGGCGCATGAAAAGAGGATACACAAAAGAGTGGTTTTTGAACAGAGCTTTCAAGCTTAGAGAAATGGTGCCTGATGTCCATATCTCCACAGATATAATAGTCGGATTTCCAGGAGAGAATGATAAGGATTTCGAAGATACACTAGATGTTGTAAAAAAGGTGAAGTTTGAGCAGATTTTCAGCTTCAAATACTCGCCAAGACCTTTAACGCCCGCAAAAGATTATGAAGATCAGGTGCCGCAGGAAATTGCAAGTGAAAGACTGTCCCTGCTGCAGGAGATGCATAAAGAGATGCTTGATGATATAGCAAAGAAACAAAAAGGCAAAGTGTTCAATGTATATTTTGAGGAACTAAAACCGGGCGGATATGTGGCCGGAAGGAGTGACAACAATTTTATCATCAAGGTAAAAGGTTCCGAGGAACTTTTGGGCGAGTTTAGAGATGTAAAGATAACAAAACCCGGTAGGCTCTCTTTAGAGGGAGAGGTTATTGCATAAAGATTTAAAAAGAAGATTTCTTTCAAAAATCTTTCCATCACTCGGTTATCTTATAATAAAAGGGATTTATCTAACATGTAAAAAAGAGTATGTTATCAAGGGTGATATGCCAAATGAGCCTTTCATAGCGGCTTTATGGCATGGTGAGCTTCTTATGCAGCCTTATCTATACAAAAAAGTCAGGAAAAAGCCTAAAATCGCATGTATGATAAGTGAACATTTTGACGGAGAGATAATAGCGGGCATTATAAGATACTTTGGGTTCGAGTCTATCAGAGGTTCTAGTACCAGGGGCTCTGTAAAAGTTCTCCTAAAAGCAATAAAAAAGATGCGAGAGGGTTATGACATAGCCATAACGCCTGATGGTCCGAAAGGGCCTAGACACTCTGTAGCCGATGGCATTATTGCTATATCCAAAAAAGCAGATGCTTATATAGTGCCCTTCAGATACAAAGCCTCCTCTTACTGGCAGTTGAAAAGCTGGGACAGGTTTATTATTCCGAAACCTTTTTCAAAACTGACCTTCATGGCCTCGGAGCCTTTCAAAGTGACCGATATGGAGAGTAAAGAAGCAAAAGAGTATATAAAAAAAAGACTTTCAGAGCCTTTTTGAGTTAAAATTGATAAAATAAAAATAAAAAGGTCTTTATGTGCTAAGCGGACGGGATAAAATTCTCTCTTTTTATCAAAGCGGTAATACTATTTTTTCTATTTTTACCGAAATAAAAAACGGTCTGATTCTAAATGAACAAAGACGAAAATTTTCCGTAA
Source organism: Nitrosophilus alvini (assembly GCF_015100395.1). NCBI lineage: Bacteria > Pseudomonadati > Campylobacterota > Epsilonproteobacteria > Nautiliales > Nitratiruptoraceae > Nitrosophilus > Nitrosophilus alvini. The sequence continues at coordinate 1,566,198 of NZ_AP022847.1, read as the reverse complement.
ATCTGCTTGGTGAAAAATCTGATGAGTTTAAAAAATACATAAAAAGTTTTGGTCAAAATGTTACAATTGTTTCACTTTTAAATGAGTCTTCCCAATCGATAGAGTGTATAAAAAAGACAAAGGAGATAGGCAGGGATTTTATAAAAAGCAAAACGGCAGAGGATGGTTGGTTTGTTAAGACCCAAAAAGTATCAGTAGAAGAGTTCAAAAAAAAATTTAATGAAATAGACTATCTTTTTTCACCATTTTTTATACTATATTACTTTTACAAACAAAATGAAATATCCAACAGGTTGTGGCTGCTTTTGCAGGATGAGTTTATTACGGCAGTAGTATTTAAAGAAAACAGGCCGATTTTCGGTATTCATGAGAAACTGAAAAAGAACTTTTCCATCGAAGAGTTTATAAAAGATTTTCTGCATAACTTCTACAAAGAGGAGTGCTGCTATTTTATCGAAGAGATAGCCGTTTTTGATGCAACAGCTGGGAAATATGGCGATATTAAAAAAATAGAAGAGACCCTTTTACTTCCGTTAAAGTATGAAAAAACTGACATTTTAAAAGTTCTGCCCGCTCTTTTGCAAAAAGAGGAGTTTGAAAAGTTTAGCTTCACAAAACCTTCAAAAAAAGAGAAACTCTATATAAAAGTTTTTACTGCTGCGATTTTGGTTATTGCTCTTTTTTTGGGAGCAATTGATGTCTATATAAAATTTGAGGAAAACTCTCTTGCGAAGAGAGTATCGATAATGAAAACCGAAAAAGATAAAACGGTTTTGGAAGTTCATGAAACAGAGAAACTGTTAAAAGATTTAAATACTGTGAAAACTTCTATGCAAGATATTCTAAGTACAAATTCGCTTCTTAAAGAAAATATAAAAAACATTTTTGATCTTATCCCTGACTCTGTAGTATTAACCAGAGCAGAGTTTGGAAAAAATGATATTTTACTTGAGGGTGAATCACTTTCAAAAGAGGAGTTTGAACAGTTTATTCAAAAATCATTGAAGGGAGTCTATCCTGAGTTTACGACAAGATTAGAAAAAAGTGGAAAAATCTACAGATTTGTTTCTATCGGGAAAAGGCAGTAAAATATGATACAAAAATTCTACAGTACAAAAATCAAATGGCTTGGTCTGGGAATTTTATTTCTCGCTTTTTTGTATATACTGATTTCTTTCATAATAATCCCGGATATGAAGCAATACAGTGAAACTAAAACCAAAATCGAACTACTTAAAAGAGAGATAGATGATATTTTACAAAAGAAGACAGACCTTAGTAAAAGCATGGGCGACTTCGCCGGTTTTGAAAAGAATCTGATGTTGGCAAAAAATACGATATCAGAAAAAGATATTGAAAAAATTATAAAAAAATATGGAAAAAATATCGATATAAAACCGCAAAATAGTGTCAAAAAAGATAATCTTTACATAGTTTTATACAAAATATCTATGAATATCGAGACGCCGGTAAAGTTTTATGAACTCATAGAAGATATAAAAAACAGAAAACTTCCGTTGCAGATAGATTATCCCGTAAAATTTGAAAAGAAAGATGATGAAATAAGAGTGGAATTTATATTGAAAGTATACTCACTATCTGTTTAATATCTATTTTCTCTTTATAGATATATCCTCTGATGTTCGGAGGGATGCCCAGTTTTCTGCACTCTTCTTTGAACTCTTTGTCCATTTTTGTTTTTGCAAAAGGTGATACGTATATAAAATCTTCAGTTAAAGAGATGGCGAAACGTCCTGCAATTACGCACTCTCTTTGCTTCAAAACCTCTTTTTTCTGGGCATGGCTCATTACATATCCCATCTCTTTAAGTGCTTTGTCAATAAGCCGAATGGCTGTTGTATCATCTTTGGGATTTTTGAAAATATAGAGATTGTTTATTTTCAGGATCGCTTTTTCTTTCAAAAGAAGTTCTTTATCCACATGAAGGAACTCAAAGCTTCTTTTTATCCCTTTTTGAAACTCTTTGACAAGAGGGTCTGAGAATCTGTGTCTGAAATAGTTTCTTCTATATTCCAAAGAGAGGTTTGACTCGTCAATGAAATAATGGATTTTGTTTTCTTTCAGATAACAGAGCAGTTCATCTTTAGATGTATAAAGAAGGGGACGGACTACTGTATAGCTATCTCTTTTGCTCACAGTATCCAGTCCTACCATCTCTACAAGACCCGCTCCTCTTGAGAGCTGCATCAAAAACCACTCGAGTTGGTCATTTAGCTGATGGGCGGTAATAAGATTGTCGTATCCCTCTTTTTCGATAATCTCTTCAAAAAAAGTATATCTTATGTCTCTTGCTTTCTTTTCTATGGACGGCGGCGATAGGGGCGCGATTTTGAGAAAAATTTTTTTGCCATATTTTTCGGCAAGCGTTTTTGCATATTCCGCTTCTTTGTCAGATGCCGCTCTTAAGCGATAGTTTACGGTGGCTATATCAAACTCAACCTCCTCTTTCATAAGAAGAAAAAAGAGAGCAGTCGAATCTACTCCCCCTGAAAAGGCGAGCAGATTTTTTCTGTTTTTTAAAAAATTCAGAGCATCACTGTTTAACATCTATGATTTTTCCAAGCAGTTTATCCGCCGCAACCTCTGTTATTTCGGCAGTGTATATTTTTCCGGCTTCAAGACCTTCTATTTCGCTTTCATTTATCAGTATCTCTCCGTCAATATCTGGTGCCCATTCAAGCTTTCTTGCACCTATAAGCATTTCACTCTCTTCGCTTGGTCCTTCAACGATAACTTTTACTCTTTTCCCTACCTCTTTTTTCAGGCTTTCAAGAGTGGTTTTTGCCACAATATCTTCTATGATTTCAACTCTTTTTTCTATAGTTTCAGGCGGTATTTTTTCGCTCATTTCAAAAGATTGTGTTCCCTCTTCATCTGAGTAAGCAAATACGTTTACCCTGTCAAATCCGAACTCCTCCAGAAAAATACACAGCTCTTCGAAATCCTTCTCGCTCTCTGAGGGGTGTCCTACTATAACCCCTGTTCTTATAAAGGAGCCGGGCAGATCTTTCATAGCGTACAGTAGCTCTTTCGTTTTTTCGGCTCCGACTCCGCGCTTCATGATTTTAAGCATTTTTTCGCTTATATGCTGTATCGGCATCTCAAAATAGTTGTGAAAAATTTTTGAAGAAGATATTTTTTCTATCAGTTTTAAAGATGTTGTTGAGGGGTAAAGATAGAGTATCCTTGCGCTTTTGACACCTTCTATCTCTTCTATTTTGTCTATAAGAGTGATAAGGCCCTCTTTGATACCAAAATCTCTAAGATAGGAGCTGCTGTCCTGCGAAATGAAACTGAAATCATAAAAATCTTCGTTTGTCAGCCTTTCAACCTCTTTTTTTACAAGATTCACGTCTCTTGATTGAAGTTTTCCTTTGAAAGAAGGAATTGCACAGAAGCTGCAGGTCTGATTGCACCCTTCACTGAGTTTTACAAAGGCATGCCAGCTTGAGCCTGTAACGACTCTTTTTTCCTCTTTGATAAGATAAGGTTTTGAAGAAAAGCTGCTCTTTTTTTCGGCAATGAGTCTGTCTATTTTGTTATAGTCGCCTACACCGGTAAAAATATCAACCTCAATAAGCTCTTTTTGAAGCTCTTCTTTATATCTTTCGCTAAGGCATCCTGCCATAACTAGCAGAGACTCTTTTTTTCTTGTCTGATGAAGGTTTAAAACAGTCTGGATGCTCTCTTCTTTTGCAGCATCGATAAATCCACATGTATTAACAATGATCACATCAGCATCTTCGGGAGTATCACACATAGAGAAATTTTGAAGACGTCCCAGCATAACCTCGGTATCTACGAGGTTTTTTGTGCAGCCCAAAGATATGACATATAGCTTTTTTTCCATTTTTGTCCCAGATTTTTTGCCGCTATTTTAGCATAAAAAGTTCAGAGGGCTCAATCACTCTTTGGCGAATCAGTAAGCAACAACTCTGTTTTTACCGGTTTTTTTTGCTTCGTAAAGTGCTTTGTCGGCTCTTTCGAAAATCTCTTCGAGAGTATCGCTTTTTTTGGCTTCGGTTACGCCGAAACTGGCAGTAGTTTTTAATTCGAGTCCTTGAAAAGTTCTGTTTTCAACTGCACGTCTGAGTCTTTCGGCTATATGAACGGCCTGTTCAAGCTCAGAACCGGGAAGTATGACCGCAAACTCTTCTCCTCCGATTCTTGCAGCGATGGCGTTTGCTCTAAGGAAGGTTTTTAGTATCATAGCCATCTCTTTTAAAACAGTGTCTCCTACAGGGTGGCCGTATGTGTCGTTTATCTGTTTGAAATCATCAAGATCTATGATAACGAGGGAGAAAGGGTAGTTTCTGGTTTGAAGATCATTCAAAAGCTCAAGAATCGCTCTTTCAAATCTTCTTCTGTTTAAAAGTCCGGTAAGAAAATCTACTTCAGCTTCGCTTCGGGCAACCTTTAGTTCATCCTGAAGTGCAATTACATCCTGATGGTATTTTTTCAGCTCTTTTGTCATTTTTTCATTTTCAGTTCGTAATTTAGTAAGTTCCGACAATATTTTCGAAATGCTTTCGCGCAGTTCCTGAGGAGAGATGTCGTTTTGGGCTTCTTCAATATATGCGGCATGTGTTCCTATGTTGTCTTGATGATTGTCTACCGTATTTATTATTTCAAGAAGTTTTTTATCTATTGCTTCAGCTATGTTGTTCAGTTTTTTAATAAAACCTTTTGGTTTTGTCTCATACGGCTCTTCGGTATTTTCTTTCACCTCGTCAAAAGGGTCTTCATAAAACTCTTTATAAAGACCCAATATTTCAAAATCGCTCAGATCTTTTTTCTTTTCCAAAATATAGCAAAATACATAAAACCATCTTTCATAGTTTTTTGGAGTAATTATAATGTTATTTCTAATCATAAAATTCATTTCGTTACGAACAATATTCATAATGGTTTTTATTTCATCGTTTGTAAACTTTATATTGTTTTGAAGCTTTTTTTGTATATTGCATTCCGGCTTTGTCATAATTTCAGCCCCTGCTTGGATTTTGGTTGTGCTATGTTTATGCTATGTTTGTGTACGCATTTACGTATTATAGTACGGATTTATAAAAAAAAGATAAAATATTATGCAGAAACTGCTGTGCTTTTTTGGAAGTGGTGGCCAGACCCAGAATCGAACTGGGGACACAGGGATTTTCAGTCCCTTGCTCTACCAACTGAGCTATCTGGCCGGGGAAGTTGAGTTGAAATTATAGATGATAATGCTTAAATTTCAGCTTAAATTCAAAACTAATTTTTTAAATTTTTCGCCTCTTTCTTTATATGAAGAAAACTGATCAAGGCTTGCAGCGGCAGGAGATAGAAGAGCGACACTTTTTTCTGTATGTTTTTTATCAATTTCCTGTACGGCTATATCCAAAATTTCGCATTTTATACATTCGATTTTATATCGCTTGCATAGACCATAAAACTCATCTGTACTAGCACCTATCAGATAGATTTTTATATCAAGATTTTTCATATATTTGAAAAGCTCTCCCGGATCGGCTCCTTTTGCATCTCCACCTAGGATGAGGTGTATTTTTTTGTCGCTATATACTTTAAGAGCCTCGATGGTGGCATCGGGATTGGTCGCTTTTGAGTCATCTAACCAAATCCTGCCCCTTTTATCGGTAAAAATTTCCTGCCTGTGTGCCCCGATGGAAAATTTGTTTATTTTTTCATAATCTGTTTTATCGAAAAGTATTTTGGAAACCGACAGAGCCAGCAGAGCGTCAAGCAAAAAAGCACCCTTGAAGCCGATTTTCGAAGTGTCGATATCCATTTTTTTTGCCAAAGATTCTGCCGAGTCGTATGTTATTTTTAATGCGTCTGTTTTTACGGAGGAGTATTTCGATGGGATGATGCAGATATCTCCCTCTTTCATCATTGAAAGCGGTTTGAGTTTGGATCGCTCATAATTTTCAAAACTTCCGTGCCATGAGATATGGTCCGGTTTTACGGGAAGAAGTATGTATATGTCCGGTTTTGCAAATTTTGTATAGTGGAGGGTAAAAGAGCTTGTCTCAAGAATCCAGATTTTTGAGCGGGTATCAAGTTTTGCAAGAGGAGTGCCTATATTTCCTCCGCTTTGGGCACCGTATGAACTTAAAAGGTGCTCTGTCATTGCGGTTGTTGTTGTTTTCCCGTTTGTTCCGCTTATCCAGACGGTTAATGGTGAAGGATGAAGGGCGAAGGGCGGAGCGAGAAATAGATCGTATTCGCTGATCAGGTTTTTTGCTTTTTTTATCAATGGATTTGAAGGAGGGATTCCTGGACTTGGTATCTCCAAAGAAGATTTGTCAGGGTCAAATAAATTTGCAGGGTATACTTCAAATCCGTTTTCGTCTACATAAGGTTTTTCGGCGCTGTCGTCAAAAAAAATAGCTTTTGCAATCCTTTCGGCGATCGCTTTTGTGGTCTTTCCGTGGCCGAAAAGAGTTAAGGGGAGAGAGTTGTGAAGGTAAAAAGGTTGTAAAGTTGAGCCGATTTTCTTCGTTTTTTTCTCTTTTTTGCCTTTTTGCTTCACCTTCTACCTTCCCGCTACCTGATTTTCAACGTAATCAGTGCTATTATATTTGAAATCAGTGCTATTATCCAAAACCTGACTATTATTTTACTCTCTTTCCAATTTTTCTCTTCAAAATGGTGATGTATCGGAGCCATAAGAAATACTCTTTTTCCTCTCATTTTGAAACTTGCTACCTGGATGATAACTGACAGAGCCTCTATAACAAATACCAATCCTATCAGAATCAGCAGTATCTCACTTTTTGAAATTATTGCCATATATCCTATGAAAGCCCCTATAGAGAGACTTCCGCTGTCTCCCATGAAAACTTCTGCAGGATGGCAGTTGTACCATAAAAAACCTATAAGAGCTCCCGCCAAAGATGCGCTTATGATGGTAACTTCTCCTGTACCGCTGACCTTTGGCAAAAGTAGATATTCGCTCAAAACGGCGTGTCCCGTAATGTAAACTATGATAGACAAAGATGCAAGAGCAAAGATGGAAGGGACTGTGGCAAGACCGTCAAGACCGTCAGTAAGGTTCACAGCGTTGGTTGCGGATACGATGACTAGCATCCAAAAAAATATAGAAAAATATCCCATATCCAGTAGAGGGTATTTGTAAAAAGGAATGTAGAGATAACTGTCTAGATTGGTAACTGCAAAAAGAAACCAGGAAATGGCAAATGCCACTATAATCTGCAACATTATTTTTGCTTTTGCGCTGAGGCCGGATCTGTTCTCTCTTTTGATAATTTTGGACATATCGTCTTTGATACCTATAAGACCGAACAGTACAATAGTGGCAAGTCCTATTATCACGAAAAGATTGTCAAGTTTTGCTGCTATAAAAGTTGCTATGATAGTTGAGGTCAAAAATACAAGTCCCCCCATTGTAGGGGTGTCTGCTTTTTGCTGATGATTTTTTGGAGCGAGAGAATAGATAGGCTGGCTAGCTTTTTTTTGCTTTGCCCATTTTATAAAACGGGGCATAAGAAAAATCGTCAGAAAAAAGGCTATAAAAAAACCTATGCCTGCTCTGACCGTGATATATTGAAAAAGATTTATCCCAAAAATTTCATATAGCCAGTAAAGCATAAATCTCCCGTATCTAATTGTGTTAATATATATTAATAAAAGAGAAATGATACTAAAATTTCACTGATTTTTTTGTTAACAAGAGGGGATAATTATGAAAGGTATAAATAAAGCAATTTTGGTGATAACCGACGGAATAGGCTATAACCCCGACAAAAGATACAATGCATTTGCAACAGCTGAGAAAAAGGCTTATAAATATCTTTTTGACAATGTTCCCTATTCGCTTGTCAAAACATATGGAATGAGTGTGGGACTCCCGGAAGGACAGATGGGAAACAGCGAAGTTGGCCATATGACGATAGGCAGCGGCAGGATTTTGTACCAGGACCTTGTAAAGATATCTTTGGCTTTGAAAGAGGGAACGCTTGAAAAAAACGAAGTGTTTCAAAATCTGCTTAAAAAGTCTAAACGAGTGCATATAATAGGCCTTATGAGCGACGGAGGGGTTCACTCTCATATAGAGCATATGATAGGTATTTCAAATTTAGCGGCAAAATATAAAGACGAGGTGGTTTTGCATACGATTACGGATGGAAGAGATGTAAGTCCAACTTCTGCAAAAAAATATATCGAACAATTAGAATCCCAAAAATCTAAAAATGTAAAAATTGCAACCGTAAGCGGCAGATTTTATACGATGGACAGGGATAAAAGATGGGAGAGAGTTGAAAAAGGCTACAGAGCAATTGCCGAAGCTCTGCCCAAAACGTCGCTTTCACCTTTAGAGTATATAGACAGTCAGTATGAAAAAGGAGTAACCGACGAATTTATAGAGCCTGTCGCATTTGAATGGTATAACGGTTTTGAAGACGGAGACGGCGTACTGTTTATAAATTTCAGAAGTGATAGAATGAGAGAGATTGTAACCGCGATAGGCAGTCCTGATTTTAAAGAGTTTGAAAGAAAACCTGTCAAAATCAATATCGCAACAATAGTCGAATATGATGAAACTTTTCCTTATCCTGTTATGTTCAGAAAAGAGGTGCCCAAAAATACACTATCAGAAGTTATCAGCAAAGCGGGGTTAAATCAGTTTCATACAGCCGAGACTGAGAAGTATGCGCACGTAACTTTCTTTTTCAACGGAGGAACCGAAGAGCCGTATGAAAATGAGACGAGAGTGCTGATACCCAGCCCACGGGTAAGGACATATGATATGAAACCTGAAATGAGTGCTCCCGAAGTAGGCGAGGTTGTCAGAAAAGCAATGGATGAGGAGTATGAGTTTATAGTGGTAAATTTTGCAAACGGAGATATGGTAGGGCATACCGGAGATTTTGAGGCTGCTGTAAAAGCGGTTGAAGCGGTCGATAAGGAGCTTTGGGGGATAATAGACAAAGCAAAAGAGAAAGATTACAGACTCGTTCTTACGAGTGATCACGGCAACTGTGAAAAGATGAGAGATGAAGAGGGAAATATACTTACAAATCATACCGTAGGTGAAGTATGGTGTTTTGTTATGGCCCCGGGTGTCAAAAAAGTAAAAGATGGCGGGCTTAGCAATATCGCACCTACTGTTTTGAAACTTATGGGACTCGAAATTCCGAGCGAAATGGACGAACCGTTGGTTTGAGATGTGACAGAGTGACAAAGTGAAGAGAAGATAGAATTTTTTCTTGCTCAGCCATCAATTTGTCACTGTTAATTTTGAAACTATATCACTTTAAAAAGGGAGCATTATGACATTTAGCGGAAAAAATGTTTTGATTACCGGAGCGAGTAGAGGGATAGGTGCTGATATCGCAAGAGTTCTTGCTGCCTACGGCCTTAAAGTCTGGATAAATTACAAAAGCAGTGCTGCCAAGGCTGACGAACTGAAAGCCGAGATAGAAGAAAAGGGCGGCTTGGCGGCTGTAATAGGATTTGACGCAAGTGATGAAAAAGCGTTTGTTGATGCGGTAAAAACGATAATAGAGAGTGACGGTGAACTTTCATATCTTGTTAACAATGCAGGAATTACAAACGACAAACTTGCTATAAGAATGAAAGTAGAAGATTTTGAAAATGTAATCAGAGCAAATCTAACTTCTGCATTTATAGGGTGCAGAGAAGCACTGAAAGTAATGAGCAAAAAAAGATTCGGCTCGGTTGTAAATATCTCTTCCATCGTTGCGGAAACAGGAAATGCCGGTCAGGTAAACTACAGTGCGAGTAAAGGGGGAATGCTTTCTATGACAAAAAGTTTTGCCCTTGAAGGGGCTCCAAGAGGTGTGAGATTTAATGCTATTACACCTGGGTTTATACAGACAGATATGACAGAAGAACTGAAAGATGAGATAAAAGAGGCTTATATTTCAAAAATTCCCCTCAAAAGATTCGGAAAGCCTGAAGAGGTGGCTCAGACTGTAGCATTTTTGCTAAGCGACGGAGCAAATTATATAACTGGCGAAACTATAAAAGTAAATGGCGGAATGTATATGTAAGAAAAGGCTATTGGGCTTTTTACTTATTATTTAATCTTTTTTTGATAAAATTGCTTGATTTAAAATTTTTAAAGGAGACAGAGATGGCACTTTTCGATGAAGTTAAAGAGGTTGTGGTAGAGCAGCTCAACGCCAACCCGGATGAAGTAAAAGAAGATTCCAAGTTTGTTGAAGATTTGGGTGCAGACAGCCTTGATGTTGTTGAGCTTGTAATGGCACTTGAAGAAAAATTCGGTATTGAAATTCCTGATGAAGATGCTGAAAAAATTCAAACTGTTGGCGATGCTATCAAATATATAGAAGAGCATAAATAAAAATATTCTCAAGCGGTACATTCTGTGCCGCTTTTGTAAAAAAATCTTAAGGAGAAAGTGTGAGAAGGGTTGTTGTAACTGGACTTGGTATGATAAACTCTCTTGGCCATGACAAAGAAAATTCTTTTGAGGCTATCATTGAGGGAAAATGTGGCATCGAAAGAATTTCTCTTTTTGATCCATCCGATCAGACTGTTAAGATTGCTGCCGAGGTAAAGAATTTTGACCCTAAAACTTTTATGGATCCCAAAGAAGTGAAAAAAGCTGATAGATTTATCCAGCTTGGCATCAAGGCGGCACAAGAGGCCATGGAAGATGCCGGGATTGATGAAAATGTGGAGAGAGAAAAGTTCGGTATCAGTTCAGCTTCCGGTATCGGCGGACTGGCGAATATAGAAAGAAATGCTGTTATTTGTCACGAAAGAGGCCCAAGAAGAATAAGTCCTTTTTTTATCCCTTCCGCACTTGTTAATATGCTTGGCGGTTTTGTATCGATTGAGCATGACCTTAAGGGTCCGAACTTATCTTCCGTAACCGCTTGTGCGGCAGGAACTCATGCGATAACGGAAGCAGCCAAAACGATTATACTCGGAGGTGCCGACAGAATGCTTGTTGTAGGTGCCGAAGCGGCAATCTGTCCGATAGGCATAGGGGGTTTTGCAGCAATGAAAGCACTTTCGACCAGAAATGAGGATCCAAAAAAAGCCTCCAGACCTTTTGATGCAGACAGAAACGGTTTTGTTATGGGAGAAGGTTCCGGTGCTTTGGTGCTTGAAGAGTATGAGAGTGCCAAAAAAAGAGGGGCGAAAATATATGCGGAACTCATAGGTTTTGGCGAAAGTGGCGATGCGAACCATATAACAACGCCGGCTCCAGAAGGCGAAGGTGCATACAGAGCAATGAAAGCGGCATTTGATATGGCTGGTAGGCCTAAAATCGATTATGTAAACGCACATGGGACAAGCACAAAGTATAATGATATGTATGAAACGATGGCTTTGAAAAAACTTTTCGGAGGAAAAGAGAACTGTCCTCCTGTCAGTTCTACAAAAGGACAGGTTGCCCATTGCCTTGGAGCGGCAGGTGCAATTGAAGCTGTTATCTCAATTATGGCGATGCAAAAAGGTATCATACCTCCAACAATTAACTATGAAACTCCGGATCCAGACTGTGATCTTGATTATGTTCCGAATGTTGCCAGGGAAACGAAACTCGATATCGTTATGAGTAACTCATTTGGTTTTGGCGGCACGAACGGTGTTGTAATATTTAAAAAAGTGTAAGGCGTAAATTTGGCAACCTATTTGGAGTTTGAGCAAAAAATCAAACAGATTGAAGAACAGATTGAAGCAGCCAGAGCTAGAGGCGATTTGCATGCTGTCCAGATATTGAAAAAAGAGCTTGAGAAAGAGGTTTCCAAAACGTATAAAAACCTTTCCGATTATCAGAAACTCCAGCTTGCCAGACATCCGGACAGGCCATATGCACTCGACTATGTGAAACTTCTGATGGAAAATGCATATGAGATACACGGGGACCGGTGCTATCGTGACGATCCTGCCATTATCTGCTATCTTGGATACATAGATGGGCAAAGAACTCTGCTTATCGGAGAGCAGAAAGGCAGAGGAACTAAAAATAAACTCAAAAGAAATTTCGGTATGCCTCATCCGGAAGGATATAGAAAAGCATTGCGTGCGGCCAAGCTTGCAGAGAAGTTCAAAATCCCTGTTCTTATGCTGATAGACACTCCTGGAGCTTATCCTGGCATCGGTGCAGAAGAGAGAGGGCAGAGTGAGGCGATAGCGAGAAATCTTTTTGAACTGAGCCAACTTGATACGGTAACTGTCTCAGTTGTTATAGGTGAAGGTGGAAGCGGTGGCGCATTGGCCATAGGCGTTGCAGACAAGCTGGCAATGATGCGATATTCCGTATTTAGTGTAATATCGCCAGAAGGGTGTGCAGCAATACTCTGGAACGATCCTTCAAAAGTTGAACAGGCAACAAAAGCACTTAAAATTACCTCGGAAGACCTGCTCAAACTGGGACTTATTGATGATATTGTAGATGAGCCTCTAATAGGTGCTCACAGGGATAAAATCGGAGCCGCAAAAGCTTTGAAAGAGTATTTTCTTAAAAATGTTCAAGAGTTATCGAAACTCTCTTCAAAAGAGCGTCTGGATTTAAGATATGAAAAACTTATGAGCAGAGGTAGATTTGCCGAAGAGGGCTGAAAAGCAGGGGGCAACCCTGCTGTATGGATTTTATTGAGTCATTTTCTTTTTATACTCCAGTATCATTGCATAGGCTTCATCTTTGAGTCTTAGTTTCTCTTTTTTCAGTTTTTCCAACTCTAAATCTTCCATATGCTCTCTGCCTTCTTCAACTTCTGTAATCAGTTTATCAAGTTCGTCATGCTTCTCGACAACTGCCGCAAAATGAGGATTCTCAGCCATAAGTTTTTCAACTATATCTTTGTATTCTTCCAACATTTCATTCTCCTTTTAATTTTTTTATATCCATTAGTTGTCACAATCTAATTATAGGCAAAAACCACTTTCAAAGCACTTATGTTCTGTACTCTGCATTTATCTTTACATATTCATACCCAAGATCGCATCCATACGATTTAAAGCTGCCATTTCCTAAACCCAGGTCACATTTGATGGTAAACTGCTCTTTTTTCATTATTTTATGAGCTTTTTCTTCAATTTCAGGAGTAAAAAGAATATCTCCTTTGTCATAAACGGTAATATCTTCGAAAGATATCACGAGTCTTTTTTCATCACACTCTACGCCGCTTGCTCCTATTGTAGAGGCGATTCTGCCCCAATTCGGGTCTTCTCCGAATAGTGCTGTCTTTACCAACAAAGAGTTACTCAGAGCCTTTGCCGCTATTTTTGCCTCCGTATCGTTTTTTGCGCCGGTTACCAAAAAGCCTGCAACCTTTTTTGCACCTTCACCATCTTTTACTATCATCAAAGCAAGATTGTGCATCAATAACCTCAATGCTTCACCAAAAGCCTCTTTATCATATGCGTCACTTTTTTGGTTTGACAAAAGCATTACAGTATCGTTAGTTGATGTATCTCCGTCCACACTTATGGCATTGAATGAATAGTCGAGATTTTTTTTGAGCAGATCGTCCATATCGGCTTTGGGTATGTTTGCATCAGTTACTATAAAACAGAGCATTGTTGCCAAAGAAGGGTTTATCATTCCTGCTCCTTTGGCGGCGCCTGCAATAGTGAAACTTCTGTTGTCCTCCAGAACAATTTTGAATGCCAGACTTTTTGGAAATGTGTCAGTTGTCATAATGGCTTTTGCAAAATTTTCACCGTTACGATTTTTTATATCAAATTTTGAGATGCTGTTCTTTATCTTCGCTTTGGGTAGTCTTACGCCTATGACACCGGTTGAACTCATTACCGGATTTTGAATATCAGGAAAGTTATCTTTTGCAAAGGCTAGAATCTCTTCAATATCAGATATTCCTACTTCGCCTGTCATTGCATTGGCGTTTTTAGAATTGACAAGTATAAAATTTGTTTTTTTTATACTATTTTGTAGAAAATGTTTTATCGGAGCAGCCTGAAATCTGTTTTGTGTAAAAACCGTACTGATACTGCAGAGTCTGTCAGAGTAGATAAAACCGATATCAAGTTCTCCTTCAGGTTTAAGTCCGGCGCTGACTCCGTCGCAATAAAATCCGTTTACGGCTGATATCCCTCCATTGACCGGATATATTTCAAACATATAAATCCTTCTATACGTATTTGAGCTCTTCCGGTTTTACGGCTAGTCTGGCAAGTCTCTTTGTCAAAGAGATACCTTTTGAAGTCCCTATTACCAGAAGTTTGCTCTCACTGTTTATAATGGTATCGCCTTTTGGCATAGGTATAAATTTGCCGTCTTTTTCTCTTATACCTACCACACTTACATTTGCTATATCTCTCAAATGAGTGTCTTTGAGTTTTTTAAGAACCATCCAGCTGTATTTGGGTACATATATCTCTTCAAGGTCCAGCGGCGTATCTTTTTTATACAAAAACTCTTCCAGGATATTTTCCATATCGGGTCTTATAGCCATAGCGCTTATTCTTTGGGCTGTAAGTTTTGCGGGAGCCACTACGTTGTCGGCTCCAAGTTTTTTAAGTTTTTCCATATCGGAAAGGGTTTCGGCATTACATATGATGAGGTAGGGGCTCCTTCTTCCTATCTCTTTTTCAAAGAGTCTGACGGAAGCAATTTGAGCGATATTGTCTGCTATATTTTTTGAAAGACTGATGACTCCTTTTGCGCTTGAGAGATGGGATTTCAAAAGAGCGACTTCAGTGTGGGGCTCTTCCTGGACAAAATAGGGGTATTTGTGTTTTTTGGCAATTTTTTCCAGATCAGGACGGGGATCTATGACAACAAAGGGGATATTGCTCTCTCTAAGCACTCTTGAGAGTTGTATTGTATACTCGTTATGATAACAGATAACCAGATGTTTTTTAAGTGTTGCGATTTTATATAGCATCCTTCGCTCCTTGATTATTTTAAACAGTTCCCCTTTGTCTATTTCGTTTACAAGTATACCTACGGAAAAAGTAAATATGACAAATCCGGCAATAATCAGATTGATTGTAAATATTCTTCCGGGTCCTGATATGGGAGATATTTCGCCAAAACCCACTGTCGTAAATGTAATGCCTGTCTGATATATTGCATCCATCAACGAGAAGTCGTCTATAAGCATGTAGCCCATAGAACCTATCAGCATAGTCAGTATCAGTAGTATTACAGGCAGTCTGAAAGGTTTTAAATGTTCATATAGTTCAGCACTCAGGTCTATTTCGGGTTTTGTAGCTCGTTCCCAGTGGAGAAGTTTTTGAAGTTTTTTTATGAGTTTCAAGGGATAACCCCCATAGAGGGGTTACGATTTTTTCTTCATGGTTCTAAGCGTAGAAGCAGCAACTTTTATCTTTTTTCTTGTACCGTCAGGAAGTGTGATTCTTACGGTTCTCAGGTTCGGGAGAAATCTTCTTTTGGTTTTATTATTTGCATGGCTTACATTATTTCCACTCATAGGACCTTTTCCGGTTACAGCACATTTTCTAGCCATTTTTTTCACCTTCTCTTTTAATTTAGCCCTGAATTATAATAAAACAAAGCTTAAAATCGATTAAAACCTGATTGATAACAATATATAAGGGCACTCAGGTTTTTGATATAATAACATAATTTATTTTATATGTATCTATAAGATACCGAAGGATCTGTTTATGCTTGTAGCCCCAAGTATATTGTCTGCGGATTTCGGAAATCTTGCCAAAGAGGTTGAAGATATCTGCGTCTTAGGGTGTGATTATGTTCATGTTGATGTGATGGATGGCCATTTTGTTCCAAATCTCACGATCGGGCCGGTGGTTGTGGAGTCTGTTGCCAAGAGTGCCACAAAACCTCTTGATATCCATCTTATGGTAGAAAACAATACATTTTTTGTGGATCTGTTTGCACCTTTTAAGCCGGAATTTATCTCTTTTCATATAGAAGAAGAGAAACATCCACATAGACTTATACAAAAAATAAGAAACAGCGGTATCAGACCGGCACTTGTTCTAAATCCTGGAACTACCCCGAAGCTTATAGAGTATCTTATAGAAGATGTTGATATGGTTTTGCTTATGAGTGTAAATCCGGGTTTTGGCGGACAGAAGTTTATACCGAATGTTTTGGAAAAGGCAAAAGAACTCAAAGAGCTTTGTGAAAAAAGAAATCCGAAGTGTCTGATAGAAGTGGATGGGGGTGTGAACGACAAAAATGTCAAAGACCTCAAAGATGCCGGAATTGATATTGTTGTTGCCGGAAGCTATATTTTTAAACACAGCGACAGAAAAGCGGCAATAGAATCACTTAGAGTCTGAAAGAGAAGTTTTGAGAGTAAAAATCTGCGGAATTACAAACATTGAAGATGCTTTGGCTGCTGTAAAAGCCGGAGCAGACGCACTCGGTTTTGTTTTTTACAAAAAATCACCTCGTTTTATAGAGCCCCAAAAAGCTCTTGAGATTGTATCAATGCTTCCCCCTTTTATAGAAAGAGTGGGTCTTTTCGTAAATTGTGATGCCGTTCATATAGATACTGTCTGCAGGTATACAAAAATGTCTCTTGCACAGATACATTTTGACGCTTCCGAAGATCTCTACCGCTCTCTGGAAACCAAATATATAAGAGTAATCAGAGCAAAAGCAAAAGAGGATTTATTGAGGTTTAGTGAGGAATACCGACTAGTAGATGCATATTGCGAGCAGTACGGAGGAAGCGGTAAAAGGCTAAATCTGGAGTGGTTTGAGAATTTGGACTGTTCCAAAATAATTCTCGCGGGAGGCTTGACTCCAGAAAATATTGAAGAAGTAAAAAAGTATGGCTTTTACGGTGTAGATGTGAGCAGTGGAGTAGAGATGCAAAAAGGGAAAAAAGATATAAAAAAAGTAAAAGAGTTTATCGAAAAAGCGAAAGGACTTTATAGATATTGATGAAAAAATTGGAAAAAATTGTACAGAAACTGAAAAACGGTCCTGTTAAACGTGATGATTTTCTACATATTTTAAATGCTCTTTACGGTATGTTTGAAGACAGCGAACTTCTTTATCAGACTATTGTTGCAAGAGGAATGCCTATTTATGAAAAAGAGGGGTTTGTGTATTTAAAAACAGCATCCACTCATTACAACGAGCAGGAGTTTTGCATAGTCGATATCGAGACAAACGGGAGCAAATCGCACAATTCACAGGTGATTGAGATAGGGGCAATAAAATATAAAAACGGTAAAATTACGGATAGGTTTGAGAGTTTTGTCTACACAAAAGAGTTGCCTGACTACATAACCAAACTTACCGGGATAACTATCGAAGATTTGATGTATGCGCCGCAGCAAAAAGAGATACTCAGACAGTTTAAAGAATTTCTGGGAGATGCTGTTTTTGTAGCTCATAATGTAACTTTCGACTATAACTTCTTATCGGATAAACTCAATGAGGTAGGTTTGGGAAAACTTGCCAACAGAAAACTTTGTACGATAGATCTTGCCAGAAGAACGATAAAAAGTGAACGATACGGCCTAGAGTTTCTAAATGAAAGTCTTGGAATCAATACTTTGGTCAGTCACAGAGCATATGCAGATGCTCTTACGGCGCTAAAAGTTTTGGAATTGAGTCTAAAAAATATTCCAAAATCGATTAAAACCACAGAAGATTTGATAACATTCAGCAAATCGAACAAATCAAATGTCAAGACGGAGTAAAAAGCTTCACCCGGCTGCTCACTATATCCCGAATAACTAACGACTAATAAGCAGCCTGTCAATAATTTTCGCTCCCAGCAAATCACCCCACACGTTTATACTTGTCCTGAACATATCCAGAAATCTATCTACGGCAATAATGATTGCGATATATTCAACAGGCAGTCCGACGCTGTCAAGGATAAGAGTCATCATGACAAGTCCCGCACCCGGAATTCCGGCTGCTCCTATCGAAGCAAAGGTAGCTGTTACAAATATGGTGAGTTGCTGAGCTAGTGTCAGTTCCACTCCGCACAGGTTTGCTATGAATATTACGGCTATGGATTCGTACAGAGCCGTTCCGTCCATATTTACAGTGGCACCCAGCGGCAGAACAAAACCGGCGACTTTTTTGTCAATGTTTGCGTTTTTTTCCGCTACCTCTATCGATACGGGAAGTGTGGCTGAACTTGAAGCGGTTGAAAGAGCGATCATCAAGGCTTCCTTGACTTGCGTAAAGTAGGTGAAGGGGTTGAATCTGCCTATAACTACGGCAATGATGGAAAGAGTTACAAATGCGTGTATGAAAAGTGCAGTCAAAACGGTTACTGCATAGCTCCACAGATTTAAAATCGGTTCAAAACCGTTTTTTGCAACTGTGTATCCGATAAGAAAAAAAACTCCTATAGGAGTCAAATTTATTATCCATTTGGCAAGCACCATCATTGTATCATTGACAGAATCGAAAAAGTTGTAAAGGAAAACTTTTTTATCGTTATGGATATATATCGAGCCCGCTGCAAAAAGTATGGCGAAAAATATTATGGGAAGTATATGGCCGTTTGAGAGAGCTTGAAATATATTTGAAGGGATAAATGACAAAACAAAATCACTGACAGAAACCTCTTTTGTTTCAATAGTACCGTTTACAGCCTGAGGTATCTGCATCCCTAAACCGGGATCGAATATATTTACAACAATGATTCCAAGCATTACAGCCATTGCTGTTGTAGTAATATAGTATGCAAATGCTTTCGCTCCTATGCTTTTCAGTTCATCCGCCGAGCCAAGTCCAGCAATGGCAATGTATATAGAAGCAAAAACCAGTGGGATGATAAGCATTTTCAAAAGTGATATGTAAATATCGCCTATTACTTTCAAGCTCAGAGCTAAATCCTGAAAAAAGTATCCGAAAGGGATTCCCAAAAGTATTGCCGCAAATGTTATATTCTCTATTTTCATAAATTTTTTCATCTATGAAGACCTTCTCTGAAGTCTTTGATTTTGGCAAAAGTGTAGTGAGAAAAAATCACTATCTGAAAAAGGGGCGCAAAAAAATTCAGTATAGGTATGAAGTTGAAAAGTGCTGCAATAACGGATAAAAGAAGAAGTTCAATTTTTGCTTTTTTCATTTTTTCATACTCTTCTTTTGTTGCTGCGATTGAAGCGGTATCATACAAGAAAGGATCTTTTATCAAAATAGACCATAAAAAAAGCTGCAGAAAAATATTCAGCCCGGGAACAAAAAGGAAAGGCATTAGGATAATAGCGAGAAATATAAAAAGAGCTATCGATTTAATATTTACCTTCGCCATCTCCAAAAAAGAGCCAAATCCAGCAAGACTGATATTTTGATAATACTTTTTGTGTAAAATCCTGACTATCTTTTCGGTAGCAAAGGCAAGGAATATTATTACAGTGATTAGAACAGTTTGCAAATAGAGAAGAATTTTTATGATAAAAATCAGTGTATCTTTAACGCTTTCACTTTCTAGAAAAGGGATATATCCTATTACGGAGCTTATCAAAAGTGAAATTGAGTCGGAAAAAAAGAAAAACAGGATCCCCCATAATATTATCGGTACAGCTGTGATAACAAATGTACTTATCCAGAACCATTTGCTCAAAAAATCTTTAAAACTTTTTGTCAATGCATAAGTTATGTATCTCATCTTATTACCAGCATCATGGGATAACCGTTTCTATGAATATAGACTCTTTTTTTATCGTTACGATATTTTCTCCAGGCATTTAACAGATCTTTTCTGTTTTTTACTATTTCATCTTCAACCTGGATGATAATATCTCCCGGCATAAATCCGGCCCTCCATGCATCAGAGCCTCTTTTTACTCCTGTTACCAAAACACCATATATATTTTGGGGTATACCGTATGCCCTTTTGATTTCATCTGTAAGATCTTCGATTTTCAGGCCGCTTAATTCCATGTTTTGCAGATAGATATTTTCTTCTCCAGGATACGGTGCCAGCTCTGCACTTGCCGTATGGATCGATTTATCTCTGATATATTTTATAGTGATATTTGAACCCGGTTTTAAAACTCCCAGTGTATTTTTGAGATCGATGGAATTTCTGATCTTGTTACCGTTGATCTCAACTATTAGATCTCCTCTTTTAAGGCCGGCTTTCCAGGCCGGAGAGTTTTTTTCTACGCCAAGAATAACGCATCCCTCTTTTGTATTGTAAAAAGCATAGAGATCATCAGTGAGATCTCTTATCGTAATGCCGAGATAACCTCTTTCCACATATCCTGTTTCTATTAGCTGTTTGGCAACTTTTTTTGCCATATTTGAAGGAATTGCAAAACCTATGCCTATGTTGCCTCCTGTTCTGGATATGATAGCCGTATTTATACCGATAAGCGCACCTCTTGTATCTATGAGTGCACCTCCTGAATTTCCGGGATTGATAGCGGCATCTGTCTGAATGAAGTTTTCATATTCGTTTATGCCTACACCGCTTTTATTTAGTGCGGAAATTATTCCCTGTGTTACAGTTTCACCTACACCGAAAGGATTTCCTATAGCAAAAACGATATCGCCAACTTTTAGTTTTGAAGAATCTCCAAACTTGATAGGTTTTAGGTTTTTGGCATCTATTTTTATAACAGCAATATCGGATTTTGGATCTGTTCCTATGATTTTTGCTTCATATAGTCTGCTTTTGCCAGGAATGGATACTGCGATTTTCTCAGCATTTTCTATAACATGATTGTTTGTCAGTATATAGCCCTTTTTGGTTATAATTACTCCTGACCCAAGTGAACTCTCTATCCTCTCTTGAGGAACTATACCGAAGAACTGCCCGAAAAATTCTCTTAAAAATGGATCCTCAATAAATGGGGCGGCCGGAACGGCTGTTTTTACAACTTTGATTGCAGAAATATTTACTACACTCTCTCTAGCATCTTTTAAGGCCTCATAATATGAAAGTATTACATTTTGGCCGCCTGGCATAATCCTTTTTGTTTCGCCTGTGAATTCTGAAAATTTTGTTGTTTTATTTCCGAACAGAGAATCGAGTACGCCTGCTGATAAAAAAATAGAACATGCTACAAATATAAGCAATAAGGATTTTTTCATGATCTCCGCCCTTAGAGTGCAGTTTTTGTGATTATAACAGAAATTTTTTTGAAATTGGATTCGGAACGGAATTGTACCGAAAATTGAGTATTTTGAAGTTTACGGTTCGGCAGGGGAGTTTTCCCCGGCCGGCTTTTTTCAGTGGCTTTTTGAGACGACAACAAGCATTTTGAGATTTATAACGGCAAATCTTACTATCTGCCATAAAACACACGTTCTGAAAAATCTTGTCATCGGAGTGGGTACGGGGGTATAGTCCCATTGAGTATACGGTTTTATTTTCATCTTTTCTCCTTTTTATTCCGGTATGAGTGTCCAGCCCGGTTTAAGTTTTGCTTTGTATATAAACATGTAATGCAGGATATGTTTTATCCAGTGCCCTGCTAGACCCAATTCGCCGAAAGTATAGTTGAGGTCTCTTCCGAAGTTTGGATATTTTTCATAATCTGGAATTACAGGGTACATTGTCATTGCTGCAGCTGTACCTTTGAAAAACCCTGCTCCCGCACTTGCCACACAAGCTGCCCCCATCTCGCCCATTGATGCTTTGTGGGTAGGTTTGTCGCTTTTGCCTGTCATCATATCAACCACGCTTGCCGCAACAGCTTTTCCTATTATACCCGATGGCATTCCTGTTCTCGGAGGTGTGGGGTTGATAGGTGTTCCGTTCGGGCTTTTCATAGGTTTGCTTATCAGATGCGGAGGTGCGAAGGCAATCCCTGCTGCAAAAATGTTTTTGTATTTTGGAGTCTGGTATGTTTTTGGCCAGTCTTTTACACTCCACTCTTCATACGGTTTTGATGCACTGGAATAGTCTGCATCGACAAACATAAAGCCTCCGGGATTGAACATTTCAGATGTGATATCGTTTCCCTCTTTGTCATACGCTTTCAGACCGGCTCCAGCAAAAGGAGGAATTAGCATTGCAAAATCGAACTCTTTTTCGTGGAAAGTGCCATCTAGTGTCTCATAATGTACTCTATCCTTTTCCACTTTGTTTACATGTGCCCTTTTTATCCAGTGAACGCCTCTTTCGGTAAAAAGTGATTCTGCAAAAACCTTTCCGCTGGTGATGTAGCCGCCTCTTTTTATATGCATTCCGCCGACACCGAAGTCACCCAACTCGTATTCGTTTGATATGTAGGTAATTTCAGCTTTGTCTCTTACACCTTTTTCTCTGAGGGTGTGTTCCACATTGAAAATATACTCAAATGCAGCTCCCTGGCATGTACACATGCCGTGTCCCACGCCTATTAGAAACTTCTGTTTCTCTCCCTTTTTCATCTTTTCGATTGCTATATTGAGGGCATTTGCCGCTTCTGCAGCATGCAGATATGTACAGACAGATACTGAATTTCCGCCGTCAGGCCCGAGTCCCTCTGTTGCTGCAAAATTTAGTTTCGGTCCTGTAGCATTAATAAGATAATCGTATGTAACTTTTTCATTCTGCCCTTTTTTGGAAGGGTCTGTATATTCGATAGTAACATACGGTTTTTCTTCACCTTCTCCGCCTTCGGGATGTATGGAAAGGGCTTTTGCCTGTTTGAACACTATACCTGCTTTTTCATATACAGGTGCCAGTTCGAATATGACATCGTCGGGTTTCATATAACCCACCCCTACCCATATGTTTGAAGGAATCCAGTTCCATTTGCTGTTTGGAGAGATAACGACAACTTCATGCTGGTCTCCAAGCCATTTTTTGGCGAAGGTTGCAGCAGTATGTCCGGCGATACCTGCACCCAATACTACTAATCTACCCATTAATACCCCTTTTTATTTTGATATCAAAAAATTATATTCCTTTTATCTTTAAAGTAATATTATAAAACGTAAACTGAAATAAAAATAAGATATAAAAAATATTAATATTCTAGCAAAAAAGTTATTCTATGAAAAATATCATCATCTGATAAAATTTATATAGTTGTTTTTAAATTCAACGTATCTGTGGGAAGATTTGTAAAGTTCGGCAACCTCTTCGTCCGTAAGTTCTCTGACTACTTTTGCGGGGCTACCCATGATAAGGCTTCTTGGGGGGAATTTTTTATTTCTGGTAACAAGGCTCCCCGCACCTACAATAGACTCTTTTCCTATAACCGCTCCGTCAAGAATAGTTACGCTCATACCTATAAGACAGGCATTTTCAATAGTGCATCCATGCAGCATGACTCTGTGTCCAATTGTAACGTCATCTCCTATAATAGTAGGATTTCCATCACACATATCAGGCTTTTTATAATGGGTTACATGTATCATGGAGAGATCCTGAATATTTGTTCTTTCTCCAATTTTTATATAGTGGACATCTCCTCTAACTACGCAACCGAACCATACTGAAGAGTCTTTGCCTATCTCTACATTTCCGACAATTGTCGCGTTGGGCGCTATCCAGACATCTTTTTGAATTTTTGGAAACCAGTTTTTGTATTGCAAAAGCATGTTTTTCCTTTTTGGTGTGGGTGTTAGTGTTAGTATGGGTGTGAGTGTTATATATCTATTTTATCTTTTACCCACACTCACATTAACAACCCACACTACTATCAGCTCTCCTTCAAAAGTCTTCTTGCCAGTTTCTTTGCTCTTGATACACTGCTTTTTTTATTTGATGTATAAAGCATATTTGTGTACTCTTCCATAACAAGCTGAGAGTTAACAGGTGTACGACCTTTTGAATCTAATCTTATATATTCACCGTTTTCCTGTAGTTCACGGGCCAGAACATTGTCGTTTATTTGAAGATTAAGTATTTCATAGAGCTTTTCCGAGAGCTCTTTTTCATATATCGGTGTCATTAACTCTATTCTTCTTTCAAGATTCCTAGGCATCCAGTCTGCACTGGAAATAAAAATTTTTGGGGACGAATGTTTAAAGTAGAAAATCCTGGCATGTTCTAGATATTTTCCTACTATAGATATTACACGGATATTTTGGCTTATATCTTTTACTTTAGGTCTGAGGCAGCATATGCCTCTTACTATCAAGTCTATCTTGACTCCCGCTCTTGAGGCTTTATAAAGAGCAACTATGATATCGGGATCAACAAGAGAGTTCATTTTTGCGATTATGCGGCCTTCACTTTTTTTCTTGGTTTCCGCATCTATCAAGCTAAGTAGTTTCTGTTTTATCTGTGTTGGTGACATATAAAGGGTATTTAGTTTTCCTTTTTTGGAAAATCCGGTAAGAAAGTGAAAAAAACGTGTAGCATCATCTGTAATATCTCTTCTTGTTGTAAAGTAGCTCACATCTGTATAAATTCTAGCTGTCGAAGGGTTATAGTTTCCTGTGGCTATATGGGAATACTGTTTTATTATGCCATTCTCTTTTTTTATGACCTGTGCGATCTTTGCATGAACTTTGAAACCGGGTATCCCGTAAATTACATGTGCTCCTGCATCTTCAAGAGCTTTTGCCCATATGAGATTGTTCTCTTCGTCAAATCTGGCTTTTAGTTCTACCATAGCCGTCACCTGTTTACCGGCTTCGGCAGCTTCTATAAGAGCTTTTACCACAGGAGAGTCTTTACCCACTCTATATAGTGTCATTCTTATAGCCAGGACGTCGGGATCGTTTGAAGCCTCTTCAATAAATCTTACCACGGGATCAAAACTTTCATATGGATGGTAAAGAAGGATATCCTGTGATTCGATTATGCTGAATATCGGCTCTTTGCTGTCGAGAGGAGGCAGGATTTTGGGCGTATATGGTTCGAAAAGAAGATGTGCAAAATCTTTGTTTGATACTATTTGCCAGAAGCTACCCATATTAAGAGGCATGTCAAACCTGTATATGTCATCTTTGTATACTTTGATGTGAGAGTTTAAAAAATTTAAAAGATCCTGGTCCACATCAGCTCCGATTTCAAGTCTGACTATCTCTCCTTTTCTCCTAAGTCTTAGCCCCTCTTCCAATATCTCCATAAAGTCGTCTGCTTCTTCCTCTTCAATAGTTATATCGGCATTTCTTGTGACCCTGAAGGGTGCCGATGAGATAAGCTTATATCCGGGGAAAAGATCTTCTATATGCTTTTGAACAACTGACTCTATAGGTACGTAGGTACTTTTTATTTCGATAAATCGGGGCAAAACTCTAGGAATTCTTACAAGACCGTATTTTATCTCGTTTTCATTTTGAAGGTCCGCAAGCTTGATTACAAGTGCGAAGCTGAGATTGTTCAAGTGTGGAAAGGGATGTGTGGCGTCAACAGCAATGGGGATTATGACAGGATAAAGATTTGTATAGAAATACTCATCTACCTCTTTTTTTGTTTTATCGTCCAGTTCGTCATATTTTTTCAGTTTAAGACCCTCTTTTTCAAGAGACTGTACAATTTCAAAAAAAGTGTTCTGTACAGTGATTTTCTCTTTATGCAGATAGTTTCTTATAGCTTTCAGCTGATTTAATGGCGACATTTTGTCAGGACCCGTTACAATAACTCTCGATTTGAAAAGTTCTTTCAGTCCCGCCACTCTTATCATATAAAATTCATCAAGGTTTGTTCCGTAAATTGCGATAAATTTCAGTCTCTCTAGAAGAGGATTTTTTCTGTTTTGAGCCTCTTCCAAAACTCTAGTATTGAATCTCAGCCATGAAAGTTCTCTGTTTATAAAAAGTTTCGGGTCTTTAAGATTTACCATTTTTTACCCCTGCTGTAACATAAATTTTTTAAATTTTAGCAAAATAAGGCTAAAATGAAGCAACATTTATATCTATCGGTTAGGGATATATACCAAATAAAGAGTTTGGAGGTGATAATGAATATTTCAAAACTGATAAAGAACCACAAGGATTTTAAAAAACTCTATTTCAAAAAACATGAAGATATGTTTATGGAGCTTGTAAAGAAAGGCCAGAGTCCGAAAATTCTTTTTATAGGATGTAGTGATTCAAGAGTTATACCCAGTCTTATAACCGGTTCAAAACCGGGAGATCTTTTTGTTGTCAGAAATGTCGGCAATTTTGTCCCCCCTTTTAAACCCGATTTTGAATATCACGCTACAGCGTCTGCGATAGAGTATGCTGTAAGTGTATTGAACGTGGAAGATATTATTGTGTGCGGTCACTCCTATTGTGGGGCTTGTGAAAGTCTTTACAAAGATATCGGAGATGATATTGAACTTATACATACGAAAAAGTGGCTTGAAATAGGCAAAAAGGCAAAAGATGCTGCTCTCTCTTCAGTGGATACCATTTCCGATGTAAACGAACTGTTAAGGCTTACTGAGAAACTTTCTATCATTGTACAACTTGAAAATCTTTTAACATATCCTGGTGTGAAAAAAAGAGTTGAAAATGAAGAACTTTTTCTTCACGGCTGGTATTATAAAATAGAGAGCGGCGATATAGAATTTTATGATATTGAGGCAAAAGATTTTCTGCCGATAGAGAAAGCGATAAAAGGAAAAAGTTGACAAACAGTATCGTAACTGCTGTTTCAGGGCTTGGGATATTTCTTTTTGCTGTATTTTATCTTGAAGAAGGGTTAAGAGAGCTTGCAGGCAGGAGTTTCAAAAAATTTATAAGAAGTTTTACAGATACATTGCCAAAGTCGATATTTACAGGTTTTGCCGCTACGGCCATTCTTCAAAGCAGCTCACTTGTCTCTCTTATAGTTCTCTCTTTTGTAGGTGCCGGATTTAT
This sequence comes from Nitrosophilus alvini, assembly GCF_015100395.1. NCBI lineage: Bacteria > Pseudomonadati > Campylobacterota > Epsilonproteobacteria > Nautiliales > Nitratiruptoraceae > Nitrosophilus > Nitrosophilus alvini. Next base: position 1,539,545 of record NZ_AP022847.1, on the reverse strand, counting down.
GTCGCTGAAAAGCGCTATCGGAGTAATTTTCGGGGCGAATATAGGTACAACGGTAACTGCATGGCTTGTTGCGCTTTTCGGATTCAAGATAGATATTGCCTCTTTTGCTCTTCCGATGGCGGGAGCCGGCGGATTTTTGTTGATATTTTTCAGCGACAAAAGAAAAACAGCAGCTTTTGCCAAAGTTCTCATTGGGCTTGGGGTTCTTTTTCTGGGGCTGGGGTTTATGAAAGAGAGTATGCAGACTCTTGCCGAAAATATCGACCTTAAAGATTATATACATTACGGCAATTATATATTTTTACTGATAGGTTTTGTAGTTACAGCTTTAATACAGTCAAGTTCTGCAACAACAGCTATCGCTTTGACCGCTTTGTATTCTGGGATAATAACTTTTGAGATGGCGGCATCTCTTGTAATTGGTGCCAATGTTGGAACTACGGTAACGGCACTTTTGGGAAGTATCGGAGGAACTGCAGATAAAAAAAGAGTTGCGGCGGCTCATTTTATATTCAATGCGGTAACCGGAATAATTGCCTATGCGATTCTTGGAAAAATGGGGTATTTTATACTCGAAGTTTTGGGACTGAAAAATGATCTTGTAATTGCTTTAGCACTTTTTCATACCATTTTTAACGTATTGGGTGTGCTGGTTTTTGCTCCTTTTGCATCTTTGCTGGCTGTTATGCTTGGTAAAATGTTTACAAAAAGAGAGTCGCCTGTAACAAAATATATAGATAAAGTACCACCCGATATACCTGAAGCTGCTCTTGAAGCTTTGAAAAACGAATCTCTTCATCTTTTCAAAAATGTTTTGGAATTTGGTCTTTTCCTTCTAAATATTCGGCCTGCAGACGTACTTATACACAAAAAACATACAAAAGAGGTGCTTGAGTCAAATAGAAATATTCTGGATATCGATTATTATAAGCTTTATAAAAATCTAAAAAAACTAGAGATTAAAATTTTTTCATATGCAAATATGGTTAAAGCCAAAGAACTTGCTTCAGATGAAGTGGAAAAGTTGAACAAAATTGTCTTGGCGGTAGAAAAGACAATGCTTGCAGCTAAAACATTAAAAGACATAAAATACGATATAGACGAGTTTGCAATGAGCTTGAATGAATATGAATATGAGGTGTATATCCAATTTAGAAAACGTATAATCAGATTATTTAGAAATTTTATCAGAGTTTTGGAGGGCGAAGCCGAAAAAGAGTACAAAATCAGAAAAATATATCAAAGCATAGCCCGTGATAATGAGACAACACTGCACACAATCGCTCAAAATATCAAGCTATATTCTCTGTCAGAAACTGATGCGGCTACCATTTTAAATGCAAACAGAGCGATATATCTCTCATCAAAAGCTCTCATTGAAGCAGCAGAACAACTGTTCATGTCAATATCCGCAAAAGAAATTGAAGAGTGATACAGAGATTTTCTAAATTTTGTTAAATGTTTCTGATTTTGGCTATCTCATCTCTTAGTCTAGCCGCTTCTTCGAATTCTAATCTTTTGGCAGCTTCATGCATCAATTTTGTTAGTTCTTTTATGATTTTCTCTTTTTCGGCACGGGGGAGTTTTTCAAGTTTTTTTCTTTTTTCGTAAAGAACACCCAAATCTTCGGTTTTTAGATTTTCATCGAGTCTTCTTTTGACGGTTTTTGGGGTTATGCCGTGTTTTTCGTTGTATATTTTCTGTTTTATTCTTCTTTTTACAGTGGTTTTTATCGCTTTGTACATCGAATCGGTGATGTAGGGTTTTACCTTTTCCAGTATTTTAAGATCTTCTACAACCGTTCTTTTTTCTATTTTTTCGGCAAACATCAAAACTCTTCCGTTTACATTTCTTGCAGCACGTCCCATTGTCTGTATAAGGCTCGTTTCGCTTCTTAAAAATCCCTCTTTGTCTGCATCTAGTATTGCAATCAGACTCACTTCCGGCAGGTCGAGGCCCTCCCTTAAGAGATTTATGCCTATTAGTATGTCAAACTCTCCTGTTCTAAGACCTCTTATGAGCTGGTTTCTCTCAATGGCGTCTATATCGGAGTGAAGATATCTTACCTTTAGCCCTAGATCGCTGTAGTATTTCGTAAGCTCTTCGGCCATCTTTTTTGTAAGTGTTGTAACAAGCACCTTTTCATCTTTTTCTATCACTTTTTTAATCTCATCATATAGAGTCTCTACCTGATATTTTGAAGGTAAAAGCTCTACGACAGGATCGAGAAGACCGGTTGGTCTAATTATCTGTTCAGCTACTGTGCTGCTCAGTTCAAGTTCCGTCTGGGCTGGCGTGGCCGATACGAATAGATAATGTGGTGCTTTGTTTATGAACTCTTCAAATTTCAGAGGTCTGTTGTCAAGGGCACTGGGCAGTCTGAAACCGTATTCGACCAGCACCTCTTTTCTGCTTCTGTCTCCTGCATACATTCCTCTAAATTGCGGAAGGCTTACATGTGATTCATCTACTATGATGAGGTACTCTCTGCCCATCTGCTCGAAATAGTCTATCAAAGAGTAGGGAGTCTCACCAGGTTTTTTGCCGGTTAGGTGTCTGGAGTAGTTCTCTATTCCTTTGCAGGTTCCGGTGGTCTCCATCATTTCAAGGTCGAATTCAGTCCTTTGCTTAAGCCTTTGGTATTCGACAAGCTTCCCTTCTCTTTTAAACTCTTCGAGTCTGCTTTCAAGCTCTTTTTCTATCGATTTTATAGCTTCGCTAAGCCTCTCCTGTCCAACGATAAACTGATTTGCGGCATATATGGTGATACTTTTGAGATCTTTTATTTTTTTGTTTGTAAGAACGTCAAATGTGTATATGGACTCTATTTCGTCGCCAAAAAACTCTATCCTGACTGCCTCTTCTTCGCTGTATGCAGGATAGATATCAACCACATCGCCGCTTACTCTGAAATCGCCCCTGTCGAAAAATGCGTCATTTCTTTTGTAACCCATGCTTACAAGTCTTAGCAATAGCTCTCTTTGGTTTATTTCGTGTCCTACTTCAAATTTTTGCACCATCTTTTTGTATTCGGTCGGGTTTCCCAGACCGTAGTTTGCGGATACGGAAGCTACAACTATCACGTCGTCGAATTCAAGAAGACTTGCCGTTGCACTGAGTCTGAGGCGCTCCAGCTCTTCGTTTATAGAGCTGTCTTTTTCTATGAAGAGGTCTTGTCTTGGAAGATAGGCCTCGGGTTGATAATAGTCATAATAACTTATGAAATACTCAACATGGTTTTTTGGGAAAAATGATTTAAATTCACTGTATAGCTGAGCTGCAAGAGTTTTGTTATGTGTCATTATGAGGGTTGGCATCTGAAGATTTTCTATGATTTTAGCCATCGTATAGGTTTTTCCGCTGCCTGTTACCCCCAAAAGAGTCTGATATCTGTTCCCCTGCCTTATAGACAGAGTCAGCTTTTCTATAGCTTGGGGCTGGTCGCCTGAAGGCCTGAAATCACTGATAAGTTCAAACTTTGCCAATCTTTGCCTTTTAATAAAAAAGTTGATAGAATTATAACAGAATCTATAAACTAGAAGTAGATTTGAAACTTAAAAACCAAGATGTGAAGAGGTGAAATAAAATCTTCCAATCTTTTAACTAAATTTTCGAGAAAGGCTAGAAGTTGGAAAATATCAGTGTACTTGAAAAACTGAACGAAAAAATAGATACTCTTTTGAAAAAGTTTGAGAGTCTGAAAGAGGAAAATGAACAGCTCAGAAAGGAGCTTGTTACTTGCAAAGCTTCAAATGAGGCAAAAGATGCGCAGATACAGAAACTTCAGGATGAGATTGCGATGAAAGACCTCGAACTTGAAGAGATAATAACGAAAGTAGAGCAGATACTCGGACAATGAAAAAGATATCTTTGACGATAGCCGGTAAAACATATGATATAAATCTTGATGATGCATTTGCCGGCAAACTTCTGGAAGAGCTCGAAAAAGAGTTCAATTTGGAAGGAAATAATAGTGTAAAAACTCTTCTTGAAGCCTATCTCAAAAAAAACTACGAATGCTTCCAGTCAGAAAAAAAGCTACAAGAACTTATAAAAAAAATTAATATCTGAATTTTTAAGCCAACTTTTAAAAAAACTGTTCTATCATTGTAAATGGCAAGAAGACTTGCCCTGAAATTCTATCCAAAAGGAGATGCGATGAAGAAGGCATTTACAATGATCGAACTGATCTTCGTGATCGTGATCATAGGTATATTGGCCGCAGTTGCTTTGCCAAGACTGGCAGGCGTTCAGGATGACGCGCTTATTTCAAGTGAAAAGAGCGCAATGGGAAGTGCTAGAAGTGCTGTAATAGCGATAAGAGGTAGAGCGTTGGCGAGAGGAACGGATTTTAACGTTTCTGTTGTTGATAAAAAGGGAAATGTCGGAAATGTTTTGATTGACTATGATAACAACAGTGGTGCATCAGTAGGCAGTGCAGGTCCTTGTCCTGTTTCTACGGCGAAATATCCTGTACATTTGAGTATTGATGCAGCACCTACTGGTACTGCAGCAGCTCCTAGTAGTGTAAACAGTGAACAGACTGCAGAAGATCTTGACGGCTTGGCCCTAGCTATAGTTCTTGAGCCGGACGGTAGAGAGAGATTCAAAACAAAAACTGATCCTACCGACGGGAACAAAACAAGAATAGCAGGTCCTGCATCTTTGGCAGTATCTGATCCTGCTGCAGAGATAACAACGAAAGATAGTTGGGCGTATGATCCTGCTACAGGAATATTTACACTGGAGAAAGGTACTGCGTATTGATAGTTGCGAAGGGGCCTGGCTCCCTTCGCCTCTTTTTTTGTAAAAAACTTTTATGCAAAAATCTTTTACGCTTATAGAACTGATTTTCGTTATAGTCATTATAGGTATTCTGGCTGCTATTGCTATTCCCAGGTTTGAAGGTGTTCAAAACGATGCCAGAGTAGCAGTTGAAAAGTCGGCTGCAGGAGCTGCAAGAGCTTCACTTCTCTCTTTTCACGGATGGGCGCTCATACATTCTGGAGAGAACAATACAACAGTAAATGTTGCCGATAAAAATAACAATATCTACAGGTGTACTATCCTATTTTCTCCAAACAGATATCCGATAACCCTTACAGCTAAAAATCCTGGAACCGATACGGACAATAACTATACAACTCCAGCCAAGATAGGCGAATATAGAGCGCTTGCTCCTATGATGCTCGATCCCGCTACCATAAGAGACTGGAACGCATCGAGAGTCGACACCAAGTATGAACGCCTCAATGGTCCCGCGTCCAATTTTATAAGTGGATCTGGTGCAGAGATTCACCAGGGAATGTACTGGCAGTACGATAATGAGTCAGGAATCCTCTCTATTAGAAAATAGATCAAACTTCACCGTTTTTGATATAATACTCTCTAAAAATCTATAGGAAAAAGATGATACTTCTTGGCCATAACGGAGCTGGAAAAAGTACTTTTATAAATTTTCTGCTCGGATTTTATGTCAGACTTTCCGATCATCCTTTTTTGCCTCATTTCAAGAAGTTTTTGCCAAAACTGAACAAAAAAGATCTTGGATATGCTCCAGAAGCCGCTCTTTTGGATCTGAATATGAGCGCGAGAGATTATTTTGACATGATAGCTACTTTAAGAGGGGTGAAAAGATATGATGCGGATACTCTTTTGAAAAAAGTTGCTCTGGATGTGGATACGAATATGCCTATAAAAAAATACTCCAAAGGTATGAAGCAGCGCTTTTTGCTCTCACTTGCCCTTCTTGGAAATCCAAAGACTCTCGTGCTGGATGAGCCTACAAGTGGACTCGATCCATTTGGCAGGCTGGAGATAGAAAAATTGCTTATAGGTTTGAAAAGCGATCACGACTTCATCATATCAACCCACTCTTTGGAGCTGGCTATGGCGATGGAAGATGAGATATGGATACTCAAAGAGGGAAAAATAGAGTACAGAGGATATCCAAAAAGTATAGAGGAACTAAAATCTCTGCTGCTTCAGCACAGACCGGAGAAGATACAGTGAAAAAGATTTTCAGTCTCACATCTTTTTTTTCAAAATCGCTCCTAAAAGAGAAAGCCACCATACTTTTTGTGCTTTTGGCAGTTATTATGATCGTGATAGCTTTGGGGATAAGCGATATAGATATAGCCAGGAAATATAAACTTCTCGAAGATGTACTGCTAACTTCACAGATGTTTCTGATTCATATCGCAGCGCTTTTTTATACGTTTGATTTTTTGCAAAAAGAGAAAGCCTTAGGGCTTTTTGTCCTGCCACTCTCAACGGGGCTTAGTCGCCAGAGATATCTTTTTTCAGTATTTTTGACACTCCTTTTGATGATATTTACCATATTTGTCTCTTTTTTCCTGATCGATGCTGTTTTGCTCTGGGTTTTGGAGGGGGCTTTTGCATACGAGGTTTTGTGGCAGCTCTTTTTGTATACACTCTCGGCAGTGATTCTGAGCTTTTCAATCGTGATGTTTTCAAATTTCGTCTCCTTGATGAATTCCGTAATATACAGTGTGGCGCTCTTTTTTGTGGGAAACGGGCTGGATGAATTTTATGTATATGCCCACTATATAAAAAAATCGCCTTTCCTGGAAAAAATATCTGAAATACTCTATTTTACAGTTCCGAATTTTTCTCTTTTTGACAAACAGGGTATAGTTGTAAACAGGGCGCTTATAGATGCAAAAGAGTTTTTTCTATATCCTACTGTCTATTTTGTGATACTCTCTTTGCTGTTCTTTGTCATAGCACTTTTAAAATATCAAAAAAGGGTGCTTCGTTTTGGGGAATAAAAAGACTCTTTTCGGGCTGTTGCTCCTTTTTGTTATTTTTGTCGCTATTTTGCCCAGACCCGAAAAAGAGAAAGTTGTCGTAAATGAGATACTTTTTGCAAAACCTCTTTTTTTCAGGGCGTTGACCGGGTATACCCATACTTTTACTGCCGACAAACTATGGCTTCTTTCAAATACGGTGGGAGAAACCGCGGTAGGAGACAGTTTCAAAGCAGATGAAAACGAGGTCTACACCGCTTTTAAAACCATCATATATATGGACCCTTACTTCTATCCTGCTGTCAGCTATGCGGCCACATATCTGGCATCCATAAAAAACCGGCTCGATTTGGCAACGGATCTTATAAAAACGGCAAGGATGTTCAACCCGAACGATTTTAAACTCTACTTTTTGGAGATAATACTTATTTTGACATACGAAAAACCGGATAAAATAGATGATAATTATATCGCCGAACTTGCAAAAAAAGCGGCTCTTTTGCCCGATAGTCAGAAAATACTCGGCAGAATTCTTTTGAGTGAGTGGGTGGAGGAGCTGCTGATATATGCGAGAAATCAGAAGGGAAAAAAAGAGCAGGCCATAGAAGACCTGAAATGGCTTTTAAAAAACACGAAAAATCCAACAAAGAAAAAAGAGATTGAAAAAAAACTTAAAGAGTTGATGAGTAGATGAGATATTTTCTTGTTGCAATAACTTCCAAACCTCTGATCTTGACATACTCGTATGAGGAAAAAATCGATATCGGCGCCTTGGTAGAAGTAGAAATAAAATCAAAAATCTATAAAGGTTATGTTCTAGAAGAGGTTGAAAAACCGGAATTTGAGTGTAAAAGAGTAGAAAAAACTACAGAGTTTTATCTGCCCCGAAACTATCTTGAAATTGCAAAATTTATCTCTACCTACTATTTTTGCTCAATTGGTGAGGCATTGGGACTTTTTGTGCCATTTATGAAGGAAGAAGGTAGAAGGCTAAAGGTTGAAGAAACAAAAAGCGAAATGTTCAATTCTTCCTCCATCACCCTTTCACCTAAACAGACAGAGGCGTTAAATTTTATAAAGTCTCATCGAATCTCTCTTCTTTTCGGTGATACCGGGAGTGGAAAAACTGAAATTTATATGAAATATTTTGAAGATCTTTTAAAAGAGAACAAAAGAGCCATATTTTTGATGCCAGAAATCTCTTTGACACCTCAGATGGAAGAGAGACTCAAAAGGTTTTTCGGTGACAGTGTAGCCGTGTGGCACAGCAGGCTTACAAAAAAAAGAAAAAACGAGATACTTGACGGAATCTATTGTGGCAAAACAAAGATAGTAGCTGGTCCCAGATCTGCTCTTTTTTTGCCAATAACTGATCTTGGTTTGATAGTGGTAGACGAAGAGCACGACGACAGTTACAAAGCGCATAATCGCCCCAGATACCATGCAAGAGACCTAGCGGTATATTTTGGTAAAAAGCTTGATATTCCGGTACTTTTGGGAAGTGCTACTCCTTGTGCATCAAGCTGGGAGAAATATCCTGTTTTCAGACTCAAAGGAGGCTTCTACGCATCCAATAAAAGTTTTATTTTCGACAGGTCAACAGAACCGTTGTCCCCGATAGTGGTAGATGGACTCAAAAAAGTTTTGGAGAAAAAAAAGCAGACCATCGTTTTTCTTCCTACGAGGGCAAATTTCAAATATCTCATCTGCAAAGAGTGCGGTGAGGCTGTAAAATGTCCCTACTGTTCGGTCGGAATGAGTATCCATTTTGACAAAAATGCACTGAAGTGCCACTACTGCGACTATGCGCAGGCGATACCAAAAGAGTGTCCCAATTGCAAAAGTAGCTCTTTACAGGCGAACAGACCAGGAACTGCCGAAGTAGTTCAGGAACTTAGAGAAATTTTTCCGCATACGAATGTGGCAAAATTTGACAGGGACGAGATAACTACGCACAATAAGCTGAAAAAAATTTTAAAAGAGTTTTCAAAAGGCCAGATAGATATACTTGTAGGAACTCAGATGCTTAGCAAAGGTCATGACTATCCTGATGTGGGACTTTCCGTGGTCCTAGGGATAGACTATATTCTGAATATGGCTGACTACAGGGCCAGGGAAAAGGCTGTCTCTTTGCTTGTACAGATTGCCGGCAGAAGTGGAAGAAAAGAGAAGGGTGAGGTGATAGTTCAGTCTTTGAATGAAGAGTTTTTCAAAAACTATCTAGATTATGAAAAATTTTTGAAAGAAGAAATTAAATGTAGAAAAGATCTCTATCCCCCTTTCAAAAGGCTTGCATTGCTACTCTTTTCTGACAAAAAAGAAGAGACAGCCAGAAAAAATATGCAGGATGTCCTTGATAAATTGAAAAATTTCAAAGAAGTTGAGATTATAGGCAGCGGTCCCGCTCCTTTGGAGAGGATAGCGAACAGATACAGATACAATATACTTCTGCGTTCAACCTCCGCAAAAGATCTTATAAAAGCCATATCTGCAGTTAAGACACCATTTTGCGAAGTGGATATGGATCCGGTGAATATCGTTTAGATTTTTGTAATTATTTATACTATTTTGAAATTAAGTCAACAAGAGTATAATAAGAGAAAACCAAACCAGAAAGAGAAAATGATAAAAAGATATCCTACAAAAAAGATATATATCGGTGATGTTGCAGTCGGCGGAGATGCTCTGATTTCTGTACAGTCTATGACATTTTCAAGAACTGCGGATGTGGAAGCTACTGTAGAACAGATAAAAAGGCTTCATTTCGCCGGTTGCGATATAGTTAGAGTCGCGGTGCCTGATTATGAGGATGCCCATGCCTTGAAAGAGATAAAAAAGCGTATTTCTCTGCCGCTTGTGGCCGATATCCATTTCAATTACAGACTGGCTCTTATTGCGGCCGAAGTAGTAGATGCAATCAGGATAAATCCTGGAAATATAGGAGATAAAAAAAGAGTAAAAGAGGTAGTAAAAGCCTGCCAGGAAAGGGGAATACCTATCAGAATAGGGGTAAATGCCGGAAGTCTTGAGAAGCAGTTTGAAGACAGATACGGCCATGGCGCAAAAGCTATGGTTGAATCGGCTCTTTACAATATAAAATATCTTGAAGATCTTGGATTTACAGATATCAAAGTCTCTTTGAAAGCCAGTGATGTTCAGACTACTGTGGAAGCGAACAGGATGCTCAGACCACTTGTGGAATATCCTTTTCATCTGGGTGTGACCGAAGCCGGGACTATTTTCCACGCTACGGTAAAGTCTTCTATAGGTATAGGAACTCTGCTACTTGAAGGTATAGGAGATACCATCAGGGTATCTATAACAGGAGAGCTTGAAAAAGAGATAGAAGTCGGGCGTGCGATACTAAAAGACAGCGGTGTGGCAAAAGAGGGTGTGAATATCGTTTCATGTCCCACCTGCGGTAGAATTGAGGCTGACCTTGTAAGTGCGGTAAGAGAGGTGGAAGAAAAAACCAAACATATAAAAACTCCTCTAACAATATCTGTCATGGGATGTGTAGTAAATGCCATCGGTGAAGCCCAGCATGCCGATGTTGCCATAGCATATGGCAAAGGAACAGGCCTTGTTATGGTAAAAGGCGAAGTAGTTGCAAAACTTCCGGAAGAGAAACTTGTAGAAAAGTTTATGGAAGAAGTTGAAAAACTTGCAAAAGAACAGTTGACTCAGGAGTAGTTCATTGGAATCTCATCTATACAATCTGAACATAGAAAGAGCGGTTCTAAGCTCTATTATTTTTGATCCTTCGGTTTATGAAGATGTTGCGGCTGTTTTGAAACCGCAGGACTTTTACCATCCCTTTCATAAAAATCTGTTTGCCGCAATGGAAGAGCTCCAAAGAGAAGACCAGCCTATAGATGAAGAGTTTTTGAAAGAAAAACTCATATATAAAAACCAGTTTGATGAAAATGAGTTTTTGGAAGTCTTGTCGGCAAACCCTCTGTCTAATACCGCTGCTTATATAAAAGAGATAAAGGAAAAAGCTGTTAAAAGAGATCTGGTCCATCTTACGACGGAGATTAAAAAAGTCACAGTTGAAGAGGATCTTCCTGCAGCAGATGTTGTCGATCTTGTACAGTCCAAACTATATAAAATAACCCAGGAGAGCAGTGCGAGGGATTTCAAAGAGTCCGAAGAAGTTGTAAAAGATACGTTAAGTCATATGCTGAAGATGAAAGAGAGAGGAAATTCCATTCTAGTAGGCCTCGATACCGGCTTTCACGATCTGAATGTAAAAACCGCCGGTTTTTCTCCTGGTGATCTGATAATCATAGCCGCAAGACCGTCGATGGGGAAAACTGCTTTCAGCCTAAATCTTGCCCAAAAGGTACTTGATTCAAACAGAGGAGTAGCTATATTTTCTCTGGAGATGCCGGCGGAGCAGCTTATGCTGAGGATGCTGAGTGCAAAAGCTTCCATTCCTCTTCAGCGCCTGAGGGTAGGAAATCTAAACGATCAGGAGTGGGCTGAAGTGAGTCGGGTATGCGACGACTTTGCGCAAAAGAAGTTTTTTATAGATGATGAAGGTCTTATAAATATCCATCAACTGAGGGCAAAACTGAGAAAGCTCAAATCTCAGCATCCCGAAGTCTCTCTTGCTGTTATCGACTATCTTCAGCTTATGAACGCAGCTGGCAACAAAGAGAGACATCTTGAGATAAGCGAAATAAGCAGGAGTCTGAAGCTTCTTGCCCGTGAGCTTGAAATTCCCATCATTGCTCTGTCCCAGCTCAACAGATCGCTTGAGAGCAGACCCGACAAACGTCCTATGCTTAGCGACCTGCGCGAATCAGGCGCGATAGAACAGGATGCGGATGTGATACTCTTTGTCTACAGAGATGATGTATACAAACTCAAAGAGGCACGTGAAAAAGCGAAAGAGGCAGCCAAGAAAGGTGAAAAAGTCGATATAGATTTTCAGGAAAAAAGAGTCGAAGAGGCAGAGATAATTATAGGAAAACAGAGAAACGGTCCAACCGGGATAGTAAGACTCTATTTTCACAAAGATTATGTAAAATTTGCCGAAGAGGCTACAGAGACAGTCAGAGAATTTGAGATGAGAGAGACAAAACTGGATCTTCCGCAGATATAAATAAAGCCGTTTCGTGGAAAAGATTGAGCTGAGTTTTGCCGAAAGTTTCAAAGAGATATCTTTTATATCTCTTTTCCTGTTTTTTATATTTTCCCTGTCACTTCTTTTGGAATACCGTACATTTCTGAAGCTTTCAGAGTCCGAAAAATTTTTTACAACTGCAGAAGTTTTGAATCAGTATCCGAAAAAAGATTATCTTGTTCTGAAACTCAAATCAAAAGAGGGCTTTGTTTTTTATACCACTTCAAGAGAAAAATTGAAAAATCTTATCGGAAGAGATGTGGATATAATGCTTTTTTTAAAAAGAAAGAGGCTCTCCTTTTTCGAGTATCTCAAAAACTTCTATGCTCCTTCTTATATTGCAGGTGTATATCCGGGGGAAAGCTTCAAAAAACGTATCGCTGAATATATCTCTTCCATGCATGAAGGAAGATATTCTAAAGAGCTTTTTCCTGCCCTTGCAGTAGCTTCCGCTGTATCTAAAGAGTTTAGAGATAAACTTTCCGCCCTGGGGCTTAGTCACCTTGTAGCCATAAGCGGTTTTCATCTGGGTATTATTTCTGCTATTGTTTTTATGATATTCGGTATTTTGTACAAACCTTTTCAAAACAGATATTTTCCATATCGAAACAGAACAAAAGATATAATGATCGCAGTTTTGTTTGTGTGCGGAATTTATCTTTTATTTCTCGATTTTATTCCCTCTTTGGTGAGAGCATTTTTTATGAGCGCTGTAGCCTTTTATCTGTATGACAGACATATTAAAATTTTCTCTTTTACCACACTCTTTTTTGCAGTTATGCTGATACTAGCTCTTTTCCCAAGATTTATATTTTCAGTCGGATTTTGGCTTTCTGTTGCCGGAATATTTTATATATATCTTTTTGTGCACTACTTTTCTCATCTCAAAAAATGGCAGATTTTTATGGCTCTCAATTTCTGGGTATTTTTTGCTATGATACCTATTGTTCATTTTTGGTTCGAGAGTTTCAGCTGGTACCAGTTTCTTTCACCCTTTGCAACTATGCTCTTTTCCGTTTTTTATCCGATAGAGATAATACTTCATATTTCCGGATTAGCAGATATTCTGGATTTTCTGATAGAAGCTCTTTTTTCATTGGATTTTGAAACTTTTAGGTTTGGCACACCTTTGGAGATTTTTATTTTTTATATTTTTTTATCCTTGCTATCGATTTTAAACAGAGGTTTTTTCTATCTTCTTTTCCTTTTTAATACTCTCTTTTTGATTTATAACGTAGCAGATTTTTAGTCCATAAAGAAAGATTATCCAAGATAGATATATCCAAAGAAAGAAGAAAAGTATTACACTTGAAGAGCCGTAGATGGTCAGATATGTTTTGCTGTAAAGCACATAATATACAAAAAGCGATTTACCTATATACCATACTATTGAAGCGATAAAAGAGGATATCCCGGCAGCTTTAGGGTCTATTTTCGTATTTGCCGATATGATGTATGTAACAAAAAAAAGTCCCCAAATTATGAGGTATGGAAATATTGAAAGGAAATTTATCCAGTTTGTATATTCAAATCTGTCAAGTAGATTTTGTATAAAGTTTGAGAGATAAAATGAAAGGGCAAGCGCAATAGGGCCAAGCGTCATAAGAGTCCAGTAAGTAGCAAGAGAGTCCCAAAATCTTCTCTGTCTGCTTTTGAAAATTTTATTGACTATATGTTCGTAGTTTTGGAAAAACATAATAGAAGCAAATATCACAAAAACAAAACCGATAATTCCGAGTTTTGAGCTGTTTTGCAAGAAATTTTCAAGATATTTTGTTACAATTTCCTGATGTGTGGGCATAAGGTTTGAGAAGATAAAATCTTTTATTTTCTCATAATAGTCCTGAAAGCTCGGAAGTCTTGTAAAGATGGAAAAAGAGATAAGAAGCAGAGGTATTATGGAAAATATTGTATGAAAACTGAGAGATGAAGCATAAAGAGTTATCTCAGTATCGTAAATTTTTCTGTATAACTCTTTTACTTTCAAAAAATAGTGCTTCAAAGTATGCCTTTTATATTATTGGTCGTCACTTTTCAGCTTTTGTTTTTGCTGATGACTATAAGTTTTACAGTCCCATTTTTCCGGGGTTGAGTATATTGTTCGGGTCAAATGCCTTTTTTATCTGTCTGAAAAGATTGAGTTCCTCTTCGCTGAAAGCTATTTTCATATATGGTGCTTTGCTAAGACCTATACCATGTTCCCCGCTTAGAGTACCTCCGAGTTTGACTGTTATTTTAAATATCTCTTCTATGGCTTCGTATCCCTTTTTAACTTCCTGTGGGTCATCTTTGTCAACCATTACGTTTGTATGTACGTTTCCGTCTCCTGTATGTCCGAAACAGGGGATTTTCAGGCCATATTTTTTACCGACTTTTTCTATCTCTTTCAAAAGCTCGGGTAGTTTGCTTCTAGGTACAGTTATATCTTCATTTATCTTTTTGCTGCCGTATATAGTTATCGACTGACTGGCGTTTCTTCTTGCGAACCAGATATCGGCAGCCTCTTTTTCGTCTTTTGCTATTTTGAAATCAAGACAGCCGTTTTGTGTGAAAAATTTTTCAAGCAGTTTTATCTGATAGTCGATCTCTTCTTCCACATTTCCGTCTATATCGCTTATCAGTATTGCTCCGGCATCTGTAGGAAGCCCTTTGCTATATTTCTCCTCCACCGCTTTTATGGTCAGGTTGTCAAGAAACTCCATAGCTACCGGATTGGCTCCGCCTGCTAGAGATTTGTAGACAGCCTGCATAGCTGCATCCACACTCGGAAATATCCCCATTACAGTTTTTGTAAGTTTTGGTTTGGATATGAGTTTGAGTGTAATCTCCGTTATTACGGCGAGTGTGCCTTCGCTGCCTACTAATATGCCTGTAATATTATAACCTGCCACATCTTTTATCGTCTTTTTCCCTGCCCTTATGATATCGCCGTTTGGGAGTACGGCTCGAAGGGCCATCACATAATCTTTTGTAATTCCGTATTTTGCTGCTCGCATACCGCCGGCGTTTTCTGCTACATTTCCGCCTATGGTTGAATATTCCTGGCTTGCAGGGTCAGGCGGATAAAAGAGTCCCACATCTTCGACTGCACGCTGTAAATCCTTATTTATAACGCCTGGCTGAACCCTTGCCACCATATTTTCCATATCGATTTCTAGGATTTTGTTCATATATTTTTCAACGGCAAGTACTATTCCTCCCTCTTTTGGAAGAGCGCCGCCGGTAAAGCCACTGCCGGCACCTCTTGGAACTACTGGGATTTTATGTTCGTTGCAATATTTTAAAATTTTGCTTACATCATTTTCGTCTCTTGGGAAAAGAACCGCATCGGGCTCGTAATGCTCTCTTGTAGCGTCATAAGAGTATGCTATCTGATGGGCTTTATCATCTTTTACATTCTCTTCACCTATGAGTTTTTTCAGATTTTTTATATGGGTTTTATCAATCATTTTGTCTCCAAAAGATTTTTGTAATAGTTTGTATAGTCTTTTATCTCGGTTGTTTTATAAAAACTGAACCAGCTTGTCTGAATCTCTTCCACTCTCGAATAGAAAGGGAGTTTGAAATTCTCTTTTGACAATATTGCATTTTTCTCTTTATAAACTGGTTTGAAACTTACACAATCTACTGTATAGCCTATATCTTCAACAGCAAAATATACAATTCCCAAAGAGTACTCTTCGCAAAATTTTTGAAAATCTTCTTTTGTAGGTGCTGCCGTACCGCTTTTGGAAAGTTCGGCTGCAAAAAGGTCGGGATGTATCCATTCGATATCTTTATATCTCTTTTTTATAGCATCGTATGTCTGTTTGTTGGGGGATATTATAAGGCCTCTGTCATAAAGATATTTGAGTATTACTTTATCTCCCTTTTCCGGTTTGAGATTTGGGACGGGAAGAGCCTCCTGGGCAAGAGCCTTGAAAACAGAAAATTTTACTATATCTCTATCCGCTTTTTTTTCAATGATAGTTGCATGTGCAACAATTGTGGAATGTTTGTCATCGAATTTGTGTATTACTATTCCGCTGCTACCTACAGGTGCAGCTGTTTTTTTTATCTCTGCTATCTCTTTGCCCTCATTTAAAATTTCACTTGTTATATTAATGGTTTGTGCTTGTGCAAAAAGCAGTGGTATAAATGCAAAAAAAGCCAACAATTTTTTCACTATTTTCTCCTAAACCGATTTTTCAGATTATACTCAAATTTGTTTAAAAAGGTGTTTAGAGGCTTCTGTGTTTTTAAGTAACCGCCTTTTAAGCCCCTTTTGAATAAAATACTACAAATTTACCAATTTTTGGATTTTGGAGCTGAAAAATAATGCGTGTATTGTATGCGATACTGCTTTTATCTGTTTTTCTTACTGCTGCCGTACTGGAAGAAAAACAGTGGGAGAGCGGTGAGACACTGATAACCTTTTTGGAAAAAAATTCTCTTCCGGCAAAAATATATTATGATCTTGATCGTGAAGAAAAAGAGTTGGCAGACGAGATAAGAGCAGGAGTCGATTACTATGTTTTAAGAGAAAAGGGAAAAATTACCCAGGTACTTATCCCTATAAGTGAAGAGCTTCAGCTTCATATTGCTCAAAGAGACGGAAAATATGTGCTTGAACTTTTGCCTATTGTCTATCAAAAACAGAGACACAGATTTGTTATCTCTATTGAGCATTCCCCATATCAGGATATTGTGGAAAATACAAAAAACATAAAACTTGCAAATGAATTTATATCAGCTTTCAAAAATAGTATCGATTTTAAAAGATCTCTCAGAAAAGGCGACAAAGTTGTAGTGGTTTACAATCAAAAACAGAGACTTGGAAAGCCTTTTGGAACCCCTGTCATAGAAGCTGCTATGGTGGAAACTAGAGGTAAAAAGCACTTTATATATCTTTTTGACGGTAGATATTATGATGAAAAAGGACGGGAGGTCGAGGGATTTTTGCTAAAAAGGCCAGTTAGGCATGCAAGGATAACTTCAAAATTTACTCTAAGGAGATTTCATCCTGTTCTTAAAAAATATAGGGCACATCTGGGAGTGGATTTCGGAGCAAGGAGAGGAACGCCTGTAAGAGCGGCCGGAAGCGGTAGAGTAATATTTGCGGGACGCAAAGGAGGATATGGAAATACTGTTATTATAAGACATCAGGATGGATACAAAACTCTATATGCTCATCTGTCAAAATTCAGAGGAGGTATAAAAAGAGGTAAGTGGGTCAAACAAGGTCAGGTTATCGGATATGTAGGCAGTACGGGTCTTAGTACCGGACCACATCTGCATTTTGGTCTTTATAAATACAACAGGCCGATAAATCCTCTAAGGGTAGTAAAAGTTACAAAAAGTTATCTTGCCGGAAAGAAAAGAAAAGAGTTTATGAAAAGAAAAGCGAGTTATAAAAAAGAGATCGAAGAGGCTATAATCAGAGTAGCTCGGCCGATAAAACAGGAAAAAATTGACAGGTTTGTCTATCTAAACGGTTCTGCTGATATATCTGACAAGCCGATGGAGGGTACTAATGGATAAACTGAAATTTACCGAAGTCGGCAAAAAGATAAAGAATCTTCTTAAAAACAAAGAGTTTAACGAGTTTTTGCATCCTTCCGAAATTGCAAATTATCTAAAAAAACTGAAAAAACAGGATGAAAAGGCTTATTACAATTACCTAAAAAAACTTCCGAAAGATGTTTTGGGTGATGTTCTTTTGGAACTTCCCGAATCTATGAAAGAGGATGCGATAAAGCATCTTTCTGTTGAAAAACTGGCACAGGCCGTTGAAGAGCTCGAATCGGATGATGCAACCGACCTGATGAAAGATATCGAAGAGGTCGATGTTGCAAAAGAGCGTCAGGTTCATGCAAACCTTAGCGAAGAGGATAAAGAGGAGATTGAAAAACTCAGCTCCTATGAAGAGAACCAGGCCGGTGCTTATATGCAGACAGAGGTTTTTGATGCAAAGCTTGAAGAGACTATAGAAGAAGCCATCAAAAGACTCAGAGAAAAAAAGGAGCAAGGAGAGCTTGAAAATATCCATCAGGTATATGTTGTAGATGACGACAACCATCTAAAAGCTGTTATTCCTCTTGAAGATTTGATTGTTTTTGATTTTAATAGAGAATTTAAAGATATTATAAAAAACAAAGAATATGAACCGATATTTGTAAAAGCTACTGATCCGATTGCTGAGGTAATTAAAAAATTTGAGGATTATGATCTTCCTGTTATAGCTGTTGTTGATGATTTGGGAAGACTTTTGGGACGTATCACCTCAGATGATGTTATCGATCTTATTGAAGATCAGGCGACGGAACAGATATATAATCTGGCAGGTGTTCAAGATGAAGCAGAAGAGGAAGATGATATTAAGATCATTACAAAAAAAAGAGCTTTATGGCTTTTTTTAAATTTATGGACCGCAATTCTCGCCTCTTTTGTAATAGGACTTTTTGATGAGACTATAAGTAAATATGTAGCGCTTGCGGTGTTGATGCCTATTGTAGCATCAATGGGAGGAAATGCTGGTACACAGACGCTGACTGTTGTAGTGCGTAAACTTGCACTGGGGGAAATAGATTTTGAAAATGCCAAAGAGGCATTAAAAAGAGAGATAATTGTTGCACTTTTGAACGGTATGATTTTTGCGTTGGTAATGGGAGCCATAGCTTATGTATGGTTCAATAATTATATGCTGGGTGTTGTTATAGCTCTTGCAATGATAATAAATCTTCTGGCAGCCGGATTTTTCGGTGCAGTTATACCGCTTCTTCTTAAAAAGATAGGTTCAGATCCTGCTGTCGGTAGCAGTGTTTTGCTTACAACTGTTACCGATGTAGTAGGTTTTTTTGCATTTTTGGGTTTGGCAAAAATAATGTTGATTGACAGTTGAAATCAGTTGTATCGAAGCTATGGAGAAATAAAATGAAAGTCAAAGATTTTATGACAAAAGATCCGGTTACAGTCAATACAAAAGAGAGAGCTGAAAAAGTCATAGATATGATGGGGAGTAAAAACATCGGAAGTGTCATAGTAGTCGATAAAAATTTTCGGGCAGTTGATATTATTACCGAAAGAGACATCATAAAGATGCTTGTAGCAGGATATATCGATATGCCTATTGGAAAGATCCTTAAACTCTTCAGTGATAAAAAAAGTCTTATAACTATAGAAGAGAATGAAAATATTCTGAAAACTATGAAAATTTTTTCTCAAATGGGTATAAAACATCTACCTGTTGTGGATGAGAATAGAAATCTCAAAGGTATAATCTCTGCCGGTGATATAATAAGAAAAGTTTCTCCTCTTGCTTTTTTTGATCCTTTGACAAATGTAGGAAACAGAAACTACCTAAGTTCGATATGTATGAAAATACAGAAAAGAGACAATATAAAATATGCCGTTTTGTTTTTAGATATTGACAATTTTAAGAGAGTAAATGATCAGTACGGTCATCAGTTTGGAGATAAAGTTTTGAAAAAAATTGCTGCGGTACTGGTTGATAATATAAGAGTAACAGATGAGGTTATAAGATATGGTGGAGAAGAGTTTCTTATAATTCTATTTAGACTGGAATTGGACAAGGCGGAAAAAATAGCAGAAAAGCTGAGAAAAATTATAAAAAAAATCAGTTTCGAAGAGCATCCTGAACTAAAAATCACGGTAAGTATCGGTGTTGCGCTATGCTGCACAAAGAAAGAGTGCATTGATCTGGATAACTGTATAGAAAAAGCGGATATAGCAGTCTATGAAGCAAAAAAACAAGGCAAAGACAGAGTTGTTTTATGGAGAGAGAAAACCGGATTAAAACAAAATACCGCTTAGATAAAAAATTGCCGGTACGGTTACAAAGGATATGATAATTCCCAAAGCAACACTTCCTACTGCAAGGTCTTTATCAAGTCCTTCGTCTATTACAAGTATTGAAGCGAGCACCATCGGAGGCATGGAAAGTTCGATTATCGCTGCTTTATATGCTGTTGATAGGGTGATTTGTAAAATATAGAGTATCAGCAGGGCAAAAATCGGTATAATCACCATTTTTACCGCAAGAATGGCAGTTATCAGTGAACTTTTTTTGAAAATCCCTTTTATATCTATACTTGCTCCAACTGCAAAAAGAGCCAGCGGTGTAACGCTGCTTCCCAAAACATCCAGAGCACTTAGCAAGAAGTCAGGAATATTGAAAAATTTTAGAAAAATTGCTGTAAATATGGCTATAAACGGAGGAAAGGTCAAAATCTTTGTAAAATCCATTCCTCTTCTTTTTTTGGATGATGCAAACGATAGAAGAAGAATGCCGAGAGTCATAACAGGTACAAATGAGGCAAAATTATCAAAAAGTATCGTATATCCCAGTCCCTCTTTTCCAAGAAGAGCCTCTGTAAAAGGATAGCCCATAAAAGCGGTATTTCCAAATGTGGCCATGATTATAAACACTATAAGCGTCTTTTTATCAAGTTTCAAAATCCTGCCAAAAATATATGAAAGGCCAATGGAGGCCAAAACAGCTGTCCAGCCAAGAATAATGATACCTAGAAGGTCGAAGCTGAAGTTAAGATAGTAGATGTTGTAAACTACTGCAGCCGGCAATGCCACATATATTACAAAATCTATAAGAGCTTTTATTCCATTTTCGCCAAAGCGGTTTTTAAGAAGAAATCCCAGGGAAAAAAACAGAAGAAGAGCTGCGATATTCTGAAGCATCAGTCACAGTATCTTTTTAGTATATCACTGTAGGCATCAATACGTCTGTCTCTGAAAAAGGGCCATATACGTCTGACATCTTCCGTTCTTTTTTTATTGATGTCAACTATTAAAACCTCCTCTTTGTCGTTTGAAGCCAAAACTAATATCTCTCCTTGCGGTCCTGCCGCAAATGAGTTGCCCCAAAATCTGATACCGCTTAAACAGCCGCTTTCATCATCTTCAAATCCCACCCTGTTTACGCATACCACCGGAAGGCCGTTTGCAACAGCATGGCCTCTTTGTATAGTTATCCATGCTTCAAGCTGTCTTTTTTTCTCATCTTCGCTATCTTCATCAAACCATCCGATTGCAGTGGGATATATGAGTATCTCGGCTCCTTTGAGAGCCATTATTCTCGCGGCCTCTGGATACCACTGGTCCCAGCATACCAAAACACCTAATTTTCCTATACTGGTCTCAATGGGCTCAAATCCTGTATCTCCGGGAGTAAAATAGAATTTTTCATAAAATCCGGGATCATCCGGAATATGCATTTTTCTGTATTTGCCTCTGACTGTGCCGTCATTATCAAAAACAACCGCAGTGTTATGGTAAATTCCCGGTGCTCTTTTTTCAAACAGTGAAGCCACGAGTACAACAGAGTACTCTTTTGCTATCTCGCTCCAAAATTTGGTATCTTTTTTAAAATCATCGGACATATCGAAAAAGGCGGTGTTCTCATATTGGCAAAAATAGGGGCCCTGGTGGAGTTCCTGTAAAACAACCAGTTCAGCCCCTTTTTCTTTCGCCTCATTTATCATCTGCACGCTTTTTTGTATTGTCGCCTCTTTGGTGACGTGATATTTTTGCTGTATAAGAGCGGTTTTCATATCCGATCCTTTTTATGTTTTATAGCTGTTCATATTTTTAAAAAAAACCAGAGCAAAAAAAAGAGCTGCAGTAAGTATAATAGATGCAGTTGCCGGAATATCAAGAACATATGCTACGTAAAGTCCAAGAAGGCAGAAAATGGCAGAAAGAGAGGCTGAAAGTACCATCATCTCTTTCAGGTTTTTTGTAAATTTTTCGGCAATATACGGCGGTATACTGAAAAGTGCGATAACAAGTATAAGCCCTACCGAACGGATACTCATAACGACTGTGAGTGCTATAAGCACAAGTACAAATGTATGCAGCGCTTTTACGTTTACCCCTCTTAAAAGAGCAAAGTCCCTGTCGTAGGAAAGAGCCAAAAGATGATTATAAAATATTACCGCCGACACGATGAGAACAATATCAACCACGGCCATATAGTAGAGGTCGGTTTCAGGTACCATCAAAATATCGCCAAAAAGAAAGCTCATCAGGTCCACATTGTATCCCGGAGCCAGATTTGTAAATATAATACCTATACTCATGCCGACTGCCCATATAACGCCTATAAGCGTATCGCTTCTATGAGGATTTTTATATGTGATATACGATAAAAGCAGTGCAAGTGCTATAGAAAAAAGAGTGGCTCCCAAAAGTATCGAAAAACCAAAATATATGGCCATCCCGACACCGCCGTAGCTTCCGTGTGCAATAGATGCGGCTAGAAACCCGTATCTATTTATAAGCATCAACGATCCGATAATTCCTATTGCCACAGATAAAAGCAGCGATGCATATATAGAGTTTTCAAACAGTTCCAGCATTGCAGCTCTTAAAGTGATTTAGAAGTTCCATTTCACAAAAATGCCCCTCTCTTTTGAGATTGATATCAACTTCTTCATGCATATATATTTTTCTGTTGATATAAGCTACTCTGTTTACCCCTTCAAACAGAATGTTTATATCATGACTTATAACGATTTTGGTTAAGTCAAGCTCTTTTAAAATTTTATATATCTCTTTTTGTCCTTCTATATCTATCGATGCAGTCGGCTCATCGAAAATCAAAATTTTAGGCTCTGAACATAGGGCTCTTGCAATAAGTACTTTTTGCCTCTGGCCTCCCGAGAGCTCCTCAATTTTTCTTTTTTTAAGACCTGTCAGTCCCATTTTTGACAAAGTCTCATCTGTTTTTTTTCGGTCATCTTTGCTGTAAAAGAGTTTTCCTTTTTTAAGCCTTCCTTGGAGTACCACCTCTTCCACAGATATGGGAAGATCCAAGTTGAAATTTATCATTTGCGGAAGATATCCAATGAGCTCTCTTGCATATTCGGGTTTTTTCCCATATATTTTTACTTCCCCTCTATCGGGTTTCAAAAGACCCAGCAAAATTTTGACAAATGTAGATTTGCCGCCACCGTTTGGTCCAATGACGGCAATATAGTCGTTTTCATAAATATCAACGCTTATATCCTGAAGCACAAATTCTTTATCATATTTGAAATAAAGATTTTTAACGCTTATTGCCGGCTTTTTCAAACGCCTCCACCACCTTTAAAAGATTTTTATCCCACTCATATGCAAGCGGGTCTACCAAAAGAACAATACCGCCTATTTTTTTTGCTATGAAATCGGCACTTTTTTTGGGAAACTGAGGCTCTGCGAAGATCACTTTTATATCTTTTTTCTTTGCAAAATCTATAATTTCTTTGAGATGTTTCATGCCGGGTTCTTTGCCCTCTTTCTCAATTGCTATCTGTTTGAGTCCGTAAAGTTTGGCAAAATATCCAAATGAGGGGTGATAGACGATGAACTCTTTTTTTGGTATCTTTCTTATTGCTTGAAAAATTCTGGTATCGAGATAGGCACACTCTTTGACAAAATCGTTATAGTTTTTGAAATATACAGCACTGTTTTTTGGATCCAATTTGACTAGATTTTCCAAAATTACACGTGCCTGCAAAATGGCAAGAGGCGGCGCCAGCCAGATGTGCGGATCGAGGGAGCCGTGTTCGTGATTATGCTCATGTTCTTCCTCATGATGATGATCCGTTTCCATGGGAATCTTTTTTATATATTTTGATGTATCGGCTATGATAAGTTTTTTGTTTACCGAGTGAAATCTTTTCAGCCAAGCTTTTTCGAAAGGTACACCGACTGAAAAATATACAGATGCCTTTTTCAAATCTTTAAGCTGCCCCGGTTTTACCGAATAGGTGGCCGGAGAGCTTCCAGGAGGCACCATTACCTCTATATTGGCCAAATCTCCGGCAATTTTTTCGACAAAAAACTTTTGCGGCATTATCGATACTGCAACGTTTATTTCGGCATAAATAAAGGTTGAGAAAAAAACGATATAAAAGATAAATCTTTTCATTCTATTCCTTATAAAATTTATGCAATTATATCCAATAAGTGCTTTTAAAACTATAACATCGGTATCTGCATTGATGCGCAGTGTATCGAGCCGTGCTGCCTTATAAGAACGGATGAGTCGACAGGTATGACTTCTCTGTCAGGAAGAAGATTTTTAAACAGTTCAACTGCTTTTTTATCATTTTTATCGCCGTATACCGGAACCAAAATGGCATCGTTGATGAAAAGGAAGTTTGCATATGTTGCCGGAAGTCTCTCATTCTTATAAAATTTTGGAGATATCCAGGGCAGAGGAACAAGAGTGAAAGATTTTTTGTTCAAATCTTTGAAGCTTTTCAGCTCTTTTTCCATCTTTAAGAGCTCTTCAAAATGCTCATCTTCAGGGTCATCGCACTTTACGTATACTATAGTATCTTTTTTGATAAATCTTGCCAGTGTATCTATATGCGAATCTGTATCGTCTCCTGCCAAAAATCCGTGATTGAGCCATAAAATCTTTTTTGCACCCAGAAAATTTTTCAAAGAGTTCTCAATCTCTTTTTGCGACAGATGGGGATTTCGGTTGGCTTCCAAAAGGCACTCTTTTGTGGTTAGGATTATGCCCTCGCCGTTTGACTCTATGCTGCCGCCTTCAAGAACGAACCCGATTGTTTCCAGGTTGTCAAGAAATTTTTCAGCATAAAGTTTTCTGTTTACGAGATTGTCGAAATTTGCAGGATATTTGAGTCCCCAGCCGTTAAAAAAGAAATCAAGATATTTGGCTTTTGAGCCGGCTTTTATGGTTATTGGTCCGTAGTCTCTTATCCATGTGTCGTTAGTATCCATCTGTATGAAGTTGATATTTTCAAAACCGGCGAACCAGTCTTTTGCCTCTTCTATATCTTTGCAAAGAAGGGTGCATTTTTGATATTTTGTAATAGCTTTGACTATATCTATGTATGTTTTTCTAATATCGCTCAGATATTCGTTCCAGTCGCTCTCATCATGAGGGAAAACCAGAAGCGTCTCTCTTTGTCTTTCCCATTCCGCCGGCAATCTTTTCAAAATTTTCCTTTGTTCAGTGATTTCAAATAGAAAAATCGATACCATTTTATCATGGGATATATAAAAATAGACGCAAAAAATTTTTTTGAAAACCTTGAGATTGTCTCAAAAAAAGCCGGTTCAAAAAAAAGAGTAGCCCTTGTCCTTAAAGACAACGCATACGGTCATGGACTTGAGGAGATGGCCGCTTTGGCATATGAGTTTGGGATAGAAAAAGCGGTTGTCAGAAATATGGCGGAAGCTTTGAAAATAGAAAAACTTTTCGGTTACATACTTGTTCTATCCGAAATACCGCAAGAAAAACCGATACCAAATATCGGAATAACCGTAAATTGTATAGAGGATCTGAAAAAAATCCCTCCCTTTTCAACAGTTGAACTGAAAATTGATACCGGTATGCACAGAAACGGTATAGAGCTATCAGAGACAAAAGAAGCTTTTGATCTGATTAAAAAAAGAGGACTGGTTTTAAGAGGTGTTTTTACCCACTTCAGAAGCGCGGATGAGCTCAGTACGGAACTTTTCTGGCAGAAAAAGAGATTTGAGAAAGCGAAGAAAAGAGTTTTGGAACTGTGTTATGAGTTTGGATTTGAAAGACCTCTTTTTCACTCCTGCAACTCTGCAGCGCTCTTTAGAAGTGAGAGTTTTGATGAGGATTTTGCAAGAGTGGGAATCGCTGCATATGGCTACCTGGAAAGCGATGAGGTATTTGATATGCCGGAACTAAAGCCGGTTCTTTCGCTGTGGGGTGAAAAGATAGCTTCAAAAAGACTCAAAAAAGGCCAGAGATTAGGATATGGAGGCGTTTTTGAAGCTGATAGGGATATAGTTGTTTCCACATACGATATAGGATATGCGGACGGATTTTTTAGACTCGACGGCTCAAGGGAATATATTTTGCCGGGAGGAGAGAAGATACTCGGCAGAGTATCTATGGACAGTATGAGTATCGATAGCCAAAAGCAAGAAATTTGTATAATTGATGATGCAAAAAAATGTGCAAGATTTTTCAACACGATAAGTTACGAAATCCTAGTAAAACTCTCGCCTTTTTTAAAAAGAGTGGTAAACAGGCAAATGTAGCCTGTTACTTGTACTAAATTCGTAATTCGTGACTTGTGATTGGTGATCGGTGATTGAGCTTTCACCTACACCCGCACTAACACTCACACAAACATCTCTTTTTTAAGCTCTTCAAGTCTTCTTACTCTATCTTCAGTAGAAGGGTGGGTACTAAAAAGTGTAGCAAAATTTATATTTTTGCCTGTAAAGGGATTTATAATGAACATATGTGCTGTTTCGGGCGTCGCTTCGGGGAGCATACCTCTTCGGTTATACTCTTCCAGTTTTATAAGAGCGCTTTGAAGCCATTCGGGATGTCCTGTGATTTTTGCCGCACCTTCGTCTGCCATATATTCTCTGCTTCTGCTTACCGCCATTTGGATGATGGCAGCGGCAATCGGAAGCAGAATGGACATAATAAGCATTATTATAGGATTTGGTCTGTTGTCATCTCTTCCACCGCCGAAAAATGCCGCAAACTGCATCATATTTGCCAGCATTGCAATAGCCCCGGCTATTGTGGCGGCAACTGTACCTATAAGAATATCGTAATGTTTTACGTGGCTGAGTTCATGCGCCAGAACAGCTTCAACCTCTTCTTCGTTCAATAGATTCAAAAGCCCTTCGGTGACGGCTACAGCAGCATGTTCTGGATTTCTTCCAGTTGCAAATGCGTTTGGTACTTCTTCAGGAATTATATAGACTTTCGGCATGGGAATACCCGCTTTTTTGGAAAGCCTTTCCACAATTGCATAAAGTCCAGGGGCCTCTTTCGGACCTACTTCAACAGCGTGATAGTGTCTTAAAACAAGTTTGTCGGAATAGAAATAACTTACGAAATTCATAACGCCCGCAAAGAGAAGCGCTATTATCATACCGGTTTTTCCGCCAAAGATTCCTCCCACCCATACAAGTAGTATGGTTAAAAGAGCCATAAGAAAAACTGTTTTTACTGCTTCCATAAATTTCCCCCTTTAAAGCCGTGATAGGTCACTCATAATTCGAAAATGGATAATTTATCGGTTGTCAGTCACCTCTCAAAAAGAACTCCGTCGATAGATAGTTTAGCATATTTTTCTATTTCATATTCGAGAGATATTTTTGCGATGATTTTAGTATCAAAAAGATAGTTTTCTGCGATTTCCTGTATCTCTTTTGCCTTTGATTTATCACATACGGCATATTTGGCCGACATGCTGTTTGCAAAGAGGGCCTCTTTTATATCCTTTACAAAAACTGCAAATTCTACGGAATTTTCAATACACCTTTTCATCAAATCTATGTCGAAATCAAAAAACACAGTCGTGTTCGGAGGAGTTTTCTCTATATCTTCGAACGATTTTATTCTATAAAGAGTATCGGCAGATATATCTTTATGTCCTATTATTATCATTTTTTTCTCCGATTGGTTAGTGATTCGTAATGTGTAATAGGTGGTAAGGTATATTTTTTATCCAACTCCCGCACACTCTTTCGAACAGAAAAACCTGCCGTCTTTTATCACTGCTTCTTTGCTACTTACATATGTGCCGCATTTGCTGCACTCTATCATAATCTCTTCGTCAACGTTTCTTTTTTTCTCTTTTGACATATTTTGCGTCTGGGGAGTTTTCTTTTTGAAAAATATAAAATATACAGCCGCTAAAACTACGAGTAAAAGCAATATTTTCATAATCATTTCAAACCTTTGATAATCAGATATTTTCTTCTGCCTTCATTTATGATTTGGGCGTTTTTGATCTCCTTGGCCTCTTTTACGGCCTCGTCGCCTTTATAAAAAACAAATATTGTATCATTTTTTGCAAAAGGTTTGGCAAGTTCTAAAAGTTTGTCGCTTGCCGCTACTGCTCTTGATGTTATCAGATCAAATTTCCTGGGCGTAAGCTCTTCGACCCTCTTTTTTTCCACTTTTACATTTTTGAGTGCCAACTTTGTTTTTATATAATTCAAAAAAGAGGCTCTTTTGTTTCTCGGTTCAACCAGCGTAAACTCTGTATCAGGCATAGCCATCGCAAGTATAATTCCGGGAAATCCGGCTCCTGAGCCTATATCCATAGCTGTTTTTACTTTTGGCAGAAACTTGACAGGTTTTATAGAGTCTATTATATTTTTTTCTATCTCCTTGATATCTTTCGCGCCTGTTAGATTGTGTATTTTGTTCCATTCAAGAAGAATATCGGCAAACTCATCAGCCTTTTTAAAGAAATCTTCCGGCAGATTCAGATCATCTATTTTGGTTTTGGTCAAAATTTTTCCTTAAGTCGCAACTTTTTGATTTTTATAACAGATGTCCCAGTTTTTCTCTTTTAATTTTTAGATACTCTTCATTATATGGGTTTGGTTCGACTTTTACCGGAAGTCTTTGTACAATTTCAACATTTTTAAGACTCTCTATCTTTTTGGGATTGTTTGTAAGAAGCTTTATCTTTTTTATTCCGAAATGTTCTAGTATAAATTCTACTATCTCATAAGTTCTCTCATCTGCCGAAAAGCCCAGCTGATGATTTGCAGTTATTGTGTCATAACCGCTGTCTTGAAGAGCATATGCGTTTACTTTGTTAAGCAGTCCTATGTTTCTGCCTTCCTGTCTGAGATAAATTACCATTCCGCCGCTATTTGATATAGTGTCCAGAGCAAATTTCAGCTGTTCTCCGCAGTCGCATTTTTTGCTGCCAAGAGTATCTCCTGTCAAGCATTCCGAATGAACGCGTACAGTAGGTATGTCTGGCATAGGATCGGTAAAGATGACCAGATGTTCTTTATGTCCCTCTTTGAAAGCCTGTATTTTAAAATTACCGAATTTTGTCGGAAGATTTGCGATTTGTGAAATTTTTACCTTCATTTTTCTCTTCTTTTGGTAAAATGTGAAAGAAAAACATCTCTCGCTTCTAGCGATAGTGCGCGATTATCTATGTAATAAACGGCACTTATGTTTTAAAACTTTTACAGTGATTATATCAAAAAGGAAGTGCAAATGTATTTTAAGAGATTTAGAAGACTCAGAATTAATCCTGCTTTAAGAAAACTTGTAGAAGAGACAAAGCTTGATATGAATGATTTCATATATCCTCTTTTTGTAAGAAGCGGGAACGGAATAAAAAAAGAGATAGAATCTATGCCGGGAGTTTTTCAGCTGAGTATCGACGAAGTTTTAAAAGAGTGCGAAGAGCTTAAAGCTCTTGGAATAAACTCAATAATACTTTTCGGTATTCCCGATGTAAAAGATAGTATAGGCAGCGATGCTCTTTGTGAACACGGCATTATCGCCAAAGCTATAAGAGCTGTAAAAGAGGAGCATCCCGATATGTGTGTAGTGACGGATCTCTGTTTCTGTGAATATACAGATCATGGACATTGCGGTATACTCGATCCGAAAAGTCAGACTGTGGATAATGATGCTACTCTGGAGATCCTTGGCGAACAGGCGGTTATACACGCCAAAGCCGGTGCGGATATGATAGCGCCCAGTGGTATGATGGACGGAATGATAACAGCTATCAGGGAAGCGTTAGATAGTAACGGATTTATCAATATTCCTATTATGAGTTATTCGACCAAATTTGCAAGCAGTTATTACGGTCCATTCAGGGACGTTGCAGAGTCTGCTCCCAGCTTCGGTGACAGAAGAAGTTATCAGATGAACCCTGCAAACTCAAGAGAAGCTCTGCTGGAGAGCCTAGAAGATGAAAGAGAAGGCGCAGATATCCTTATGGTCAAACCGGCTCTTGCGTATCTGGATATTGTAAAGACGATAAAAGAGAATACCCTTCTTCCACTTGCCGTATATAATGTGAGCGGCGAATACTCAATGCTTAAAATGGCTGCAAAAGCAGGTGTTATCGATTATGACAAAGTTATGATGGAGACAATGATCAGTTTCAAAAGAGCTGGAGCCGATATTATCATCAGCTATCACGCAAAAGAGGTTGCCAAGATTTTGTCAGAAGGATAGAAGGGTCAGGGCAGAAGGATAAAAAGATAAGTTAAATCCTACCTTCTGCCTTTATCTCCCAACCTTCTACCTTATTCTACGTTTTGATATAATTACCTTTTATTTTTTGCAAAGGATATGTGTTGAAACACTTTTTGACGCTGAGAGATTTCAGCAAAGAAGAGATATTGGAAATTATAGATTTGGCGATATCCATAAAAAAAGAGGCCAAAAAGGGAGAATTTGTTCCCTATCTTGAAGGCCAGACTCTTGCAATGATATTTGAGAAAAGCAGTACAAGAACAAGGGTCAGTTTTGAAGTTGGTATTTATCAGTTAGGCGGAATAGGCCTTTTTCTTTCTAAAAACGATCTTCAGCTTGGCCGTGGAGAGCCTATGAAAGATACTGCCAGAGTAATATCAAGAATGGTGGATATGGTGATGATAAGAACCTATTCGCAAGCTAAACTGGAAGAGTTTGCAAAATTTTCAAAAGTACCCGTTATTAACGGCCTTACTGATGAATACCATCCTGTTCAGTTAATGGCAGACTATATGACAATGATTGAACATAGAAAAGAGAACAATCCGGTTGTGGCATATATCGGTGACGGAAACAATATGGCTCATAGCTGGCTGATGCTGGCTTCAAAACTGGGTTTTGAGCTCAGAATCGCTACTCCCAAAGGATACGAACCGGATAGCAAAATAGTCGAAGATGCATTTACTTTTGCAAAAAAGAGTGGTGCCGAAATTTTGCTTACAAATGATCCTAAAGAAGCGGTCAGGGATGCTGATGTGGTTACTACAGATGTATGGGCATCTATGGGACAGGAAGATGAGTATGAAAAAAGGTTGAAAGATTTTGCAGGTTTTATGGTGGATTCAACTCTTATGCAGCTTGCAAAAAAAGATGCCATATTTTTACACTGTCTTCCTGCACACAGAGGAGAAGAGGTGAGCGAAGAGGTTCTTGAAGGGCCGCAGAGTGTTGTATTTGAAGAGGCGGAAAACAGACTTCATGCCCAAAAAGGAATCATGGTTTGGCTTGACAGACAAAGAAATAAGAGCATCCAGGAGTGATGATGAGACTGGCCACAGTTCTCTTTTTTCTTTTTGTATTTTTTTTATATGCGGATGTTGATCCAAGATTTGCGGTCAGCGAAAAGTGCAGAACCTGTCATGAAAAAATAGTCAGTGAGTGGAAAACCTCCTGGCATTCCAAATCCCATTTCTCGAAAGATGAACTGTATAAAAAAACGCTTGTCTATATGAGTAAAAAACTTCATAAAAATGTAATTGAACTTGAAGTGAAGTGTGCACAGTGTCACAATCCCAGGGTAGGAGAGAAAAAAATCGATGTAAGCGACATGTTTGTTACGGGATTTGGTATAGAGGCAAAAGATATAAAAAAGAGTTTCGAACAGGGTTTTGTCAAAGATGGGGTAAACTGTATAGTATGCCATAACATAGAAAAGATCAAAGAGAGCCAAGACCCTGCTCAAAGAGGATATAAAGCCATAGTCTGGGGACCAAGCGATACCATGGTGGGTCCTTTTGCCGATGCCAGATCTCCCTATCATAAAACAAAACAGGGTGAACATTTCTTAAATCCGAACAGACTCTGTTTTGTATGTCACTATAACGGCAGAAACATTTACGGCAAGATAATATATTCTACCGGTATGGAATATGAAGAGTCAGGTAGTAAAAAGAAATGTGTTGATTGTCATATGAGCGAAAAACATGATGGCAGGCTGACGGAGAAAAAGTTCGATGGATATGATATAAATATAAGGAAAATCAGAAGCCATCTCTTTATGGGGGCCAGAAACGGTGATATTTTGAATAATGCATTAAAAGTAGGCACGGAAAAAAAAGAAGATTTGATTTTTATAACATTGCAAAATCTGACTCCGCATAAAGTACCTACGGGATTTGGATCAAGAGAAGTGGTTCTTGAAGCTGTTTTTTTGCTTGAAAACGGTTTAAAAAAGAGTGTTTCCGAAATCTTTGGAGTTGAATACAGAGATAAAAGAGACAGAGAGACAATTCCTCATCTTGCAGTGAAAATAGAAGACGACAGCAGACTAAATCCTTATGAGACAAGAAAATTTTCTTTAAAGATTCCGGCTGGTTCCGAGAGTGTCAAAATAAATCTTTATTACAAGCTAATCGGAGAAAAACTTGCAAAAAAACTTGAACTTAATGAAGAGATATTTTTAAAAAGATATAATATATTCAGTGCAGAAATGAAGTTTTGAGAGGAGAATCGGTGGAGATCAAAAAAGCAGACAACAATCTGGCAGTTTTACGAAGTATTAGTGAACTTGCACACGAACTGGGAGTAGAAAAACCAGAAAACGTTACGGTAGTAAAAATAAACGGTACCGATGACCCGAATAGAAAGACTCTAGAGCTTTTACAGGGTAGATGGGATGATACCGCCCCATGGTTCGTAGTAGGAGAAGAGGGAAAAGTTTTCGTACTCTCTTCCATGGAATCTTTTATCGAACTTTTGAATTCAATTAGAGAAGCAAAGTATGAAAATTTCAATCTAAAACTAGAAAAGGCGATTTTGGAAAATCTACCGGTTGATTTCAATGATGTTTGGGTTGTTGCCATGCAAGAAATCAAAAAAAAACTGGCAGAGTCCAAAGACAAGAATCTGCTCGATATAGATATAAAGAAGCTTATAAAAGATATTAAGAAGAATCATCCAAATCTCTTTTTGAGATTGAAAGATTTAGGAATGGAGAGACCAATGTAAAACTCTTTTCCATACTTCCTCTCAAATTTTTCAAAATTTGAGTCTCAAATACACCTAAAACAACTCCTGAAATATTTTCTACATCTAAACTGATAACCAAAACTTATAGTTAACAATTTAAGAAAAAATAAGAGGTATTTATACCCGTTTACCATAAATTCAGTTGATGAATATTATTATTTTTAATGAATATATTTAGCGGCACCAAATAAAAAAACAAAAGGATATGTATGGCTATTTCAAGAAGAGATATTTTTAAATTATCTGCATTAGCAGCAGCATCTGCGGCTTTTGCATCTTCGGATGATAAAGAGGATAAAATCCCGGAAAGATTAAAGATAAAGAAAGCTCCTCTCTCAAAACCAAAAGGTCCGAGAGTAGTTATAGTAGGAGGTGGCTGGTCGGGACTTACTATCGCAAAATATCTTAAAAAACAGAGTCCTAAGAGTGATGTGGTTCTCATAGAAAAAAGAACTCATTTCTTCTCATGTCCCTTAAGTAACCTTTGGCTTGTTGATGCGGTAAATCTGGAGTTTTTAACACATGATTATCTTCAGGCGGCAAGGAACAACTCATATTACTATCTAAATGCGACTGTATATGATATTGACAGGGTTTCCAAAAAAGTTTTTACAAATGAAGGGTATGTTGACTATGACTATCTTGTTCTATCACCCGGTATAGATTACGACTACAGCGGATGGACGAAAGGAGATACAGAGCTTGAAAACAGACTCAGAACGGAGTATCCTGCCGCTTTTATACCGGGAAGCGAGCATATGAGTCTTAAAACCAAACTTTTGGATTTTGAAGAGGGAAATTTTGTTATGACAGTTCCCGGCGGAAACTACAGATGTCTTCCTGCTCCATATGAAAGAGCTTGTATGATGGCCCATTTCATGAAAAATGAAGGCATAAAAGGTAAAGTGATTTTACTTGATGAAAATCCGAATTTCACGATAAAAGCAGATGGTTTCGGTTCCGCTTTTAAAGAGCTTTACAAAGATTATATAGAGTATCTTCCCGGAACCAAAATAACCTCTATAGATATAGATAACAAAAGAATAGAAACCGAGCTTGGCGAGGAGATTGATTTTACAGATGCATCTTTATATCCTCATATCAGGGGATCAAAACTTCTTGAAATTGCAGGCGTGGCAAAAGACAGTCTCTTTAACAGGGCGGAAGCCGATATCGATCCATTCACCTATCAGGTAAAAGGAGATCCGTATGTATTCTGTGCCGGCGATGTAAGGCCGATGGGATTTAGCAAAAGCGGAAATACGGCAAATTCGGAAGGTAGATACGTTGCGAAGGTCATTGCATCCAGAATTGAGGGAAAAGATGTAAAATGGCAGTCACCTATGACAGTATGCTACTCTGCAATAACTGTTGACCCTATCAGAGCGATTTCAGTAAATGCTGGATATACATACGATAAAAAGAAAAAAACTTTCTCTTTCCATAACGCTTCTACTATGGAAAGATGGAATACTAAAGATGGCCTGCAGGCAGGAAAGAGAATGTTTGAATGGGCCAAAGGTATGTACAGAGATATGTTTTTGTAAGGAGTGTGGATGGATAGACGAGGATTCTTGATAAAAGCGGCAGCTTCTGCTGCTGCGTTCTACATCGCTCCTTCAAAAATAGCTTTTTTATACGCAGATGAGGGAGGATTGTACAAAAGATATGAGAGCGTCAAACTTGTTGACAAAGAGGGCAGACCAGTTACAGTTGATTCATTGAAAACGGAAACGGCCTATCTGTTTAATTACCCATATGTTTCAACTCCTTCGTTTTTGATAAAACTCTCCTCTCCCTGTGAAAAAGAGGTCAAACTAAAGAGCGCTGACGGCAAAGAGTATATCTGGAAAGGTGGTGTTGGCGAAAATAGAAATATAGTAGCTTTCAGTGCGATATGTCCTCATCAGATGACCTATCCGACACGTGAGCAGAGTTTTATCGCTTATGTGCCTTCTTCGGAAAAAACATCTGCCTATGAGAGAGGAGGGGTTATAGTATGTTCTTCCCATATGAGCGTTTTCGACCCTTCAAAAGGTGCAAAAGTTTTAAAAGGTGAAGCCTGTGAACCTCTTGCCTCCATAGTGCTAGAGATAAGAGATGACGGTTCTATATGGGCAGTAGGCGTTTTGGGTCCACAGAAATTTCACTCTTTTTTCAGGGCATTCAGACCGGAGTTGAGAAAGCAGTTTGGAAGTAGCGTAAAAGCTAAAAAACTGGTCAAAATTTATGCTCCTGTGGTGACTTTGAGCGAGTATTCAAAAGATATAATAAAGGTATAAAGGCATTTGATGAGAAGAAGAGACTTTTTGAAAGTACCGTTGGTTTTGGGTTTTATTTTTACTGCTGTTCCCAAATTATGGGACGGACTGCTTTTTGCTGCAAAAAAAGAAGAGCTTGAGCTTCCTTTCGAAAAAATTTATGCCGAAATTACAAAAGATAAAAAGGTGGTAAAAGATGCAAAAGAACTTTTTTTGAAAATTCCCGATGAGGTTGCAAATGGCAGAGAAGTTCCTGTGGAAATAGATGTTGATTATCCTGCTGATGAAAAAAAATATATTTCAAAAATTACCGTTTTGACGACAAAAAATCTTTCAAATCTTGTAGTTTCAGCTAATTTTACCCCTGATACCGGAACGGGGTATCTTTTTACAAAAGTCAAACTTAAAGAATCACAGGAGATTGTTGTTTTGTGTGAAACAAACGGCGGAAGAGTTTTTGAAAAAAGAAAATTTGTAAAAACAGCTATCGGCGGCTGTGCATAGGAGAGTTATGAGAGTAAGGGCTGCACTTAAAATATTGGATAAAAGGTATAAAATAGGCGATATCGTAAAAGTAAAAGCTATCATAATTCACCCGATGGACACAGGGTTTTACAAAGACAAATACTCAGGAAAAGTCAAACCGAGATTTTATATAAAAAAAGCTCGGCTTTTTTATGAGGAGAAAGAGGTGGCATCATTTGATTTCGGTGTTGCGGCCAGTGAAAATCCTGTTGTAATATTTCCTTTAAGAGTTACAAAGAAAGGAAAACTTAAAATCGTATGGGAAAACAACAGAGGCGAGAGTTTTATGAAAGAGACAGATATCCATCCTCTGTAGATTTGACAACTTTTCTCTTTTATGCTTATATTAATATATACTTTTATCGCTTCTTTATAGATTTTTAGAGAAAATGGCGATAACAATTCCAAAGGTGTCTAAATGATAGATTTTGAAAAATTCTCAAAATATTCAAAGCCGGGGCCAAGATATACGAGTTATCCCACGGCTGTAGAGTTTAGTGAAAAATTCACATATGACAGATATATAGAAAAACTTCAGAGTCAGGATGAGTCAAAGCCTCTATCGCTCTATTTTCATCTTCCCTTTTGCAGGAGTGCCTGCTATTTTTGCGGTTGCAATGTTGTCTATACTAGCAAAGAGGAGAAAAAAGATAGGTATATTGATTATCTCACAAAAGAGATGGAGATACTTTCACAATTTATAGATACAAAAAAAGAGGTGACACAGCTTCATTTCGGCGGCGGAACGCCTACATTTTTCAGCGATGCCCAGCTTGAGAGAGTGATCGAGGCAATTCATAAGATGTTTCCCAATTTCTCGAATGATGCAGAAGTAAGCTGTGAGATAGATCCTAGATTTTTGACAAAA
This sequence comes from Nitrosophilus alvini, assembly GCF_015100395.1. Lineage (NCBI taxonomy): Bacteria > Pseudomonadati > Campylobacterota > Epsilonproteobacteria > Nautiliales > Nitratiruptoraceae > Nitrosophilus > Nitrosophilus alvini. The sequence continues at coordinate 1,503,238 of NZ_AP022847.1, read as the reverse complement.
AAGCAGATGGATATCCTTAAAAAAGGGGGCTTCAACAGGGTCAGTTTCGGTGTTCAGGATTTCGAGCCAAAAGTCCAGGAGGCCGTTCACAGGCTGCAGAGTTTCGAAGAGACAAAAAGGGCGGTGGACATTGCCAGAGAAGCAGGCATGAAAAGCGTAAATATAGACCTGATCTACGGACTTCCATATCAGACGTTCGAAAGCTTCAAAAGAACGCTGGATATGACTATAAAGCTTGATCCGGACAGAATTGCAGTATTTAACTATGCGCACGTGCCGTGGATGAAAAAGACTATGAGAAAGATAGATGAAACTACGCTCCCGCATCCGAGTGAAAAACTTAAAATTCTCAAATATACTATAGATTTTTTTACTTCAAACGGTTACAAAATGATAGGAATGGACCACTTTGCAAAGCCTGATGATGAACTTTTCAAAGCGATAGAAAAGGGAGAGCTACATAGAAACTTCCAGGGGTATACTACAAAAGGAGGTTCTCATCTTATAGGTATAGGGCTTACAAGTATAGGAGAAGGTGACGACTATTATGCCCAGAACTACAAAGAGATGAACTTTTATGAAAAAGCTATTGATGAAGGGAAACTTCCGTTTCACAGAGGCGTTGAACTTAGTCTTGATGACAAAATAAGAAAAGCTGTAATAATGGAGCTTATGAGCAACTTCAAGCTCAATATCCCAAGAATCGAAAAAGAGTTTTCCATAGATTTTAAAAAATATTTTGCAGATGCCATCGAAGAGTTGCAGGAGTTTGTAAAAGAGGGACTAGTATATATAGACGATCAAAAAATAGAAGTCAGTCCTACAGGAACTCTTCTTATCAGAAATATCTGTATGCCGTTTGATGCCTATCTTAAAAAAATTCCCGAGAAAAAACGGGTATTCAGTAAAACTGTTTGATTCGGCAGGACGGCAATGTTTAACTTCAGTAAAATAAGCAATGACTGTATCAAATGCGGAAAGTGCATACCCGTATGTACAATCCATAGTGTGAATCCTGACGAAACCACCAGTCCAAGAGGTTTTATAGAACTTCTAGGTGCGTATGAGAAGGGGAATCTTCCTCTTGACAAAACGGCAAAAGATATTTTTGAAAGCTGTTTTTTATGCACAAACTGTGTTGATGTCTGTCCCAACTCGCTTCCTACGGATATGATTATAGAAGAGGTTAGAGCCGATATTGCCAAAAAGTATGGAATTGCCTGGTATAAAAAGGCATTTTTCTGGTTACTCAGACATAGATGGGCGATGGATATTGCGAGCAAACTAGGATATGTTTTTAAAAGCTGTGCTGTTAAAGAAGAGAGAAAAAGAGGCGGTCTTATACCCAGGTTTGATCTGCCTATGGTAAAAAAAGAGAGACTGCTTCCTTCTATTGCAAGCAGAAGTTTTTTAAACAGCTATCCTGAAAGAATAGAAGCAGAAACTGCAGACAAAGAAAAACGACAAAGAGTTGCAATATTTATAGGATGTCTTGCAAACTATAACTATACCGGTATCGGTGATTCTTTAGTTAAAATTTTGAAAGCTTTGGAGATCGATATACTGATACCGAAAAAACAGAAATGCTGTGCTGCTCCGGCATACTTTACGGGAGATTTCGATACGGTAGAGGCTTTGGCAAAAGAGAATATAGAGTATTTTGAAAGTTTTATAGATGATGTGGATGCCATTATCATTCCGGAAGCTACCTGCAGCGCAATGGTAAAACACGACTGGGAAATCTTTTTTAAAAATAGAGGGATGATGGATTGGGCCAGGAGATCTTCAAAACTAAATGAAAAGATATTTATGGCAACCGAATGGCTTTATAAAAACAGTGATCTTGAAAAACTTCTCAAAGCCAGAGGCAAATCTTTGGATATATCGGTCACTTATCATGACCCGTGCCATGCTAGAAAAGTGCAGGGTATTTGGAAAGAGCCAAGAGAATTGTTATCTAAAAACTACAGACTCAAAGAGATGAGTGATCCAAACAGATGCTGCGGTTTTGGCGGTGTAACTATACAGAGCGAAAAATTTCATCTTGCTCAGGCGGCCGGACTGCCAAAAGCAGCGATGATAAAAGAGACAAAAGCTGATATAGTTTCTGCTGAATGCAGCGCCTGCCGTGTACAACTGAGTAACTCCTTATATCAAAATGGTGTTGAAACCATCTTCAAAAATCCCATAGAACTTATTGCCGAAGCGTTAGAGTAGAGCTAGAAGCCAAAAAACAGACTTCTTTTTAACTTCTTATTGCCGCACTGTCAAACAGTGTGGTAAATTCGTAACAATTTTAGATATAATATTTTTTGATATTTTTTATAAAAGTTGATTAACTGTGTAAAAAGTATGCAAAAGTGTTAAGAAAAGTAACATTAAATTGTATATATCATCTCATTAATTATTATTGAATATTTATTTCTATATAATGAAAATCTAATCTTAATGAAAAAGGAAGGAAAATGAGAAAAGTCGTTTCAGTATTGGCAGGAGGTATTATAGCTGCTGGAGCACTGTTTGCAGGCTCTCATGGTAGTGCACACTGGGGTTACAGCGGCCATGAAGGTCCTGAACATTGGGGAGATTTAAGTCCTGATTATAGAATTTGTAAAGATGGTAAAAATCAGTCTCCCGTTGATTTGACAGGATTTATAGAAGCTGAGCTTCCGCCTTTGAAACTTGAATATGAAGCAGTTGCTACAACTGTTGTAAATAACGGACATACAGTAAAAGTGAATTTCGGTGAAGGAAGTGAGCTTAAAGTAGATGGTAAAGAGTTTGAGCTTAAGCAGTATCACTTCCATACGCCCAGCGAAAACACGATTGAGGGCAAATATTATCCTATGGAAGCGCACTTTGTTCATGCAAGTGACAAAGGTGAGCTTGCAGTTATATCTGTAATGATCAAAGAGGGTAAAGCAAATCCAAGCCTGCAGGCAATAGTTGACAATATGCCTGCCCATACGGGAGATAAGAACAGTCTTAAAAAATATAAACTTAACGCTGCGGATCTTCTTCCGGCAAACAAGGATTACTACAGATTTAACGGTTCTTTGACTACACCTCCTTGTAGTGAGGGTGTAAGATGGCTTGTGATGAAAGAGCCGGTAGAGGCATCAAAAGAGCAGCTAAAAGCTTTTGAAAAAGTGATGGGTAAAAACAACAGACCTCTTCAGCCAATCAACGCAAGAGTTATTCTTAAGTAATTTTATACGGAAGCTTCTAAAAAAAGAAGCTTCCTTTTTCTTCTCCATAATCTGCTATACTATCGTTTAAAAATAATATGACAATTTTAAGGAATCGGTTTGTGGTCACACATATATGAACATTTTGACCCGGTAGCTTTTTATATTTTCGATTTTCCTGTTCATTGGTACGGGATAATGTATGTTTTGGCGCTTCTTGTAGCACTCTTTTTTGCATCTTGGCTGGTAAAGCATGATAGATTGCCTATATCCAAGAGTGAGCTGGAGAGCTATTTTATATGGGTAGAGATAGGTGTAATACTGGGTGCACGTTTAGGATATGTGATATTTTACGATACTCATACAGAGTATTATCTTACACATCCCTGGCAAATATTCAATCCGTTTTTGGACGGTACATTTGTAGGTATAAGAGGGATGAGCTATCACGGTGCGCTTATAGGATTTTTGATAGCTTCTTATCTATATGCAAAGCTGTATAAAAAAAATTTCTGGTTTTTGATGGATCTTGTAGCAGTTTCTGTTCCTTTAGGTTATGTATTCGGTAGAATTGGCAACTTTTTAAATCAAGAGCTTATAGGTAGAGCCACTGATGTTTCATGGGGCATATATGTAAATGGAGTATTGCGCCATCCCTCACAGCTTTATGAAGCTTTTTTGGAAGGATTTTTGATATTTGTTATACTTTTTTGGTATAGAAAAAGAAAAAAATTTGACGGCGAACTTATGGTGATGTACGGATTTTTATATGGTCTGTTCAGATTTATCGGAGAGTTTTTCAGAGAGCCCGATATCCAGTTGGGATATATATGCTGCGGATGGATGACAATGGGACAGCTACTCTCACTCGCAATGTTGGCTGTATCACTGATTTTGTATTTTATATTAAGGAGAAGAAGAGTTGAAACACATTAGGAAAATTTCCGAATATGCAGTAATAGGCGGCCTTGGTGCCATACTTGCAGCGGGACTTGCAGGATGTGAACAAAAAGACAATAACTCAAATGTTTTCGAAAATGCGGCCCAAAAACAGGGTGCGTTTGTTGTTATAGAAGAGACGGCTCCGGGAAGATATATCATAGTTGATGAATATCCCAGCAGTGAGACCAGAGTGATCTTAAAAGATATAAACGGTACTGAAAAGGTATTGTCTCAAGAAGAGCTTGATGTTCTTATAAGAGAGGAGGCTGCCAGGATAGAGGCCGGTCAGTCACCTTTGACAAATCCTCAGATACAAAATCAGGGAATGGGGCTTGGAGGTATTATTCTGGCTTCAGCGGCTGGAGCGATTTTGGGAAGCTGGATAGGTAACAAGCTTTTTAACAACCCTGCATATCAGCAGCAAAGACAAAGAAGCTATAAATCTCCTTCAACATACCAAAGAAGTGTAGAGTCTTTTAAAAGAAAAGCAGAAGCAAAAAAGAGTGCCAAAAAAAGCAGTGGTAAATCCGGATTTTTTGGTAGCGGTAGCAGCAGGACTTCCGGTTCAAAATTTAGTTTTGGAGGATAAATATGACTCATATGATAGGGCTTTACGTTACTGTTGTTTTTATGGTTATTTTGTTGATAATGCCTTTTGCGATTGTCCGTTTTATGAAAAAGAAAAGAGATAAATAGGATGGTAAGAGTAAAGAAAGTAGAACCTTTAAATACAGATTTTTTAGAAAAGATCGGTTTTTACTGGCATACAGACAGTGACGAGACACCCTATATAAGCGACGAGCTTGTAGTAGTTATGCAAGATGAAGCGCAAGCTTACTACGATGCAGCAAATGAACTGTACGATATGTATATAGAAGCTGCAGAGTATGTTATAGAAAAGAATCTTTTTCATGAACTCAATATTCCTTTCAATCTTGTTGATATCATAAAAATGAGCTGGGAAAACGATGTTCATTGGCATATCTACGGCAGATTCGATTTTGCCGGCGGAATTGACGGCAAACCTATAAAACTTCTGGAGTTCAATGCTGATACTCCCACATCTTTATTCGAGACCGCCATAATTCAGTGGGCTATTTTAAAATACAACTCTCTTGATGAGATGAAGCAGTTTAACAATACATATGAAGCGATAAAAGAGAATTTTAAAAGGCTTGTTACACTTGAAGAGGATACATCGAAATTTAGCGAATGGTACGAAGGATGGAAGATGCTTTTTTCTTCCATAAAAGGCAGCATAGAGGATGAAAACACAACAAGACTTTTGCAGGTAGCGGCTTCTGAAGCGGGCTTTGAGACTGATTTTGCATTCGCCGAAGATGTGGAGTTTTCAGATGAGGGGATATTTTACGATAAAAACAGCTTTGAATTTTGGTTTAAACTGATACCATGGGAGACGATAGCCATAGAAGAGCCTGAACTTGCCATAATTTTGACAAAAATTATAGAAAACCAAAAAGCCATTATTCTAAATCCGGCATATACTCTGCTTTTTCAATCAAAAGCGATGATGAAGATACTCTGGGATATGTATCCGGGTCATCCGCTGCTTCTTGAAACATCTTTTGAGCCTTTGGAAGGTAGACCCTATGTTGAAAAGAAAACATTTGGAAGAGAAGGTGAAAACACCGTAATATATGATCAAAACAGAAATATTTCGGCAAAAAAAGAGGGTGAATATGAAAATTTCAAATCAATCTATCAGGAGTTTGTAGAACTTCCTGTGGATGATAAAGGGTTTTATTATCAGGCAGGTGTTTTTTTTGCGTACGAAGGATGCGGTCTCGGTTTTAGAAAAGGCGGATTAATTATAGACAATATGAGCAAGTTTGTGGGACATATTATAGAGTAGTATCATCCTGTCCGTTTTTGCTTATTTCAGGATAAATATTTAAAATAGAGATTAGCAAAGAGGTAACCGCAGGTCCTATGATCATTCCCCAAAATCCGAAACTACTGAGCCCTGCTACTATAGAGAAGAAAATTAGCAGTTCGTTTATTTTTAGTTCTTTTTTGATAACAATCTGGTCGATATATTTTATGATTACAGGTTTTATAAATGTGTCTGCAATCAAAGAGATGACAATCAAAGAGTAAAGGGCTATAACAATAGCGCCTGTTGCGTTTCCCATTGCATATTGATGAAGTGCCAGCGGCACCCACATAAGAGCCCCGCCGATAACAGGTATAAGAGAAGCAAATCCATACATAATACCGAAAAGAAGGGGGTCATATCCGTATATATAGGCGATAATTGCAAACAATACGCCTTCAAAAATTGCAGTTGCAAGTATAGAATAAAATACAACACCCATAACACCAGACAGATTATCGAAGAGCTTCATGCTTTCATCTTTTCGTAACGGCAGAATGTTCTTTAAAAACTCAAAAATCTCTCTTCCGTAGAGATTTGCGAAAAAATAAAATACAAGAATCAAAATCGAATCTTTCAGAAACTTTGCACTTTTAGCACCTATATAGGTGGCGACGGCTACGATTTTCTCAAAAACTGCACCAGTATCAAAGGAAGTTGTAATTTTCTCTATATAAGGTTTGACAAATCCCAGATTGGCCGAGAACTCATTGACCCATATTTTTACGGCCTCTGTAAGTTTTACAATTGTTCCTTCTTCAATATGAGTTGCATTTGCGGCAATAGAAGTTATAAAATATATTATAGGCGAGAAAAAGAGTATAGCAAGTACTAATGTTGTCAATGTGGCAGATGTAAGTTTTGAATATCTTGCAAGGAAATAATTATTTATTTTTGAAGTTGCGATTGCAAGAAGAATAGCGATTATCATGGTTTCAAGAAACGAGTAGTATACTTTGTATGCAAAATAAAGAGTAATTACAAATAAAACTCCCAAAAAATGTATCGGTTTCAACTGGCAAGCCTTTGAAAATTTCTCAAAACAGATTTCCCTGCATTTTTGGGGAGAGTTTCAGCAATTCATATGTTTTGGGTGTAGCTATCCTGCCTCTAGCGGTTCTTTCTATATAACCGTTTGCAAGCAAAAAAGGCTCTATTACATCTTCTATTGTTCCTTCGTCTTCGCTGAGGGCCGCTGCTATCGTACTCAGTCCCAGAGGTCTTCCTTTTGCATCTGCCAACAGGTTTAAAAGCTTTAGATCTAGTTCGTCAAAACCTTTATCATTTACACCCAGTTCTTCCAGAGCATATCTGGTACGTTCAAGCGATATGCTCTTTTCATTTTCCACTTCTGCGAAATCACGGACCCGTTTAAGAAGCCTCAGGGCAACCCTTGGTGTTCCTCTGCTTCTTTTTGCAATTTCGAGTGATGCATCTTCGGCTATGTTTTTGCCCAGTCTCAAGGCTGCATTTCGGACAATTCTGCCAAGCTCTTCAGGATTGTAAAACTGCATACGAAAATGCATTCCGAACCGTTCTCTTAAAGGATTGCTTATCATACCGGCTCTAGTTGTTGCGCCTATAAGAGTGAAGCGGGGCAGGTCTATTTTGATAGTTTGGGCTGCCGGCCCACTGCCTATAATGATATCAAGCCTGAAATCCTCCATAGCCGAATAGAGTATCTCTTCTATAGCGGGTGAGAGCCTGTGAATTTCATCTATAAAAAGAATATCCCCCTCTTCAAGATTGGTGAGTATTGCTGCAAGGTCTCCGCTTTTTTCTATCATAGGAGCAGCCGTTACTTTGATATTTGCTTCCATTTCGAAGCTGATGAGATGGGCAAGTGTAGTTTTTCCAAGGCCGGGAGGTCCGAAAAAGAGAATGTGATCGAGTGCTTCGTCTCTTTTTTTACTTGCTTTTATAAAAACTTTCAGATTTTTTTTTATCTTCTCTTGTCCTATGTATTCATCCCATTTTGAGGGTCTGATGGAGTTTTCGAAGCTTCCTTCGTCGCTAAATTTTTCTATCTCTACTATTCTTTCCATGACTCTCTCTTAATAGCTGTGCTCAGAATTTGGAAAAGAGCCGGATTTTACCTCTTCGTCATATTTTTTGACCGCATTTTTTACAAGTTCGGCTCCGTTTAGATAGCGTTTTACGAATTTTGGCTTGAAATCTTCGAAAAATCCGAGCATATCCGACCAGACAAGCACCTGTCCGTCTACACCCGCTCCTGCTCCTATACCGATGACCGGAATATGCAGCGATTTTGCCACCTCCTGTGCCGCTACTGGTTTAACCCCTTCTATGACAAGGCAAAATGCTCCGGCATCTTCAACGGCTTTGGCATCGCATATAAGTTTTTCTATCTCTTTTTCCTCTTTCCCTTTTACTTTATAGCCGCCTTCAAATCTTACATATTGCGGCATAAGTCCTATATGGCCCATAACGGCAATGGCGTTATCGGTCAAATGTTTTATAATTTCCGCTTTTTCGGCCCCTCCTTCTATCTTGACCGCATCTGCTGTAGTCTCTTTATATACTTTTATGCAGTTTTCCAGTGCCTCTTCTTTTGTTGTATAAGTTCCGAAGGGCATATCGCATATGATAAAGCTGTTTTTGGCACCGTTGCAAACTGCCTGAGTGTGATATATCATCTGCTCAAGAGTAGCTGATAGAGTGTCATTTTTTCCGTAAAAGGTCATATTGAGGCTGTCGCCTACAAGTATCATATCCACAATGGGATCGAAAAGTTTTGCAAAAAGCGCATCATAAGCCGTTATCATTGATAAAACAGTTTTGTTTTTGGATGCTTTTATAGATGCGACAGTATGTTTTTTATTCATAAAATCCCCAGAAAAAGATATTTAGAAGCAGATTCATTTTATCAAAAAAACGGTATAATTACAATTATAAAAGCGAACGAGAAAAGGGGCAAAGAGGTTGAAAAGTTCTATTTTTGGCCTTTTGCCGATTGATTGACTATTAAAAATTTAAGGAACTTTTTTGAAAAAGTTGGTAGCGTATATCACTTCAGCCTATCCGGATAGAGAATTTACCGTAGATTTGGCACTCTCATTGAAAGAGGCCGGAGCAGACAGCATAGAGTTGGGTATCCCCTTTTCAGACCCGGTAGCAGACGGTCCTGTTATAGAAGAAGCAAATGTAAGAGCACTCAAAAAGGGATTCAGAGTTTCGGATACACTCTATATTTCAGAGAAAATAGCAAAAGAGATAGATACCCTGTGGATGGGATATTTCAACCCGTTTTACCATAAAGGTGTTGAATATTTCATAGATGAAGCCAAAAGAATGGGCGTGAGCGGATTTATAATTCCTGATCTACCGTTTGAGGAAGCTATAACATATCGTCCGCTATTTGATAAAAACGATATCGCTCTTATAGATTTTGTAGCGCCTACTGACTCTGAAGAGCGGGTAAGGACTATTTTGAAAGATTCCAAAAAGTTTATCTATATGGTGGCTTATACAGGTATAACGGGAGCAGGCAAAAGTGAAGATCTCGCCTCTTTGATAGAATGGGTCAGGCAGACTACCGATACCCCTCTTTATATAGGTTTCGGTGTAAATGAAAAAACGGCAAAAGAGAAGTCCAGAGGGGTTGACGGAGTGATCGTCGGAAGTGCCTTTGTTAAGGTTCTTTTAAGAGACGACTTGACAAGCAGTGAAAAAATCAATAAAATAAATGCACTTGCCAAAGAGATAAAAGAGAGTATCAACTCTTAGGTAAAGCTATGGGCCTGACCTGGCTTCGACAGGAGCAGTCGGCTGCAGGTTGCGTGTCGGCTTGAGGAACGCCGTAAAAACTCCTCAAACAAATAGACGCAAACAATACAGATTATAGACCAGCTTACGCTGTAGCTGCGTAAGTTTAACTTATATTTGGTCCGCCGTACACGGATTGGCTGCTTAGTCCGTGGTTTTACGGTGTCATAAAATAAGCAGCTTGGACACAGAGCCGTCCGACTCTGTGTCGACACAAAGGACTGGGCTTTTTGTCAGCTTTGGGCGTTGAGCTGCAAAAAGCCGAGAATATTCAACGCTGCTACGCACGTAGAAGCCTGCCGTCGGTTGTTTCTGGACGCGGGTTCGATTCCCGCCAGGTCCACCAATATCAGTAACTGCTTTTTATCTCTTCAAGAGTTTTTATGTAAACCTTTTTAAATTTACCTCCTATATTTACAGCTTTTTTCGCTGCTTCCAAAGCCTTGTTATACTCTTTGGTTTTTAGATAAGTCATTGCAAGATTATTCCAGACCACTGCTTTTTGGGGATATGTTTTCAAAATTTTCAGATATAATTTTTTTGCTTTTTCATACAGTGCCAGATTGTAGCAGCTGTTTGCGTATGCAAATGCCGTTTCAAAATCTTTGGGCCATTTTTCATACGCTTTTTTGTAAGAGATGTTCGCTTCTTTTTCAAATCCTGCGTTTTCAAGCAGAAGAACGCTTTTGAGATATGTTTTTGCAGTTGCATTTGCCGGTATTTCCCCCTGACTTACCACTATCAAAGACCAGTTTTCTCCTCTTTCATGAAGCTTTTGAAAAGTATTGAAGCCGATAACCTCTCTTTTTTTTCTTGAACGAAGTATCAAAACACCTTTTTTGCAGTCATATCCTATCACAACTGCATAGTGCCATACAGGATAGAAGGATGGCCCAAGATTTAGAAAGACGATTACGGGGTAATTTGAATCTATCTCTTTTATTATCTCTTTTAGTGACAGTTTCTGTGCAAAAGAGATGTAACCGTATCTTCTTGCAGCCGATACCATCTCTGTTCTGAATGCCCCTTTTTTTGCCGGAGTGTAAACGGCTCTTTTTATCTCTTCGAAGGAAGGCGCTTTGATATTTTTTTCTATTTCGTTATATTTCATAACCATCATCAAAGAAGATGGTCCGCAAAAATAATCTTTCTGCGGATAGTAAGGAATATTTTGCAGTATATGGACGCTGCATCCGGATGGTTTTTCCGGAATTTGCGCCTTTTTGAGAGAACATCCCGAAACAGCAAACAGCAATATTGCAAAGAGAGCTGTTTTAAGCAGATGCTTCATAAAAATTATTGAATAGTGCGTGTAAATGTAAAGACTTTGGTATATCCCAGAATATCTGTTATTAGAAGTATGACGAAAACCAGTATCAAAGCTCCTATGACCGAATTTCCGCCTGCCGGAAGAGTTTCTATATTTTTGTAAAGTTTTTCTACCTCTTCGTCACTGAGGACAGAAACTCTTTTTTTCGCATCTTCTATATTTACACCGAGGCTTTCAAATTTTTTGACAACATCTTCTCTTTGCATAAATTTTAAAACTTCTGCTCTTTTATCGACTTTTTGCTGTGTCTGTTCGAGGACTACAGACTGTGTGGATATCAGGGATGCGTATGTTGTATTGGTGAAAACCGATGCCCCCAAAATAGCACAAATGGCTGTTTTTGCTAATAATTTTGCTTTTCTTTCTCTTTTCATTTCTCACTCCTGTACTTAATATAGGAAATGTTATCATATATTGGTTTGAAAGTTATTTAAAACAGAGAGAAGGAGATTTTATGAAAAACGTAATTGAGGTGAAACACTCGCTTTTAAAAAATCTAGTAAACAGTATAAGAGATGTGGATATACAGAGTAACCTCTTTAGAAAATATATAGGAGCGATTACCAAGATTTTGATGTTTGAAGCATTCAAAAATGAAAAAATGGTTTCAAAAAGAATAAAAACCTGGCAGGGTGAAAATGAGTTCGAGTTTTTATTGGAAGAGGATTATGTTTTTATTCCAATACTCAGAGCTGCTCTTCCTATGCTTGACGGTATAATAGAGATACTTCCAAATGCAAAAGCGGGATTTTTAGCTTTAAAAAGAGATGAGAAAACTTTTGAAAGTAAGCTTTATTATGACAGAGTACCGGATATAAGTGGCAAAACAGCAGTAATCCTCGATCCTATGGTGGCGACAGGAGGTACACTTGAATATGCAATAGATGTAGTCAAAAAAAAAGGGCCTGATAGAGTGATTAGTTTCAATATAGTAGGTGTAAAAGAGGGGCTTTCCAGAGTTGTCAGTGCCCATCCTGATGTAGAAATATATATCGCTCAGATTGATGAAAGACTAAATGACAAAAAATATATCATTCCCGGTATAGGAGATGCCGGCGACAGAGCCTACAATACGCTATAAAATTCTGCAATTTTTTTGCAATCTTCTTTTTTATAATTTAAAGTGAGTTGTAGTTTATTCGTAGCCCAAAGGCGGCCTTTGGGCCGCCGAAAGGAAATGATAATGAAAGAAGAGATTTTTCTTATAAGTGTAATGGCGGTTTTTACCGGTATTGCGCTTAGCGGAATTTTGGGTATTCTAAAATTTTTATCCTCTTTTTTGTCTCATTTTTAGCAAAATTATACTTTAATTTTGATTTTGATATAATGAATATGTTTAATGATACTCTAATACAAAAGAGATGAAGGCAGATTTTTAAAATATGAGTATTTCATCAATAACACAGATTTTAAATCTTCTAAAAGATTCTACCGCGCATGTTTTTGCTATCGATAAGAATGGAAAAGTAATTGCATTTAACGATCAGGCAAAAAATCTTATAGGATATGATCCGGAAGAGGTTATTGGAAAAGATTTTACATCCTTTTTCAGCGAAAAAGAGCAAAATAGAATAAAAGAACATATAAAAAATATTTTTTCTACAAAAGGAACTTACGAGTTTCATTCATCGCTCAGGCTTGCAAATTCTACCAAAATTGATGTTGTGTTTGAAGGTGCTGTTTGTGGTTCAGGAGATAACAGAGTCGCTTTTTTGATAATAAAGAACGAAAAAGAGAATATAAAAGAACTTATAAAAGAGTCTTTCAAAAATGAATGTATAAATGAATTCGAAGGTTTTATTGAGAGTATAAAAAGACATTTTGATTTTGTTCAGAAGATGGCCCATATCGGTGTTTGGGAGATACATTTCAAAGACAACAGATACTACTGGAGTGATGAGATGTATAATATTCTGGGTCTGGATAAAACAAAAGATAAACCTAGAAGTATTATTGATTCCGGCTTGATACATCCTAATGATAAAGAGTTTGTAAAAAATATATTTGATCGTGCAGTCAAAAATTTTTCTGACTACAAAATAACATACAGGATTAGAAGACCGAATGGCGAGATACGTTATGTTGACGAACAGGCCGTCTGTCTTGATAAAGATGTTGATCCCCATCTAATGGGTTTTGATATAGATGTAACAGACAGGGAACTTTATCAGAAGAAACTTCTTGAGCAGACAAGAATGGCGCAAAGAATGCGTCTGGAGGCGATAAAGGCAAAAAAAGAGGCCGAACAGGCCAACCGTGCAAAAAGTATATTTTTATCAAATATATCGCATGAGATCAGAACTCTTCTTAATGCAATTTTGGGGTATGCTCAGATTCTCTCACAGGATAGGGAGCTTAACGAAAAACAGAAAGAGATGATAGGCTCTATAATAGTGGCAAGCGGACATCTTCTGGATCTTATCAATGATATTCTTGAAATAACACGAATAGAAGTGGGGAAAAACAGACCCAATATCTCCGAGTTTAATCTTACAAATATGTTCAAAAGTATATACCAGATATTTCTTGTAAGAGCCGCGGCTAAGAATATACGATGGAGTATCAAAGGGATGCCGAAAGAAGATCTTTTTATCCATAGTGATAAAAGCAAACTCTTTCACATTTTGCTGAATCTTGTTGGAAACGCAATCAAGTTTACAGAAAAAGGAAGCGTTCAGCTGATATTTAAGATCAGAAAAAATGGTAAATGCTATTTTGAGGTAAAAGATACAGGAATAGGTATAGAAAAAGAGCTTCAGGCAAAAATTTTCGAACCGTTTGTCCAGCACAGTGAAGGATATCAAAGAGGAGGGACAGGACTGGGGCTGGCTATAGCAAAGAACAATATAGAAATTTTAGGAGGAGAACTCAAACTGGAATCTAAACCGGGACGTGGAACAAGATTTTATTTTGAGATTCCATGTGGGACAGTTACGAAGAAAAAAGTTGTAAAAGAGACTATGCATCACTCTTCTATATCGGTTAAAAAAGGGAGTAGTATTACAGCTTTGATTGCAGATGATACTGAAGAAAACGTAAAAGTTATGAAAAGTTTTCTTGAACCCGAAGGCGTGAGTATTATATCTGCCAAGGATGGAGAAGAGGCTGTAAGCAAATTTATAAAAAATTCACCAGATATAGTATTTATGGATGTAAGAATGCCGAAAATTGATGGAATAGAAGCTGCAAAAAGAATAAAAAAGATAGATAATAATGTAAAAATTGTTGCAATTACCGCTTCGCAAATTACTGAAAACAGAAAAGATACAGAAGATATTTTTGACGAGATTTTAATAAAACCTTTTAGTATAAAAAGTGTAAACGAGATATTGATAAAGTTTTTTTCAGAGAGATTTGAAAAAGCAAGAACTCCAAAAGAGTCGGAAAAACCAAAAATGAAAGCTGATCTTTCAAAATTGGATGAAAGTGTAAAAAAACAGATGATTGTTCTTGCAAAACTGGGACAAATTACCGAGCTTAAGAAAATAACCCAAAGCTTACAAAATGAGGCCGCAAAAGAGAAGCTGAATTTCTATTTAAAAAACTTCAATTTTGATGCGATTATTAAAGAGTTGGAAAAAAAGGATAGTCAATGACCCAAAGCGAAATTCTTCGCCCTAAAATTCTTCTTGTCGACGATACACCGGAGAATCTTGCACTTTTACAAGAGACTTTGGAGCCGGCAGGATATGAACTTTTTATTGCGACAACAGGGGAGAAAGCCCTTGAAATAGCTTCTATTATCAAGCCTGATATTATTTTACTCGATATTATGATGCCAGGTATCAACGGATATGAAACTTGCAAAAAACTGAAAAAAGACAGAGAACTTAAAGATATACCTGTTATCTTTCTCTCTGCTCTTAATAGTCCCGAAGATAAGGTAAAAGCCTTTGAAACAGGCGGAGTCGATTATATAAGTAAACCTTTCAATCATATGGAAGTTTTGGCCCGGGTTAAAGCGCATCTGACAACAAGTGAAATGATCAAAAGCATGAACCATCTTATAAAGAAAGCTTTTCATGAGATCTATACGCCACTTGGTATTATTGATACGGGTGTAGAGATGCAGATACTTGAATATGGTGATACCGAATATCTTGAAAGCATTAAAGCAGCCTCCAGGTCGCTTCATATGATATATGAAGATATCTACTACTCTTTGAAAAAAGAGATATCTAAATTTGAACCGGAGCCCGTAGAGCTTGAAGGGTTTATAAAATCTAGAATAAAATATTTTTCGGTTATAGCGAAAACAAAAAACATGTCTTTTGAAACAGAGTTTAATTCGACTGTTTCTTCAGTTTTTATCAATCCTGCCGAACTTCAAAGAGTTATAGACAATACCATATCAAATGCGATCAAGTATGGATACGAAAATACAAAAATAAAAATAGGGACAAAAAAAATTAATGGCAAAATCGGCTTATATATTCAAAATAGAGGAAAAACTATAAAGGATAAGCATAAGATATTTCTGCAGCTGTATAGAGAAGAGGAAGACAGTATGGGACTGGGGCTTGGACTTGATATTGTAAGAATGATATGTAAAAAATATAATATCGATATAAAGGTAGATTCGAAAGACAATGTAACAACATTTACATACTGCTTCAAAGAGGAAAAATGAAAATTCTGCTTCTTGAAGATGACCATCTTTTAAGAAAACACATAAGCAAATATCTTGAACTCAAAGGACACAAAGTCGATTCCTTTGCAGACGGCGAAGAGCTTTTGGAGAATGCAAATCTATATGATTACGATTTTTTTATTTTGGATATAAATGTTCCAAACTTTAGCGGCTTTGATATTTTGGAGTATATAAAAGGTAAGCATCTGGACACGCCTGTAATTTTCATAAGCGCTCTGGTGGGAATTGATGATATCAAAAAAGCTTTTAAACTCGGATGTAGCGATTATCTAAAAAAACCTTTTGAGCTTGCGGAACTGGAAATTAGAATGGAAAATATATTGTCTAAATTTCATAGAGAAAATAGAATAAAATTTGCGGATAATCTGGAGTATGATTTTGACAATAAAATCCTTTATAAAAACGGTAAAGAGATAATTTTGTCAAAAAAACAGAACGATATAATGAATATTTTGTTGAAAAACAGAGGCAAAGTTGTTCCTTTTGAAACAATTGCTGATTATGTATGGGGTGATACGTCGATAGACTATAGGACAATATCAAGTCATCTCAGAGATATTAGAAAACAGATAGGTTCAGATGTTGTCAAAAATGTAAGGGGTGTAGGTTATATTATAAAGTAGTCGTCTTCGATTTTTGAAAAGGGGTCTTTTCTGGCCTTTTCGAGTGCATAAAAGGCTCTGTTAACTAAACTGTCTTCACTATTTTCAAAAGATACTATACCGCATGAAACTTTTGATCTTGTCTCTTTTTCCAGTTTGTAAAGAAGATTTTCTGCCGCTTTTATACCTGCTTTTATATCTGTATATTTATATAATACAGCGGTAATATTTTTGTCAAGTCTTACAACTCTATCGGTTATTCTTATATTTTCTTTTATTTTTTTATAAAGATTACCGTTTTTTGATTCGAATATTGCAAGACAAAAATGGATGCCGTATCTTTTATAAGCATATATCTCTTCCAATATTTCATATTTAAGTTTTGGAGTAGAGATAATTTTATGTTTTTTAAACTCCATTTTTTCCCTTTTTACTATTATTTTGCAGGAGTTTTATCAATCCGTCCATATCATACGTATTCACATATTGCATCAATAAGTTTTTAATTTCACTCTCTTCAATAGAAGATATTGCAAGTTTTAATGAGGATATATGGCCGAGTTTCGCGTGTGTCAATATATCTTTTTTTATTTTATTAGGGATATGGAGTGCCAAATCATCTTTATAATCGGATCTAGGTTCGTTTTTTTGTTCCGGAATATCTTTTTTTACTTGTTTATGTGAAAGAGATGATTCAAGTTCCAAATCGAAATAGAAGCAACTCCCTTTACCCGGTTCAGATTTAAGTTTTAATTCTCCGCCTAGCAAAGAAACATATTTATATGCGATTGAAAGGCCCAGTCCTTTTCCGCCTCTTTCCATTCCAGCTTCGGCTTGCGTAAATATTTGATAGATATCTTCTTGATCTCTTTTTTTGATTCCGATTCCGGTATCTTTTACAATAAATCTATATCTATTGTGTGATACTTTTTTAACTTCTAAAGTAACGTTGCCAAAATCTGTAAACTTAAAAGCATTGCTGATAAGATTGATGAGTATTCTAAATAGTTTTTTCTTGTCACCGTATACATAGGTTTCACTTTCCGGAATGCCTTTGACCTCCCAGCCCAGTCCTTTTGCTGCAGCTCTTTCTTCAAAAAGTTCCTTGATGTTTTCAAGAAAACTCTTTAAATCGAAATACTCTTTGTTTATTTTTATATTTCCCGTCTCTATTTTAGAAATTTCTATCACATCATCAAGAATTTCAAGAAGATAATTTCCGGATTTTAAAATTTTATCTATTTTCTCTTTTTGAACAACGCTTAATCCGTTATCTTTTGAAAGAATCTGTGCATAGCCAAGTATCGCATTTAAAGGAGTTCTTATATCATGAGAGATATTTGATATAAAAAGTGTTTTTGCTCTGTTTGCCGCAAGAGCTTGCTGTTCTTTCTGTTTAAGTATCTTGTTTAGTTCTTCAAGCCGTTTTGTTCTTAACTCTATTCTTTTTTTATATTTTTTGAAAATGTCTTCAATATGTTTCGAAAAAAACAGAGAAAGTGCTATTGCTATGAGAGTGAATACTCCAAAAACAATTACAATATTGCTAATCCGTTCTATAAGCTCTTTATTTAGTGCCGTTCTTTTTATTTCGATTGCATCTTTTATTTCATCAAGATAAACACCCGAAAAGACAAGCCATCCCCACTCTTTAATGGGTTTTACATATGTTATCTTATCACTCTCTTCAGGAGTGGTGAGTTTCCTGAATTTGTAAGTAAGAAAAGTATCATTGAAAGCAGCCTCGGCAAGTCTTTGCATAACCGGTTTTTGATTGCTGTCTTTTATGTTTTTTATGCTTGTACCCGGTTTCAGGAAAGGATGTGAAAGAACCGTACCGTCAAAATCTACAACACCGAAATAGCCCTCTTTATTGTATCTCATCTGAGAAATTCTTTTTAGTATCTCTCTTTTTATATTGCTTTCAACATCGTCTATGGTTTCACCGGTTCCTATTACCCAGTTAAAAGGTTCGAACTCTTTTACAAAGGCTATCTGTTTGTATATTTTATTTGGATTATTTGCAGCGGCAACAGATATGTTTTTTATAAAACCTTCATTATACTGTTTGGAAAGATCTATAGCCTCTTTTAATATATATCTTCCTGATGCGTCATGAAAACTAATGACGTTTGTCCCTTCTATTTTAGGATTTACAGGATATAAAACAGCGGTGCCGTTATAGTCAATTATCCACATATAGCTATAGCCCTCGCGCCATCTTAAAGGCTTGAGTGCATCTTTTATTCTTGCTTTAATCTCTTCAACCGACTCTTTGTCTTTATATTTGTTGTAGATATACTCGGCAATCCAGTAGGCTTGAAATACTCTATGTCTTATATCGTTCTTGAGTCTCTGTTCTGTTTGGGATTTGTAATAGTTTATATAGTCTATAACTCTGTTGACTTCTGTTTTAAGTTTAAGTTTCTGGTTTTCTATATATTTTTTTTCTATCTGTTTAGACTCTTTTTCAAAATCTCTATATTCTTTAAGTATAACAATATACCCTATCGATATCATCAGTAAAAATATAATAAATACTGTACCAAGAAGGCTAAGAAGAGAGATATTCTCTTCTTTCAACCATTTCATTTTTGCCTCTTTTTATTCGGATACTCTGTTTTTTCCCATCCTTTTGGCTCTGTAAAGAGCAACATCTGTTCTTTTAAAAAAATCCTCTTTTGTTTCTCCTTTTTTGTACTCTGCAATACCGAAACTGCAGGTTGTTTTTATTTTTGCAGTTTTCATATTTTCTATGGACTTTTTAAGTTTGTCAGTTATTTTTTCTATCTCTTTAAGCGATGTGTTGGGAACTAGTATCGCAAATTCGTCTCCGCCGATTCTTGCAAAAATGTCAATATCTCTTATATTTTGTTTGACGGTTTTAGCTATTTTTTTCAAAATTTTATCACCCTCAATATGCCCGAATTCATCGTTTATATTTTTAAAATCATCTATATCAAAAAGTATAAGAGAGAGTGGCAGTCCGTATCTTTTTGAACGCTTAGTTTCCTGTTCAAGGGCTATATCGAACTTATATCTATTGTAGATATTTGTCAAAGAATCACACATAGAGAGAAGTTCGAGCTTTTTGCACCTGCTTTTGAAATATCTTTTCATGGCATTTGTCTTTTTAACGAATGCCTTTTCTTCCGTTTTATCTTTTACGATGCCTGCTATAGCGACAGTTTTTCCAAAACTGTCTTTGAGCGGGTGAAGTATTATTTCGAGATATTTGCCGTCAAATAAAAAAAATTTTTTTAAACTCTTATTCTTGTCAAAAACCTTTTTTTCCATCTCTCTGAGTTTTAATGCGAAACTCTCTTTGAAAATTTCAAAATCACTAAAGCCTATGATAGAATCTTTTTCTTTTTTTACAAGAGCTGCAAATGCTGTATTGATATTTATATATCTGAAATTTCTGTTTTTATAATAAACGGCTTCTTCAAGATGATCAAAAATCTGTTTCAAAAAAAAATCGTCCTCTTTTTTTCTGTTTGGAGCGGAAATTGACTGGAAAAGTCTGCTTTTTGATTTTGCCGAGGGGTTGTTTTTGAAGTAGAGCACATTTTCGAGAAGTCCAGCCAATGCGGACGAAGAGAACCGGCTCTTTGACCTTTTACCGGATTGAAGAAATTTAAAAAATGAGAGTCTGGCAGCCTTTTCCACAACCGCTCCTTAATAAAACTGTGTATTTAGATTTTACTCGAGAAGATTGCAGAAAGATTGCAGGGAATAATAAAAGAGTATGTCTCAAGGCAGATAAATCTGCTTTGAGACCGATGTGATACAGTTAAATGATGACTCATTAAAAATTATATCAAAAATTTTTGAAAATATATATATTAATGTATAAGCTTATGGTAAAAAACAATATTTTGGAAAGTTTATTCTGCAATTTTTCTGCAATTTAGTTTGCGATAATTTGAATGTGGATAAGAAAAAAACCTTTGAAGGAGGATAAAATGGTTGGAAGAAAATGGTTAGCTTCGGCTTTGCTAGCCGGTATGGTAATGTCACCGGCAGCTTTTGCAGAAGTGAGCGCTTTAAGCGACGCGGATCTGGGAGAAGTGAGTGCACAGGGTATTCAAACGATAACAAATCCGACTGATATAAGCGATCAGCAAAATAACAATGACGCTGTACAGCTAAACGGTATAAGTCAAAGCGGTGCAAGCGGAATGGAAGTGATAAATCACGTCAACTCCGCATCGAATACGCATCAAAACCTTGTAGCTGTTGATGCAAGTTCTGCTATGAGCGTTGCACAAGCTAACGATCAATATGCAGATAATGTTGATGGATCAGATCAAACTATAGATAATCAGGCTACAGTTACTGATCAAAACAATAACAACAGTGCGGTACAGTTAAATGATGACTCTCAAACTCTGATAACTGCAGATGTTGTATCTAATGCAGCCAATTCTGCAAAAAACGTAGGGCAAAATATCGCCTCTATTACTGACTCTTCCGCTATAGCAATTTCGCAAACAAATACTCAAGTTGCGTTAAATAGCGGTGAAGATACTCAGACTATTGACAATGCGGGTGAAACTTCCGCACAAGAGAACAACAACGGAGCGGTACAGTTAAATGATAATGCTCAATCACCTTCATCTACGATGGTTTTGAGCAACAGTGCTGCATCTGCTGAAAACGTTGCACAAAATATTCTTTTTGTAGATGGTCTGACTGACTCTATTATTACCCAGACAAACGATCAGTTTGCTCAAAATGAAAAAGCTACAGATCAGACAATAACAAATGGAGATTATGTAGAGCTTCAGAACAACAACAGCGGTTCTACTCAGCTGAACGACAACGCTCAGGCCAATTCCAATGGACTTGTTATAAGCAATACTGCAGATTCTGCTAAAAACGTTGCTCAAAATATGATCGAAGCTTCAAATGTAAACGGCTTGAATATTATCACTCAGACAAATACTCAGGTTGCGGTAAACGGAGAAGATCTCTTCAATGAAGACAGACAGAGTGTCTCCAATACTCTCGCAGCTCTTCAAAATAACAACGAAGCTTCAGTACAGCTAAATGACAACGCTCAAGCAGGAATTGCAGGAATGGTTGTTTCAAATAGTGCCGACAGTGCTGAAAACGTTGGACAAAACCTCTTCTCTATAACTGGGGATGTTGCGGTAAACGTTATAAGCTCCAGCAACGATCAGACTGCTGTTAATTACTCTTGGTGGAATATCGATCAAGATGTAGAGACCAGTTCAAATATATTGCAGCGCAACAACTCTAACTCTGTTCAGCTCAATGCTAATGCCCAAAACGGTGTACAGGCTTTGGCTCTTACAAATACCGCTTCAAGTGCGGCGAACGTAGGTCAAAATGCTGGACTATCTGCTGAGTGGATAGGGTTTAACTATATTGAACAGTCAAATACTCAGTCTGCTTCAAACTACGGTATTTCTGATCAGGTTATAAGCAATGTAAGTTTTCTGCAAATTACAGCGATTCAGGATAATCTAAATGGAAGCGTACAGCTCAACTACGGTGCTACCGCACAGGATGATGTTGTAGCTATGGCTGTTGCAAACACCGCCTCTTCAGCATCAAACGTAGGACAAAACGCTGCGGCTGCTGCTAATCTTGAAATCGGAAACTTTATAGCTCAGTCTAACGATCAGTATGCCAACAACTTTGTTGATAACTATCAGTTTGTAGGTAATAATGGTCTTATAGCTGTAACTGTAGGTCAGGACAACGTGAATGCAGGTGTACAGATAGAAAACGGTCAGAACAGAGTGGCTGCTATGAGTCTCTCCAATACAGCTGCTAGTGCTTCTAACGTAGGACAAAACGTAGCTGCGGGTGCGGATTTGTTAGGTCTTAATACAATCTTACAAGACAATACACAAGTTGCAGCAAACTCTGCCTGGTCAGGTCAGTTGATCGACAATTACGGACTTATATTCAACTTGACAATCGATCAGCAAAACAACAATGCCGCAGTTCAAGTCAATGCGGGTCAAAACGATTTTGTAGGAATGAGTCTTGCTAACAGTGCTGCAAGTGCTGTAAACGTAGGACAAAATGTTGGTGGACACGCGGCTCTGGGACAGATAGGAGGCGTTGGACAGTCTAATGATCAGACAGCAGTTTCTTACTGGAATGACAGCTGGCAAGATGTTTATAACGATTCTTGGCTATTTGAAGTTACCGCCATTCAGAACAACAACAGCGGTTCTGTTCAGGCAAATGACGGACAAAACAATGTAGCGGCTATGAGTCTTGCCAACAGCGCTACAAGTGCTGTAAACGTTGCCCAAAATGTTGGTGGATATGCTTCTTTTGCACAAATAGGTATTGTTGCTCAGGACAACACTCAGGTTGCGGAAGCTTGGGATACAGGTTCATGGCAATATGTTGAAAATGTTGGATTCTTTGGTCTGGCTCTTACCGCTCTTCAAAACAATAACAACGGTGCGGTTCAGCTAAACGAAGGACAAAGAGACTTTGAAGGCATGAGTCTTGCCAACAGTGCACAGAGCGCTGTAAACGTAGGACAAAATCTCGCATATATGAGCGACTGGATTGGTGTCAATATTGCTGTTCAATCCAACGATCAAACAGCAACAACAGTCTTCAACGGTGAAGGTCAGACTGTTATAAACGGCTCACTGGGTGATGCTGTTACACTTGCTCAAAGCAACAACAATGCCGCTGTTCAGGCAAATGGAGGAGCTCAGGATGGTGCTCAGGCTATGAGTATTGCAAACAGTTCTGCAAGCGCAGTCAATGTTGCTCAAAATGCCGCATATATCAGTTCACTAGTTCAGATAGGCGCTATAGGTCAAGAAAATATTCAGTCTGCTACTGCTGTGTATGATGGTAGCGGTCAGGTAGTCTGGAACTATGGTGGAGATACTGAATTTTCACTTGCTCAACAAAACAATAACGGTGCGGTTCAAGTCAACGGAGCACAAAGCAATGTAAATGCTGGAAGTCTTGCAAACAGTGCAGAAAGTGCTGTTAACGTAGGACAGAATGCCGGATATATGGCTGATATTGCAGGACTTGATTTTGTTTATCAAAACAATGATCAATTTGCCGAAACTTATGCAGGAAGCTGGCAAGATGTTTATAATATAGAAGGCATAGGTGATGCATTTGATGCATTACAAAACAACAACAACGGTGCAGTACAGCTAAATGGTGCTCAAAACGATGTAACAGGTATCTCTTTGGCTAACAGCGCATTGTCTGCAGTAAACGTTGGACAAAATCTGCTCTATCTTGACAATCCTCTTGGATTTAGTGCGGTAGATCAGACAAATACTCAGGTTGCTCTCAGTGATACTGATGCTCATCAATATGTATATAACGAAGAGGCTATTGCACAAAATAACAACAATGGTGCTGTACAAGTTAACAACGCTCAAAACAATGTGAGCGCTATGTCTGTTCTAAACAGCACTATGTCTGCTGTCAACAACGCTATGAATATAGCTGCTGTAAACGGAAGTGCGCCTTACGGAACAGTATTGAATCAAACAAACGATCAATATGCAGAAAACAGTGCGCACATATTGCAAACTATAGACAATACTATAGTTGTTGGGGGACAAAACAACAACAACGGTTCAGTTCAGCTAAACAACGCTCAGGTTGGAACAAGTGCCCTTGTTCTTGCAAACACTGCCGGAAGCGCTGCTAACTATGGACTTAACATGGCTAGCGTAAGCGGTGCAAGCGGATGGACTATCAATCAGGTTGCTACTCAAACAGCAATCAATCACTAAGATAGAGGGATCACCCCTCTATCATAAAAAGGGAGAAAAGAATGAAAAAGTTATTCATCGCAATTTTCGCAATAGCTCTGCTTCTTTCAGCAGCAGATGCAAAATCTAAAAAGAGCTTTACTATCTCGTTCGGAGATGGTGGAATGGGTAAATATGAGATAGTTGACAATAGTTGCTATGTCTATACGCTAAATCCCAAAAGCTTAAAAGATGCGCCCAAAACTTTAAACAGCGCTTTGACTGCATCGCTGGTAAATGTAAAGAAGCAGTATGCGAAAAAAGCCGATGGATTTGTAAACATCAAAGTCCATCTAACACCATATAAAAATGCCATCATATATCAGGTATGCGGCGATGTGGTTAAGACCTCTAAAAGGAGGAAATGATGAAAAGGACAATAGCCGGATTGCTAACTGCTTTGATATTAGCACTACCTTCAATGGCTGCCGATATTCAAAGGGTCAGCGATAGTGAGCTTGAAGAGATTTCTGCTCAGGGATTCAGTATAAATTTTCAGACGATGGATAGTGTAATAAACTCCGGAAATACATTTAATATAACGACACATCTGCCATCTACGCTTAATATGGTAGATTCGCTAATGATAAGTGGTGCATCGCAACAAAACGCTTTTGTTCCCGTAAATGCAGTGAATTCGGCAGTTAATGTCCCTATCAATATAGTTATTGTCATGGATTCAATGATAAGCGGCGGAATAAACATAAGCAATGTGCTAGACGCCACAACCAATCTCCCGTAAGCGAAGAAGGAGTAATCTCCTTCTTGCTTATGTAAGTAGATCCGGCAGGTTTATGTCTCCCCGAATAGGAGGAAAATATGAAAGGTAGAAAATGGATGGTATCGGCGCTACTTGCAGCAATGACATGTTCTGCTCCGCTATATGCCGAAGTGAATGCACTTTCCGATAGTGATCTTGGAGAAATAAGTGCGCAAGGTTTGCAGACTGTAACAAATCCTACAGATATATCTGACCAGCAAAACAATAATGACAGTGTCCAGTTAAACGGCGAAACACAATCTGTTTCGAGTTCTATTGAGATTGTAAACAGTTCTGCATCTGCATTAAACGTACACCAAAACAGTGCAAGTGCTGATAACAGTTCAGATATAGCACTGTACCAGTCAAATGATCAATTCGCCGAAAACAGTACATATTCAAATCAATCTATATCCAACGATGCTGATGCGACTGATCAAAACAATAATAACCGTTCTGTCCAGATAAACAGTGATGCTCAGTCAAATACATCTGCATTTATCATATCAAATGCTGCCGGTTCAGCTGAAAATATAGGACAGAATGTATTGAGTGCAGATAATCTGGAGAGTGTCAATACTATCACTCAGGAAAATATACAGCATGCATTTAACGGCGAAATGGATTTTGAAGTATTGACACAAAACATATACAGCAGCGATACATCAAATCAGAATAACAATGTATCTTCAGTCCAGTTAAATGAGAACGCTCAGATTGATGTAAGCGGAGCAGTTGTAACAAACAGTGCGAACTCTGCCGAGAATATCGGACAAAATATCGTAAGTGTTTCAGGCACAGATTCGTTTAATACTATAGCCTCTTCAAATGAGCAGAGTGCTACAAACTACACGAGAGACTATACAGAGCAAAATATTGGAAGTTTTAGTAGCGATTATCAGAAAAACAACATAAACTCCGTACAGCTTAACGATAATGCACAAAACTCCGTAGAGGCTCTTGTTTTAAGCAACAGTGCGGCTTCAGCCTCAAATATAGCGCAAAACTTTGGGAGTAGTGTAGCAGCTTCCGGATTCAATGATATAACGCAGAGCAACACTCAGAATGCGTATAATGGAACAGGTTGGGAAAATTGGTCCTTTCAAAATATAAACAATAACGATCTTTCTTCATCTACGACCTCTCTTTTTTATCAGGACAATCTAAATGCTGCAGTTCAGCTTAATGACTATACAACTGCACAAAATGATGTGAAAGCTTTTGCTCTTGCAAATACGGCGCATTCCGCATCGAATATTGCACAAAACGTTGCCGGTGCAGAAAATGTGAGCGATGGCAACTCCTTTGACCAACTAAATATTCAGAGTGCGGATAACTGGGGTTGGAATGTGCAGGCGATATCGAATGAGGGTGCCGCAGTTGCAAACAGTGCTCAGGATAATATAAACGGATCAGTTGAAATTCTGGAAGGGCAGAACAGATTTGAAGGAATGGCTTTGGCCAATACGGTCATGTCTGCATCCAATATAGCACAGAATTTTGCCTCAGGTAAAAACTGGGACGGAGTCAATATAGGTATGCAGGAAAACAGCCAGGATGCAAGTTCTGCTGTTTATAGCGAGCAGTACATAGGAAATAACTCTCTAGGTTCGCAGGATACATGGGGACAGTATAATGACAACGGTTCCGTTCAGGCAACAGGCGGACAAAATGAGATAAACGCTTTGAGTGTCAGCAATGCTGCAGGTTCTGCTCAGAATATTGCACAAAATGTGGCATACTATGAAAGTTTTTCAAATGTCAGCAGTATCGAGCAGCTAAACAGGCAGAGTGCTTTGTCTGATACCTATGCGTATCAGGATATTTCAAATGTTGCGCAAAACAACGACAATAACGGTTATCAACAGAACAACAATGCCGCTGTACAGATTCTTGGTACTCAAAATAATGAAAACGTTGCAAGTTTTGCCAACAGTGCTATGAGTGCTGTCAATATCGGACAAAATATCCTTGTTATCAGTGATACTCAGGGAACCGATAACGCAGACCAGTTAAACATACAAGATACTACAGCCTATGCTTATGCCGAACAGATAGTTACAAACGACGGTGTCCTTGGTTCTTCATGGGCCGTTTCGCAAAATAACAACAACGGAGCAGTTCAACTGACTAATGCACAGAACGATTTTGATGGGTTTGCTCTTTCAAACAGTGTTATGTCTGCTGTAAACATAGGTCAGAATATTGCGGATATAAACAATCCACTTGGTCTTAGTACTCTGCAGCAGGATAATATCCAGACTGCATATAATGAGGCGACGTTCAGTCAGAGTGTAATCAACGACTTTGCAGTTTCGCAAAATAATAACAACGGCGGAACTCAATTGAACGATTCTCAGAACAACGTTTCTTCTTTAGTTGTGCTTAATAGCGTAGGTGCGGCAGTAAGTAGTGATATAAGCGTTTCCAACGTCGTAGGCAGTGTACCACTCGGCACTGTTCTCGAACAGATCACCGATGTTTATACTGAAAATAGTCTCGAAAGTGATCAGGTGATTGAAAATTATGTAGATATAGATGGACAGAACAACAATAACAGTTCAGTTCAGCTAAATGACAGTCAGGTTGCTTCAACTGCTATAGATTTGAGCAATACTGCTGCAGCAGCTCACAACTATGGAAACAATATCGCAAATCTTACAGGTGCCAGTGGTTGGACCGTCAATCAGATCGCTTCTCAAACCGCTATCAATAGATAGTTTATATTTGAAGCAGGGTTTCCTGCTTCAAATTTTTGCAATTTTTCTGCAATCTACTACGTAATAATTAATATATGAAAACAAAATGTTAAAGGATTAATATGGCGGAAGCGAAAAAAGAGAATTTTGTTTTATCTTTCGGAGATGGTGGGATAAGAGAGTATAAAGTGGTTGACAATGTGAGTTATGTTTTTACACTTACTCCAAAAGATATAAAAGAGGTTCCTGATCTGTTTAACAACGTACTTAGTAACGCACTTGTTAAAGTAAAAAACAGTTACAGAGACAAAGCAGACGGATTTGTAAATATAAAAGTTCAGTGGAGTGCATTTAAAGATAGCATAATTTTTCAGATTTTCGGCGATATTATAGAAAAAACAGAATAACAATAAAAGAAAAGGGGTATATCATGAAAAAGTTTGCCGATATAAAAAAAGTCGCAGTGGCCGGACTGATACTCCTCTTTTCTTCATCTGTTATAGCCGAAGAAAGCAGACCAAATAGTGTGCCTATCTATATCAGCGGTAAATTCGGTACTATCGTCGTACGTCCGAAGGTAAAATCAGCTACGGAACTCAAAACTAAAAATATAGTAAAACAGAAACACGATTTTAGCTGCGGATCTGCTGCCGTTGCTACGCTTTTTAAATATTATCTGAACGATCCTGTAACGGAAGAGCAGGTAATAAAAGGACTTTTCCATTTCGGTAACAAAAAAAAGATAATAGAAAACAGGGGTTTTTCTCTTCTTGATATCAAAAAACTTGCAAATGCTTTAGGATATAAAGTAGGAGGATATAAAACCGATGTCGAGGGTCTGGTCACATTGGGAAAACCGGCAATTGTAACAATTGTTATAGGAAATTACAAACACTTTGTTGTTTTCAGAGGTGTACATAAAAACAGGGTTTTTCTGGCAGATCCGGCTTTGGGCAATACTATAGTTTCTGTTAAAAAATTTGAAAAGATGTGGTATAAAAATATCGCTCTTATTATCGAGCCAAAAGGGAACAGAAAACTTGATAAACTCGCGATAAGTGATGAAGATCTGGTGTGGGTTAGATCAGATGCTATTAGAAACTCTCTTTTTCTTCAGCAAATTCAGTCATTTAAAAGTAACACAGAGTTTTAAAATTATCCAATAACAATATTTTTTAAGTTTATGGCTGATATAATTGATTTCTATAAAGTCCTAATAACAGGAGCCTGCATGAAAAAGTATTTAAAGAAAATAGTACTTTTTAGTACTATTATTGCATTTGGAACTTCACTGTCTGCCGCTACTCAGAATGAAGATCTCGAAAAAGCTATAAAGAAAGAGTCTCAGCCAAAAGCGGTACTGACACAGTTTGAGAGAGACTATGTTCTACTCAAAAAGGGACAAAAAGAGTTTGAAAACGCATTCTCTTTTTCCTATTCATCGGCAAAACAGATATATCTTGAAAGTTTTGCGATTCTCGACCCGGTATTTTTGACACTTGGGCAATTTGGTATAGAAAATATCAAAAGACACACATTTAGTGATACTATCTCTTTTAGATACGGTCTTCGTGACAATATCCAGGCAGAAATAGGGGTACCTATTCTCTACAGATATGACAGATATTCAAAAGTGGGAACAGGCGAAGGAGAGGGTGATAGCCATTCCGAAGCCGGAGGTATAGGTGATGTGAGCGTGTCTTTGAGCTATCAGCCGATAAGAGAGACCGATACAACTCCTGCTATGATTACAAATCTTAGTTTCAAATTCAAAAATGGAAAAAGTCCTTTCGACATAGATCAGTATAGTGACGATCTGCCGCTGGGAAGTGGCTACTATTCGGTAAAAGCGGGTATCAATCTTGTAAAAACTATAGATCCCGTTGTAGTTTTCGGAGGGATCTCCTATTCGTATAACATAGAAGAGGATGTAAATTATGTGGTATTGGATGAAAATGGATCCATTGTTAGTGGTTTGTCTAAAATAGATCCGGGCGATACGATAAGTATAAATATCGGTCTTGGATATGCAGTTTCGTATAACTTTTCTCTCGGTTTTCAGTTTGTTGATGACTATACACTTTCTACAGAGGTGTGGAAATATGATGGTTCTTCTACGGCACAAAAAGTTACCGTTGCAAACTCCACTCTTAACTCGGCTCAATTCAAGCTTACTGCAGGATGGGCGATTTCTGATAAAAAATCGATAAACTTTGGACTGGGAATGGGGCTTACTTCAGACTCACCGGATTATGTGTTTGAAGTGCGTTTCCCTATACGGTTTTAGACAGAGCCGGCTTTGCCGGCTTAAACAGGAATATAGACCTTTTCAATCATCTCCTTGTATTCATCCTCCACACTGCTCTGTATCGTGATTCCTCCACCGCTTTTATAGACAAGACCTGAATGAGATTTTTCGATATATCTTATGATGACCGCGCTATCCAGATTTTTTCCGTCAAATATACCGAATATTCCGGTAAAGAAACCTCTATCGTAGTTTTCGACTCTTTTTATTATCTCTACACTCTTTTTTTTCGGAGTTCCGCTGATACTTCCCGCAGGCAAGAGTTTCAGAAGTATCTCTCCCAGATTTTCTCTCCAGTTTTTGGGTAGTTTTCCCTCAATTTCAGAGCTTACCTGAAGAAGTTTTTTCCCTCCCGCTTCTATCTTGTCTATATATCTGAACCTCTTTACTCTGATTTTTCTTGCTACCATTCCAAGATCGTTTCTTAAAAGATCGACTACCATTACATGTTCCGCCATCTCTTTTTCGTTGGATAAAATCAAGTTTGCGGCATTCGGCAGTGATGCGTCTATGGTTCCTTTCATAGGATATGTTTTTATAATATTCTCTTCTATTTTTATAAACCTCTCAGGCGAGAAGCAGACAAACTGATCTTTAAAAAAGAGTTTGAATTTTGCTTTTGAACAGAAAAAAATATCCTTCAAAGAGAGGTCTGTTTCGATTTTTGTAGGAAATGTGAGATTTAGCAGATAGGTATTTCCTTTTTTGATCTCTTCTTGAACTTCAAAAAAAGCTTTTTTGTACTTTTTGAATGAAACAGGAAATTTTCGCTTTATCAGGGCTTTTTTGCAACTTTTTTCCTCTTGTTTGTAGTTTTTGTACTCTTCTATCTGAAAATAGATATTTTCAAGATTTTCAAGATTTTGTACAAAAATGTTTTTTGTATCAAAATCTATAACAAAAAGAAAGGGGATGCCGTTTTTGGCGAGAAAACTTATCTTATCCATTTTGCACGATGAGTTTTTTCAAAACAGCCATTCTGACAGCTACGCCATTTTTGACCTGTTCCAAAACTTTGCATCTGGGATCTTTAAGCATCTCATCGTCTATATCGATATTTCTATGAACAGGTCCGGGATGAAGCAGGATGATATCTCTGTTACCAATAAGTTTTTTTGTTATACAAAAATCGCTTGCATAATCTTTCAAAGATGCGTATATAGGATGCAGGTGCCTTTCTGTCTGGGTTCTAAGGCTCATAATAACGTCGACATCGTCGATAACGTCTCTTATATTGTGGGTATATTGCATGTTTCGTTTTGGAAGAAAGTGAGGAGGTGCAACAAGGATGACTTCCATACCGTATCTGGTTAGAAGTTCTATATTACTGTTTGCAACCCTGGAGTTCTTGATATCTCCTACAATGGCTATCTTTTTTCCTTTTACATCTTTTATATATCTTCTTATAGTAAAAAGATCCAGAAGAGCCTGTGTGGGATGTGCATGTGCGCCGTCACCGCCGTTAATCAAAGAACAGTTGATATGATTTGACAAAATTTTGGGAACTCCGGCATGCATATGTCTTACAATGATTGCATTGGGACCCATGGCATCTAGATTTGCAGCTGTATCGTAAAGTGTTTCGCCTTTTTTTGTCGAACTTTTGGATACGTCGAGGCTTACCACTTCGGCTCCGAGTCTTTTTGCAGCCACTTCAAAAGAGCTTCTTGTTCTGGTTGAACTTTCAAAGAATATTGTGATTATCAGTTTATCTCTGAGAAGATTTTTAGGGCTCTCTTCCAAAAAGCTTTCCGCATTATCGAAGATATCTTCTATCTGTTCTATAGTGAGGTCTGAAGTCTCTATCAAATGTCTCACTTATTGCTCCACAATTTTTTTACAATTGTATACTAAAATAGGTGAAAGTAAGATTAGTGTAACAATAGATGGTATAATAAAATAAAAAAGGAGGAAAGAGATGAAAAAACTGATAGTCGGTTCTATATTCCTTGTTTCTGCACTTTTTGGGGAGACATTTACATATACTGAATATCTTCCTGTTACAAAAAGCGAGCCAAACTATAGAATAGTCACAAAAAGGGTTCCGTATCAGGAGTGTTGGGATGAACAGGTTCCTGTATCGAGTTCAAGTAGTGACGGGACACTTGGTGCTGTTATCGGAGGAGCTGCAGGCGGAATATTGGGCCATCAGGTGGGTGAAGGGTCAGGCAAAACCGCAGCAACTATCGGCGGAGCAGTTATAGGTACTCTTGTAGGCAAAAGTCTCGCGGAAAAACAGCAACCTGCACCTGGATATCAGATTGTGAAAAGATGCAGAACAAAATATCAAGAGACTCAGGAAAGAATTTTGGAATATAAAAATTATGCAAATTTTAACGGTCATCAAATAATCAAATTCAGCAATCAGCCTCTAAAACAGATACCCGTAACGGTTACGGTAACATATTGATTATTCCTTATTTGCAGCCAGTGCGGCTGCAATATTTTCAATGTGAGCGGGAAAGATAAAAAACTTTTTGAAATACTCTTTGTAAAAAGGGTGTGTGGTTTCAAAGAACGTCTCTTTTTCTTCGTATAGATTTACGCACCATTCATACTCTATGCCTCTGCTTTCAAGAATATTCTGAGAGAGCAGGGTTGCATTTATGCAACCGAGTCGGCTTGGAGTTACCAAAAAGGCCTTTGCATCAAAAATATCTATCAAATCAATCATAAAAATATTTTGTTCAACCGGGACCAAAAGCCCTCCGGCCCCTTCTATAAGCAAAACATCGCAAAATTTTTCCAGCTTTTTTATCTTTGATTTTAAAAATCCGATATCGATGGTACAGTTTTTGGCAACATACGGAGCTGCCGGGAGAGTGAAACTGTATGGAACAATGTCATCAAGGGAGAGTTTTTCAAACTCTTTATTTATCTCTTTTGACTTTTCAAAAAGTTTAATACCGTCCTGGGGCAGGTTTTCCACACCTGTCTCTATAGGTTTGAATGCCCCTGCCTTTAAACCCATGGAGGAGAAAGCTTCAAGCAGTTTTAGTGTGGTGTATGTTTTACCAACTCCCGTATCGGTTGCTGTAACAAAAATTTTTATGCACATAATAGCCCTTAAAAAGATAGTGTAATAGTTGTATAATATATAAAATTATACTGAATCTTGACATACTTGACATATATGGTATTATAGTTTATATATATAGATAAGGTATAGAGTTGGCTGTCAAAAGAGAGATTAAAGAGAAATCAGAAGTTCAAGTAAAAGAACCGAAACTCTTTAAAGTGTTTTTACTTAACGACGACTATACCACTATGGATTTCGTCGTAGAAATATTATGCGATATTTTCCATAAAAGCTATGAAGAGGCGATAGAAATTATGCTGATTGTTCACAAAAACGGCAAAGGACTATGCGGAATATATACTTACGAAATAGCTGAGACGAAGATAGACGAAGTCCATAGAAGAGCCAAGGTGAATGAATTTCCCTTGAGAGCCGTAATGGAGGAAATATAATGATAAGCAACGAATTGAATACAATTTTCAAAGAGGCGGTAAAACTAGCCAAAAGAAACAGACACGAATATTTGACTGTCGAACATATTTTTCTTGCACTTCTTTCGAATCAGGAGGGCAAAAGAATATTGATACAGGCCGGTGCCGATATTGATCTGCTCAGACAAAAACTGCAGCAGCATCTGGCAAATACCCTAAAACCTCTGCCTGAAAATATGATAAGAGAGCCATTTGAGACAGTAGCGCTCTCCAGAGTTATAGAAAATATGATAAGACATATACAAAATGCCGATAAAAAAGAGGCGGGAGTAGGTGATCTGCTCGCTGCACTTTTTGATGAAGAGCACTCATACAGTGTCTATCTTTTGAAAGAGCAGGGTATTACCAGACTTGATATTCTCGAAGCGATATCCCATCCTGATACTGATATAGTCTCTCAGGAAGAGGATGAGGAAGAGAAACAGACATATCTATCAAAATATACAGTCAACCTTGTCAATGAAGCCAAAAAAGGAAAAATCGATCCTGTTATCGGCAGAGACAAAGAGATAGAAAGGGTAATGCAGATTCTTTGCAGAAGAAAGAAGAATAATCCTATCCTGGTAGGAGAACCCGGAGTCGGAAAGACTGCCGTTGCAGAAGGTATAGCTATAAAAATTGCCGAAGGCGAAATACCCGATGTTTTGAAAGGTGCAGTTTTGTATGCGCTTGACCTTGGTTCTTTGCTTGCGGGAACAAAATACAGAGGTGATTTTGAAAAAAGGCTCAAGGGCGTTATCGAAGAACTGAAAGCAAAACCGAATGCCATTATGTTTATAGACGAAATTCATACACTTGTAGGTGCAGGTGCAACACAGGGCGGCAGTATGGATGCTTCAAATCTTTTAAAGCCTGCTCTCGCATCGGGGGCTATCAAGTGTATAGGTGCGACTACCTACAGTGAATTTAGAAACTTTTTGGAAAAAGATAGGGCTTTGAGCCGTAGATTTGCCAAAGTAGATATCAAAGAGCCCGATCTTGAGACCACATTCAAGATTTTAAGAGGACTGAAGTCAAAATATGAAAGTCATCACAAAGTAAGATACACCAACAGTGCATTGAAAAGTGCAATAGACCTCTCCGACAGATACATAAATGACAGGCAGCTTCCGGATAAAGCGATAGATATTATCGATGAGGTTGGTGCATCATTTCATCTTGCGAAAAAGAGAAGGTCTTTGGTAACTGTAAATGACATAGAACATGTAATTTCCAATATGCTCAACCTTCCTCCTGCAAAAGTTACACATGACGATGTTGCTGTTCTTGAAAAACTGGAGGAGACGCTAAAAGCAAGAGTGCTAGGGCAGGATGAGGCTGTAGAGCAGATTTCGATGGCAATTAAGCGTTCGCGTGCAGGACTCAATCCGCCGGATAAGCCTATCGGATCTTTCCTTTTCGTAGGTCCTACTGGAGTAGGAAAAACAGCTCTTGCCAAAGAGCTTGCGGCTGCTCTTGGCGTACATTTTGAGAGATTTGATATGAGCGAATATATGGAAAAACATGCGGTAAGCAGACTTATAGGTGCACCTCCGGGATATGTTGGATATGAAGAGGGAGGACTTTTGACGGAGACTATAAGGAAGCATCCTCATACAGTGCTGCTTCTTGACGAGATAGAAAAAGCGCATCCGGACCTGGTAAATATACTGCTTCAGGTTATGGATAATGCCACGTTGACCGACAACTATGGAAATGTTGCCGATTTCAAGCACGTTATCATCATCATGACATCAAATGTGGGAGCAACTGAAGCAAATGTTATGGGGTTCAAGCAAGAGAGCGTATCAAAATTTGATGAAGCTTTGAAAAACTATTTTACACCAGAGTTTAGAAACAGACTAGATGCTGTGATAAGATTCAGAGCTCTGACCATGAACATAATGGAGAAAATAGTAGACAAGTTTATAGACGAACTTAATGATCTTTTAAAATCAAAAAATATAAAAGTTACATTGACAAAAGAGGCAAGAAAATATCTGGCCGAAAAAGGCTATAGCGAAGAATTGGGTGCAAGGCCTCTTGGCAGAGTTATCAGCGAAGAGATAAAAACACCGCTAACAAACGAGATACTTTTCGGAAAACTCAAAAAAGGAGGGCGTGTTACAGTCAGGTATACCAAAAAAAGCGGCCTCGGCTTTGATATAAGAGAGTGAGGTTCTTTTGAGCAGAGAGATACTGATACCAAAGCTCAGTCGCTACGACTATATTTTCCCTGATCCTAGATATGCCTGCGATGAAGGACTTGTTGCTTTTGGCGGAGATTTGAGTGAAAATCGTCTTTTGGCTGCATATAAACACGGCATATTTCCCTGGTATAGTGAAGGAGACCCCATTCTCTGGTGGTCTCCCAATCCGAGACTTGTACTCTATCCTAATGATCTGAAAATTTCCAAATCGCTAAAAAAGAGACTTAAAAAAAATATTTTTGAAATCAGAGTCGACACAAATTTTAAAGAGGTTATTGAAAACTGCGGCAAAATAAAAAGAAAAGATCAAAGCGGCAGCTGGATACTTCCGGAAGTGGTTGATGCCTACTGCAAGCTTTTTGATATGGGATTTGCCCACTCTGTTGAAATATATTTTGAAGACAGACTTGTGGGAGGTCTTTACGGTGTCAGTATGGGAGCTGCATTTTTTGGAGAGTCGATGTTTTCAAAAATGAGTGATGCATCCAAAACAGCTCTTGTACATCTTTGTCTTCTTGCAAAAAAATGGAAATTTGATTTTATCGACTGTCAGATTCCAAGCGATCATCTAAAACGTATGGGAGCAGTTGAAATAAGCCGCGACAGGTTTTTGGATGAGCTTGAAATAGCCCTTAATAAGCCTGGCAAGATAGGTAACTGGAACGATATGATAAAATAACTCTTTAATTATTTTAATTAAGGGGTATTAATGTATCTAAAAGATATAAAATTTTCATTGTGGGCCGATTTTATTGAAAGAGATTTTCTGGATAATAAATTTGAAGAGCTTATAGAGAAAAATATAATAAACGGAGCTACAAGCAATCCTGCAATTTTCAAGAATGCAATTCTCACTTCCAGGGCATACAAAAAACAGATAGAGTCACTATCGGGGAAAAAACCAAAAGAGATATACGAAGCTGTCGCAATCTACGATATACAAAAAGCTGCAGACAAACTGGCAGGTCTTTATGAGAGAAAAGATGACGGATTTGTAAGTTTAGAGGTTGACCCTTTTTTATGTGATGATGCCAAAGCAACTGTCGAAGAAGCAAAAAGGTTGTATGATGAGATAGACAGACCCAATGTTATGATAAAAGTGCCTGTGACTAAAGCTGGATGTGAAGCTATAGAAGAGCTTATAAGTGAGGGTATAAATATAAATGCAACACTCATTTTTTCCAAAAATCAGGCCAAAGAGTGTCTTGATGCGATAGAAAGAGGACTTCGCAGATGCGAAAAAGAGACTCCATCTTCCGTTTTAAGCATATTTGTAAGCAGATTTGACAGAAAACTTGATCCTGTTTTGAAAGAAAAAGGGCTTGAACCGGGACGAGTAGGCATTATGAATGCAGCGAATATATATAATGATATAACCGACAGGGCTCTTCCGGATGTAAGAGCCCTTTTCGCAAGTACAGGGGTAAAAGATAAAAGCTATCCTCCGGAGTATTACATAAGCGAACTTCTCGCACCCATGAGTATAAATACCGCTCCTGTTGAGACGATAGAATATTTTTTAGATTCGGGGAAAAAAGAAGCAAAACTTCCGATTGAACGTGAAAAAATCGAAGAGTTTTTCGAAAACCTGAAAAGAAACGGAATCGATGTGGAAAAAGTAAGCCAAGAGCTTATGGATGAAGGACTTGAAGCTTTTAAAGTAGCATTCAAAGAGATACTGGCTGAATTGGAGTAGATATGTATGAGATAGATGTCAGCAAACTCACTTTCGAGGTAACAAAAAAAATAAGAGGCTATCTTCAAAAGTTGTTGCAGGTAGGGGGAAGCGACCTTCATGTAAAAGCAAATTCTTTGATCAGAGCGAGAGTTAACGGAGATATTATTCCCTTTTCGGGAGAAATCATATCAAAAGAAGACGCTCTAACTCTTGCCAAAGAACTTCTTAGAACGAGATTTCATGAACTTGTCGAAAAAAAAGATGTGGACCTGGTATATGTATTTGATGAAAATACAAGATTTCGTGTCAATCTCTTTTTTCAGATGGACGGGGTTTCTGCGGTGTTCAGAACAATTCCTGTAGAGATAAAAGGGATAAGAGAGTTGCAATTGCCCGATGCAATTTATAATTTTGCAAAAATCCCAAGAGGCATGGTTCTGGTTACCGGGGTTACAGGAAGCGGTAAGTCAACAACGCTTGCAGCTTTGATAGATGAGATAAACAATACACGAAAAGAGCATATTATCACTATTGAAGACCCTATAGAATTTGTTCATAAAGACAAAAAATGCATTATAAACCAAAGAAGCATAGGGCAGGATACCCTGAGTTTTTCAAGAGCTCTAAGAGCTGCTCTGCGGGAAGACCCCGATATCATACTTGTAGGAGAGATGAGAGACCTTGAAACTATAGAGATGGCGCTTCATGCGGCAGAAACAGGGCATCTGGTCTTTTCAACACTGCATACTCTCGATGTAAAAGAGACCGTTAATAGAATTATAAGTATGTTTCCTCCCGGAGAACAAAACAGAATAAGAATCATTCTTGCTTCCGTTCTTCAAGGTGTTGTGTCGCAAAGGCTTGTCAAGAAAAAAGAGGGAGGAAGAATAGCGGCAGTGGAAATAATGTTCAAAACAAAAAGAATAGAGACGCTTATAGAGAATGGACGTGAAATGGAAATCGCAGATGCTATAGAAGAGGGTGCTATATACGGAATGCAAACATTCGATCAGGCACTGCTCAAACTTTATCAAAAAGGTCTAATAGATCATGAAGAGGCTCTAAGCAATGCAACGTCAAAAGCAGATATGAAACTTAAAATCGATGGCTTTACAAACGAGACCAAAGCGGGACAGGCAGGAGCGGGATCTGCAAAAGATGACGATGTATTTGATTTAAAAATTTAACTTTTTTTAATTGTTTTTTGGGTATTATCGCAGTTCAATTTAAAACAAAGGACACAAAATGCTAGAAGGTGTAATTAGAGAGAGTATCGGCAAAAAGAGTGCCAAAGCATTACGCCGAGATGGTTATCTAATTGCCAACATTTACGGAAAAGGCCTTGAAAATATTCATGCCGCTTTCAAAAAAGGCGAATTTATAAGAGCTGTAAAAAGCAAAGAAAACTTGGCTTTTCCGGTAAAAGTGGGTGATAAAGAGATAAATGTGGTTGTTCAGGAGTACCAAAAAGACCCTGTAACAAGCGATCTGCTTCATGTGGACCTTATGGTGGCACAACCTGGTGTTGTTACTTACTATATGGTGCCTATTAAAACTGTAGGGACTCCAAAGGGACTTAAAAACAAAGGTGTTTTGGTCATTTCAAAAAGGAGAATCAAAGTAAAAGGTGCCATTGAGAATGTTCCAAACAGCATAACTCTTGATGTAACCGATCTTGACGTGGGTGACGCGATACTTATCAGAGATATAGAGCTTCCTGAAGGCGTTCAGCATATGGTTGCAGACAGAGTAGCGGTAGTAGGCGTTATAAAAGCCAAATAAAAATGTTTCTTATCGTAGGTCTGGGAAATCCAGGTCCCAAATACGAAAAAAACAGACACAATATAGGCTTTATGGTGATAGACTATCTAGTCTCTCACTATAAAGCAACACCGATCAATAAAAGCTCTTTTAAGGGAGAGCTCTACAAAACAGATTCCACCCTTCTGCTAAAACCTATGACTTTTATGAATCTCTCAGGCCAGAGCGTATCTGCAGTGAAAAATTTTTATAAAATTGAAAATTCAAATATTATTGTCTGTCACGACGATATAGACCTTCCGTTCGGAGCCATAAGGATAAAAGTTGGAGGAAGCAGTGGGGGACATAACGGTTTGAAATCTTTGGACTCTTTTATAGGAAATGATTATATAAGAGTTAGGATAGGCGTAGGCAGACCTAAGGAAAAAGCAAAAGTTGTTTCATATGTATTGAGTGATTTTGATTTGGCACAGAGTGAACATCTAGAAGAGATTATCAAAAATGCTGCAGAAGCTGCAGTGGCGTTGACAAAAAAATCTCTGGATGAGGTTCGTTCCAAATATACGAAAAAAGGTGCTATTACAGGCTAAAAACCCTCCGTTATCCCCTTTTAAAGCAATATCTGATAAAATTTTGCGGGCAAGCAACGCTTAACATTATCTTTAAAGAGGCCTGATGATATATTATAGATACCTGGGAAGACTCTATTTAAAATATTTTGCTGTTATTTTTCTGGCTCTGACACTTTTTTTTGTAGGGCTCGATTTTCTGCAATCTTTCAAATCTCTTCCCGACTCTGCTAACCTGCAGGTTCTTTATGTTATGTATAAGGCGTTTTACGGTGCAGATATGCTTTTGCCCATTTCTTTGATTTTTGGTATGATTTCCGCCAAAGTTTATCTTATACGGTCAAATGAACTTGTAGCTTTCTATTCGGTCGGATACGACAGAAAAAGAGTTATAAAGCCTTTTTTTATATCGTCAGTGATATTGCTGTTTTTCTACATTGTTTTGCATGCAACCCCCTTTGCCTACTCTTCCGAATATGCAGAC
The DNA here is from genome assembly GCF_015100395.1 of Nitrosophilus alvini. NCBI lineage: Bacteria > Pseudomonadati > Campylobacterota > Epsilonproteobacteria > Nautiliales > Nitratiruptoraceae > Nitrosophilus > Nitrosophilus alvini. Next base: position 1,463,100 of record NZ_AP022847.1, on the reverse strand, counting down.
AGTATCAAAAAAAACAGCTATTTTACAGACTCGACGACAAATCTTTTTTTTAAATATTACGACAACTATATCTATTTTGAAAAGCTCTACCCCTTGCAGAAAAGAGCAGAGAATATCAGGATATTCAAAGTTGAAAATGATGTTTTAAAAGAGATAATAAAAGCAAAAGAGGCATTTTTTGACCAAAACCTCTGGAAGATAAGAAACGCAACAGTAGTCAATTATAAAAAAAATCAAGATGGTAGCAATATAGAAGTATCACAAAAAAGTGAGTTGAAACTTCTTGAAGGTTTCAGGCCCAAAATTCTGGATACCATATATGAAGGTAAAACCAGTTTCAGTATTATAGATGCCATAGAGGCCATAATACTTCTAAGCAAACAGAATGTCAATACAGATAAAATAAAAAGTATACTCTATTCTCAGCTTGTATATCCCTTTTTCGCCCCATTTTTGTTAGTAATACTTTTCTATTTTGTACCTATCAGCAGAAGATTTGCAAGCATTACTCTTTTCGGTTTTATGGCGATTCTGACAACACTTATAGTGTGGGGACTTCTGTTTGCATTATCCAAACTCTCTCTTACAGGAGTTTTGCCTCCCGAGCTTGCAGTACTTTTCCCAGTATCACTTTTGGGTGCAGGAGCATTTTATCTCTACAGCCGTTTCTAAAATAGAACGGCATTTTGGAATTTATTCTTTATTTTGCCTTGTTTTGGTAAAATAAAGCCCAATTTATAAAGGCTGCTTTTAAAGAAAAACCGGAAGGACATAAAGTGATTGATTATAAATATCTTGCGCAAAAATATGATACACCTCTTTATTTATACGATTTTGAGAAGATAGAAAACAGCTTTTTAAGTCTGAAAAATGCTTTCAAAGGAAGAAAATCTCTCATAGCATATGCAGTAAAGGCAAATTCCAATCTTTCTGTTTTAAAACATCTTGCATCTCTTGGTACCGGAGCCGATTGCGTTTCGATAGGAGAAGTAAAAAGAGCTCTTTTAGCCGGTATCCCAAGCTATAAAATTGTTTTTAGCGGAGTAGGAAAAAGAGATGAGGAGATAGAAGAAGCACTGAAACTTGATATTCTTTATATCAATTTAGAGAGTGAAGCCGAGTTGCAAAGAGTTGAGGATATTGCAGCACAATTGGGGAAAAAGGCAAGAGTCAGTATAAGAGTAAATCCAAACATCGATCCGAAAACCCACCCTTATATCTCCACAGGTCTTCATGAAAACAAATTCGGAGTGGAAATAGATACGGCAAAAAAAATGTATTTGGCGGCAAAAAAGTCGAATTTTCTCGATCCTGTCGGTATCCATTTTCATATAGGTTCGCAGCTGACAGAACTGGAGCCTATAAAAGAGGCTTCCGCTATTGTTGCTGACCTAGTCAGAAGTCTGCATAAAATTGACATAGAGATAAAATTTTTCGATATAGGCGGAGGCCTTGGGATTAAATATGATAACGAAGAGACTATAAAACCCTATGATTATGCGCAGGCAATCCTTGCGACTCTCAAAGGGCTGGATTTGACAATCGTCTGTGAACCAGGGAGATATATAGTAGGGGATGCAGGATACTTTCTAACAAAAGTTTTATATGAGAAAAAAAGCGGAGATAAGAGGTTTATTATTGTTGACGGAGGAATGAACGATCTTTTAAGGCCAAGTCTTTACAATGCGTACCATAAAGTGGAAGTTATAGGAAAAACAGGTGATGAGACTCCTGCCGATGTAGTAGGGCCCGTATGCGAAAGCGGGGATTTTTTTGCAAAAAACAGACCTTTGCCTTCGACCAGTCCAGGTGATATTATAGTTGTATATTCGGCCGGCGCATACGGTTTTGTTATGAGTAGCAATTATAACACCAGACCGAGACCTGCTGAGGTTGCACTGTTTAAAGGGAGTGACAGATTGATAAGAAAAAGAGAAACTTTTGAAGATATCATAAAAAACGAAATTGAACTTATGGACGAATGATGTTTTTTATCGATGTTCAGGGAACACTTATTGATGATGACAAAAGACTGCCCATAAAGGGTTCAGTTGATTTTATAAACAGATTGAATGAAAAAGAGATCCCTTATATCGTTATAACCAACAATACAAAAAACAGCAGCGATGATTTTTTAGAGTATCTAAACTCCGTTGGTCTTTATATAGACAAAGAGCACTATCTGGATCCTCTGATGGTCCTCAAAGATGTGCTCAAAGAGAAAAATATTGCGGCATACGGAAGCAGCCCTTTTATTGAAGTATTGAAAAAAATGGGATACATTCTTGATTATGAAAATCCAAATAGCGTTCTTTTGGGTATAAAAAAAGATTTTTTACCTGATGAATATGCCCAAATGATTGAATTTTTGCTTCAGGGAGCAACTTTGACGGGAATGCATGCAACAACACTTTATGCAAAAGATGGCAAAAGATACCCCGGAGTCGGAGCCATTTTGGAGATGCTTAGGTTTGCTACGGGAAAAGAGTATGATGTGGTTGGAAAACCGAGTGTCAGATTTTATGAAAAAGCATTAGAAAAAATATCTCGTTTTTGTTCAAAAAGAATCGATTTCAAAGAGATAACAATAATCAGCGATGATGTTAAAGGAGACTTGACGGGGGCGAAAAGAGTGGGAATGAAAACAGTTTTTGTTCTTAGCGGAAAATACAAAAAAGCAGATGAGATTGTTCCTTTTTTGGATGAGAATGAAAAACCTGATCTAATATGCAAGGATATAGAAGAAGCTGCTGAAAAATCGGGGGTATTATGAATCTAAAAAAATTAAGACAAGAGATAGACTCTATAGACAATAAGATACTTGAGCTTTTAAACAGAAGAATGGAAGTGGTCAAGAAAGTGGGCGAGCTTAAAAACAAAACTTCCGCTCCTATATATAGGCCAGAACGTGAGCTTGAGATTTTAAGCAGACTCAAAAAACTAAATCGAGGTCCTCTGAACGATGCTGCAATAGAAGCTATTTTTCTTGAAATTTTTGCTGTTGCGAGAAATCTTGAAAGGCCGGAGCGTGTTGCTTATCTTGGTCCCGAGGGCAGCTTTACGCACCAGGCCGCAGAGAGCAGATTCGGTGCAATGAGCGACTATCTTCCAATGACTTCCATTACTGCCGTATTCAAAGCAGTTGAAGCCAAAAGGGCTAAATATGCGGTTGTTCCTATAGAAAACAGCATAGACGGTGTAGTTGGCGAAACACTTGATCTTCTGGGACAGAGCGACATTCTTATTGTTGCAGAGATTTTTATGCCTATACATCATACATTTGCCAGTTTAGAAGAGGATATCAAAAAAATAAAAAAGATATACTCAAAAGATATAGCTTTCGGACAGTGTAGGAATTTTTTAAGCGAACACGGGCTAGAAGATGTTGAACTTATCCCTGTGGAATCAACTGCAAAAGCGGCAAAACTTGCATCAAAAACACCAGGCAGTGCGGCAATCTGTTCTCATATTGCGGCAAAACTCTACAATCTGCCGATCATGTTTGAAAATATAGAGGATATCCATACAAATAAAACACGATTTATCGTTATAAGTGACTTCAAAAATCAAAAAAGCGGAAACGACAAAACCTCCATCCTTGCAAAACTTGATGACAAGCCCGGAGCTCTTGTAGAGTTTTTGGAAGATTTTAACAATGCAAATATCAATCTGACAAAAATAGAGAGCAGACCTTCAAAAGATATCGAATTCAACTATTGGTTTTATATAGATTTTGAGGGCCATATAGATGATGAAAATGTAAAAAAAGTTTTTGAAAAACACAAATCCAAAATAAAATGGCTGGGCAGCTACGCAAAAGGAAACTGATGACTTTCAACGATGTTTTGGACGATATAAAAGTTTATGAGGCCGGAAAACCTATAGAACTTGTTGTGAGAGAGTACGGAATAGACGAAAAAGATATAGTAAAGCTTGCATCCAATGAAAACCCGTACGGCTCAAGTCCCAGGGCGGTTGAAGCTGTAAAAAGAGATGCCTATAAAATGTTTATGTATCCCGATGACAGTATGTATGAGCTCAAATCGGGGCTGCAAAAAAAATTTGGCGTAAAAAGGGAAAATATTATCATAGGCGCCGGAAGCGACCAGGTCCTTGAATTTGCCTGCAGAGCAAAACTGAAAAACGGCTCGAAAGTTCTTATGACGAAGATAACTTTTGCCATGTATGAGATATATGCAAAGCAGATGGGTGCGGGTATTATAAAAAGTTCTACATACCGACACGATTTTGATGAATTGCTGAAGCTTTACAAAAAAGAAAATCCGGATATTATATTTGTATGTACACCAAATAATCCCACTGGAGATGCGGTTGACAGAGCTATACTTTTTGATTTTTTGCAAGAGATAGATGAAGATACGCTAGTTATAGTAGACGGTGCGTATATGGAGTATGCTGCATTCAAAGATGAGTCCAAAAATATTGAGCCAAAAGAGCTGATTGAAAAATTTCCAAACGCTCTTTATCTCGGAACTTTTTCAAAAGCGTACGGACTCGGCGGTATGAGAGTAGGATACGGAGTCGCCGGCGAAGAGATTATAAAAGCACTTTACAAAATGAGACCGCCCTTCAATATAACTATACTAAGCCTCATAGCGGCTATAGAATCTTTGAAAGATAAGAGTTTTGTAGATGAAAGTGTAAGAAAAAATTTTGAACAGATGCAAAGATACATCGATTATGCCCTAAAAAGAAAAATAGAGTATATTCCAAGTTACACAAATTTTATAACTTTTATTTTTGATGAGGAGAGAAATTCAAAAAAGATATCCCAAAAGCTTCTTGAAAAAGGGGTGATTGTCAGAGATTTGACAGGATATTCCTTAAATGCCATAAGGATAACCATAGGAACACCTGAACAAAATGACAGACTCTTTTATGCTTTGGATGAGGTTTTGTGATGAATATAAAAAATTATACTATTGAAGAGCTTGAAAAATTATGTTCCGATATAAGGAAAAAGATACTCGAAACTGTAAGTAAAAACGGAGGACATCTGAGTAGTACCCTAGGAGCCGTTGAGCTTATTGTCGCTATGCATTACGTTTTTGATGCCCAAAAAGACCCTTTTTTGTTTGATGTCAGCCATCAGGCATATGCTCACAAACTGCTAACAGACAGATGGGAGAGTTTTGATACACTCAGACAGTTTGGAGGCATCAGCGGATATACAAAACCTAGCGAGTCCAAATATGACTATTATGTTGCGGGTCATAGTTCAACATCCATATCCCTAGCAGTGGGAGCAGCAAAAGCTATTCAGCTGAAAAAAGAGCAAAGAACACCTGTAGTTCTAATAGGCGACGGTTCCATGAGTGCAGGTATGGTGTATGAAGCTCTTAACGAATTGGGTGATAGAAAATATCCTGTGGTTATAATTCTCAATGATAATGAGATGAGTATCTCAAAACCAATTGGTGCAATAAGCAAATATCTGAGCCAGAAAATGGCGGGACCGTTTTATCAGCATATTAAGAAAAAAACCGAACAGATTCTTTCTCATTTACCCGAAAGCGCAACATATCTAGCAAAAAGATTTGAAGAGTCTTTAAGACTTATAACTCCGGGAATACTTTTTGAAGAGTTGGGGATAGAGTATATTGGACCTATAGACGGGCATGATTTAGAGGCGCTTATAGAGTCTTATAAAATAGCGAAAGAGCTTGAAAAGCCGGTTTTGATACATACACAAACATTGAAAGGCAAAGGTTATAAAATAGCAGAAGGATACTTTGAACATTGGCATGGAGTAGGACCATTTGATCTAGAAAGCGGTGAAATTTTAAAAAATAGCGATCAAAAAAGTGCAACACAGATTTTTAGCGAAGCACTGATGGAAATAGCCCAAAAAGATGAGAAAGTTGTGGGTGTAACAGCAGCTATGCCGAGCGGGACGGGACTTAAGTCTCTTATTGAAAAGTATCCTGAAAGATTTTGGGACGTGGCAATTGCCGAACAGCATGCCGTAACGTCAATGGGGCCTTTGGCAAAAGAGGGTTTTAAACCTTATGTGGCTATCTATTCTACATTTTTGCAAAGAGGGTATGATCAGGTTATTCATGATATAGCTCTGATGGATGTACCTGTAGCTTTTGCCATAGATAGAGCGGGAATAGTAGGCGAGGATGGGGAGACCCATCAGGGGGCTTTTGATATAAGCTATCTAAGACCTATTCCAAACCTTGTTTTGTTTGCACCCAGAGATGAAAAAAGTCTGAGAGAAGCTGTAAAATTTGCTCATAAACTGGATAAGCCGTGCGCATTCAGATATCCCAGAGGAGCATTTAAGAAAATAGACGAGGAGTATGAAAGTCTACCCTTTGAACTGGGAAAATCACAACTTCTGAAAGAGGCAGATAGCGATATTTTGTTTGTTGGATACGGAAACGGAGTAGGTAGGGCACATCAAACGATGAAACTTCTTGGAAAAGAGATTGCACTTTTGGATTTGAGATTTGTAAAACCTCTTGATAAGGAGATGCTAAAAAAACTCTCAAGAAAATATAAAAAATGGTTTGTTTTCAGTGATAGTGCAAAACTGGGTGGAGTAGGAGGAGCTCTGCTGGAGTTTTTTGCGCAAAACTCTATAAATGATATTTATATAAAGAGTTTTGAGTTTGAAGATCTGTTTATACCTCATGGTAAAACGGAAGATGTTGAAGCTTATTTAGGAATCACACCTCGTAATCTGGCAGAAAAATTAAAAGATTTAATATAGATTTAATCTATAAAAAAAAATGAAATTGTATTTGGATAGAATAAGAAAAATCAATTATTATCCAAAGGATTGTGATGACTGAAGTATTGGGTCAGCTAAAAGAGAAGAATCTAAAAGCTACTCCTCAAAGACTGGCAATATTGAAGTTTCTTGAGAAGAGGACTCATCCGACAATTGATGAGATGTATGAGTCTGTAAAAAAAGAGTTTCCTTCCATATCTCTTGCAACGGTTTATAAAAATGTAAATATGCTCAAAGAGGCTGGTCTCATAAACGAACTAAATCCAGGTGGGAAACTTCGATATGATATAAATAAAACGCCTCATTTGCATGCAGTATGTGAAGTTTGTGGAGAGATATTTGATTATTTTGATGAAAAGCTATTAAAAGAGTGTAGCCAAAGAATATCTTCTTCTATCAAACATGGAGAAACCGTAAAAACAGATATTATGATAACTATAATATGCCATTCATGTAAAAGTTAAAAATGATTCGTTTAAAATACGGCGCTTTTGCGCCGTATTTTAATTATAACTCGTCTGCATGTTTTGCAAGAAATTCAGCTACGCCTTCCGGTGTAGGTTTCATAGCCTCTTTCCCTTTTTCCCAGTCAGCAGGACAGACTTCGCCGTATTCATTGGCAAACTCCATAGCGTCAACCATTCTTATCATTTCATCGATATTTCTTCCCAAAGGAAGATCGTTAATAACCGCATGTCTTACAGTTCCGTCCTTATCTATAAGGAAAGATCCTCTCAGAGCTACACCTGCATCTTCCAAAAGAACATCATAATCTTTTGCTATTTTTTTTGTAAGATCAGCTACTATCGGATATTGTACATTGCCAATTCCGCCTTTTTCGACAGGTGTGTTTTTCCATGCAAGGTGTGAAAACTGTGAATCAACAGAACATCCTATAACATTGATTCCTCTTTTTTTGAACTCTTCTAGTCTGTGGTCGAATGCAAGCAATTCAGTAGGGCAGACAAATGTGAAATCCAATGGATAGAAAAAAAGAACCGCCCCTTTTTCACCTATATTTTCATACAGGTTAAAATTGTCGCAAATAGTGTTATCCGGCATTACAGCTGGCGCAGTAAAATCTGGTGCTTTTTTAGTAACAAGCATCTCAACTCCTTTAGGAAAATTTTTTTCTTTTCAAAACATTTCAATTCTACCAAAAAAAATATAAAATTTTTCTGTTAAAGAAGATTTTGGATATAATTCTTTTGAAAATCAAAGAATATTTAAAAGGATAGATATGTCAAAAGAGTATCTTTTTACATCAGAGTCCGTTACGGAAGGACACCCTGATAAAATGGCAGATCAGATAAGCGATGCGATACTTGATTATATAATTGAAAGAGATAAAAACGCTAGAGTTGCCTGTGAGACTCTACTTTCAAACGGTTTCTGTATAATTGCCGGTGAACTTAAAACTGAAATATACGCTCCTATGCAGGAGATTACAAGAGAAGTTATCAGAGAGATAGGCTATACTGATGCACTTTTCGGATTTGATTACAGAAGTGCCGGAGTACTGAATGCTGTGGGAGAACAGTCTTTGGACATCAATATAGGTGTAGACAAAGAGAGCGGCGAAATAGGTGCGGGTGATCAGGGGCTTATGTTTGGATATGCTTGCAAAGAGACACCGACACTGATGCCTCTTCCTATATATCTTGCCCACAAACTTACTTACGGACTCGCAAAAGCCAGAAAAGAAGGAACTCTTCCATTTTTGAGACCTGACGGTAAAGCACAGGTAACAGTGCTTTATGAAAATGGAAAACCAAAAGAGGTAAAAACCATTGTTGTATCTACCCAGCATGATCCGGATGTAAGTTATAACAGACTCAAAGATGCAGTAATAGAAGAGATAATATATGATGCAATTCCTGCCGACCTGATAGCAGATGACATCAAATATCATATAAATCCCACAGGAAGATTTGTTATCGGCGGGCCGCAGGGTGATGCAGGGCTTACTGGTAGAAAGATTATAGTAGATACGTATGGAGGTAGCTGTCCTCATGGAGGAGGTGCATTCAGCGGCAAAGATCCTACAAAGGTTGACAGAAGCGGGGCTTATGCAGCAAGATATGTGGCTAAAAATCTGGTTGCCAGCGGTGTATGTGACAAAGCGACTATACAGATAGCATATGCTATAGGAGTAGTTGAACCGGTATCTGTTATGGTTGAAACTCATGGAACGGCAAAAGTAGATGAAAAAAAGATAGAAGCCTGTGTAAAAGAACTGTTTGACCTTACCCCAAAGGGTATAATCGAGACTCTGAATCTATTGCGCCCAATATATCGAAAAACGGCTGCTTATGGGCACTTTGGAAGAGAATTACCAGAGTTTGGTTGGGAAAAGACTGATAAAGCGGATGAGATAAAAGATTATCTATCTTAATAAAAATTTTCAAGAAAATTTTAAAATTTTTTTGATATAGTTACTTCGGCTGAATGTTAATCTAAAAAAAGGAGACAATTATGGCGGTAAAAATTACAGATATTTGCATCAATTGCGGTGCTTGTATTGATGAATGTCCTGTTGAAGCGATTGTTGATGATGAGGATAATCCAACTGGCGAAGAGATCTATTATGTATATCCTGATAAATGTGTAGAGTGTGTTGGATATCATGATACTCCAGCCTGTGCAGAAGCATGCCCTACTGAAGGATGTATAGTCTGGGATGAGTGCAAAGAGGGACAAACTTGCAAAGATGACAGAGGCGAGCCCGGAACTCCTGTAATCGAATAATCTTCAATTATTTCTTCTAAAAGGCAAGAGACTCTCTCTTGCCTTTTTTGTTTTATTCAAAAAATTTAATCTTCCTTTAGGGCTTTTTTTTATATAATTGCGCACTATTTTTATAATCAGACTTTAATTTTAGGAGAAAAAAACAGATGGAAAGAACACTTTCTATTATCAAGCCGGACGCTGTAAATAAGGGTGTAATCGGAAAGATAATCGACAGATTTGAAACTAATGGGCTTAGGATTGCTGCAATGAAAAAAATTGCATTGACAAAAGAGGATGCGGCAAAGTTTTATGAAGTTCACAAAGAGAGACCTTTTTTTAATGATTTGGTTGAATATATGACAAGTGGACCGGTAGTTGTTATGGTGCTTGAAGGTGAAAACGCCGTTGCAAAAAACAGAGAGCTTATGGGTGCGACCAATCCTAAAGAAGCAGCTCCAGGAACGATAAGAGCCGACTTTGCCGAAAGTATTGAGGCAAATGCCGTACATGGAAGCGACTCTTTGGAAAATGCACAAAAAGAGATAAGATTTTTCTTTGCGGAAAGGGAAATCCTCTAAATTGAAAATAGATTTCAAGAAAGCAACTGCTCATCCTAGAGAATTTTCCGTTGAAAAAGAGGGAGTCGTTTTTAGCGGTATATATAAAAAAGAGAATGTAAAAACAGTTGATATAAAGGGAAATATAAAAAACTCAATTTTGGTTACCTGTAGAAGGTGTTCAAAGGAGTTTATGATAAAATTAGAAGAGAGTCTTCACATAAAAGCCAGTGACGGTATTTTTAAAGGCAATTGTGAGGAAGCAGATGTTATTGAATTTTTAGATAATAAAATCGATTTTGATTATATTTTAGAAAGTGAAATAGAATCAATAAAACTCGATTATCATCTGTGTGAAGATTGTAAATGTATAGAAGATTTCGAAAAAGAGTTGTAGTTTAATCAAATATAAAGAAGGAGACAAAAATGGCAGTACCTAAAAGACGTGTGAGTAAAACGAGAGCCGCAAAAAGAAGAACTCACTACAAAACTTACTCTTCCAAGACCCGTAAAAGACAAAGACGGTACATGGAGAATGCCTCATCATGTGAATAAATTTACCGGAGAATATAAAAGCTAAAAATGGTAAAAGTTGCTATTGATGCAATGGGTGGGGATTTCGGACCCTATCCAATTGTAGAAGGCGTTATTCTGGCTCTGAAAGAGAGAAAGTTTGAACCTATATTGGTGGGGGATGAGAAAAAGATAAAATCTCTTCTCCCGGAAACTTTGCAAAACAGAGTAAAAATAATTGATGCAGATGATGTTATAGATATGAATGACGCTGCTACGGAGGCTCTTAAAAGAAAAGAGAGTTCTATATACAAAGCAGTGGAGCTTGTCAGAAACAAAGAGGCTGATGCGGTTGTTTCAGCAGGACATAGCGGTGCTACTATGAGTCTTGCGACACTTCGTATAGGAAGGCTCAAATATCTTAGCAGACCGGCGATTGCTACATTGATGCCTACTTCCAAATATAAAAAAAGCCTTGTACTAGATGTTGGTGCAAATGTGGACTGTAAGCCTGAGCATCTTTTTGAGTTTGGAGTTATGGGTGAAGCATATGCCAAATCTCTTTTGAAAGTTGAAAATCCAAAAGTAGGTCTTCTTTCAAACGGTGAAGAGGAAACTAAGGGGAATGAACTGACAAAAGAGGCTTTCAAGCTTTTGAAAAAACTGCCTTCATTTGTAGGAAATGTTGAAGGAAACAACATTTTTGATGGAAGTGTAGATGTAGTTGTCTGTGATGGGTTTACGGGCAATATTGTTTTGAAAACAGCAGAAGGCGTAGCTGATGCCATAAGCCATTTCATGAAAGACCACATAAAAAAATCTCCTGTCAGAATTGCCGGTGCGATGCTAATGAAAAAAGTATTCAGACTTCTGAAAAAAGAGATAGACTATAGTGAATATGGTGGTGCTCCTTTGATAGGTGTGAAAGGGTGTGCTATCATAAGTCACGGAAAAAGTACCCCGATTGCGATAAAAAACGCTATTTTTCAGGCTATAAACTATGTTGAATCGGAAGTGAACAAAAACATAGAAGAAAGACTCAAGGAAGTAGTTACAAAATAAAAGGATAGATAGTGTATGCTGCATTCAGATCTGTAGGCTCTTATGTACCCGAAAAAACCCTTACAAACAAAGATCTTGAAAAAATGGTCGATACTTCAGATGAATGGATAACAAAAAGAACAGGTATTAAAACTAGACACATAGCTGATGAAAATGAGACTACAAGTGATCTGGGTGTAAAAGCAGCTATAAATGCACTTGAAAGAGCCCGAATCGAAAAAAGTGATATAGATATGATAATTTGTGCCACTATTTCGCCTGATTATTTATGTATGCCTTCTACTGCATGCATGATTGCAAAAAAACTCGAGATTGCAGATATACCAGCATTTGATGTGAGCGCTGCATGCAGCGGATTTATTTATGCTCTTGCCACGGCAAAATCTTTTATAGAATCAGGTATGGCAAAAAATATACTTATCGTAGGTGCTGAAAAACTTAGCTCAATCGTTGACTATACTGATAGAACGACTTGTGTCCTCTTTGGAGACGGGGCAGGTGCTGCAATTATCAGTGCAACAGAAAACAAAGAAGAAGCTATTATTGATATAAACATATCTTCCGATGGTAAATATTATGATTTTCTTATAACTCCCGGATGCGGAACAAAAAATCCTTGCAATGAAGAGACGATAAAAAAGAGGCTTAATTTTATCAAAATGAAAGGGAACGAGACTTTTAAAGTTGCTGTCAGGACTTTAAGCAACGATGTTATAGAGATTATGAAAAAGAACAGTATCGACAGCAGCAAAATAGACCATTTTATTCCGCACCAGGCTAATTATAGAATATTGAAGGCAGTTGCCGATACATTAAATATTGCCGATGAAAAAATTGTTCTTACAGTTTCAAAATATGGCAATACATCTTCTGCTTCTATTCCTATGGCAATGAGCGATATATATAAAGAAGGAAAGTTAAAAAAGGGCGATTTGATGCTTCTTGATGCTTTCGGTGGCGGTTTTACATGGGGAAGTGCCCTTGTTCCTTTTTCACCGCTTCATTAAATCCGGTCAATTTTATCTGCATTTAAGCGAAGGCGGTATATAATTCCGCCTGCTTAAGAGGGGAGCGAGACAAGAGCGAGTACGGCGGGGTCGTGGTTGTGGATAGGCTCTTGACATAGATGGAAAGATTAGGTATAATTTCACCCCTTTAAAAAGAAGGGAAGAGGGTTTGACTGACTCATTAGAGTTTAATGAGTTTGAGAGTTCTTTTCCGATTATAGAATGGGAAAAACGATCTTTGAAAACTAAACAAACCGACTAAAACCTTTGAGCGAGAAGTTTAAAGTAAATGGATTAACTGATTCATAAATTATTTTATGGAGAGTTTGATCCTGGCTCAGAGTGAACGCTGGCGGCGTGCTTAACACATGCAAGTCGAACGAGAACGGCTTTTTCCTTCGGGAAAGAGTGTCAGCTAAGTGGCGCACGGGTGAGTAATACATAGCTAACCTGCCCTATAGCGGGGGATAACAGCTGGAAACGGCTGCTAATACCCTATACTCCTTCTCTACATAAGTAGAGTTGGGAAAGCGATATGTAGCGCTATAGGATGGGGCTGTGGCCTATCAGCTTGTTGGTGGGGTAACGGCCTACCAAGGCTATGACGGGTAGCTGGTCTGAGAGGATGATCAGCCACACTGGAACTGAGACACGGTCCAGACTCCTACGGGAGGCAGCAGTGGGGAATATTGCGCAATGGGGGCAACCCTGACGCAGCAACGCCGCGTGGAGGAAGAAGGCCTTCGGGTTGTAAACTCCTTTTCTGAGGGAAGATAATGACGGTACCTCAGGAATAAGCACCGGCTAACTCCGTGCCAGCAGCCGCGGTAATACGGAGGGTGCAAGCGTTACTCGGAATCACTGGGCGTAAAGGGCGCGTAGGCGGTTTGGTAAGTCGGGTGTGAAAGCCCACGGCTCAACCGTGGAACTGCATCCGAAACTGCCAGACTAGAGTTCGGAAGAGGCAGGTGGAATTGGTGGTGTAGGGGTAAAATCCGTAGAGATCACCAGGAATACCCATTGCGAAGGCGACCTGCTGGGACGATACTGACGCTGAGGCGCGAAAGCGTGGGGAGCAAACAGGATTAGATACCCTGGTAGTCCACGCCCTAAACGATGGATGCTAGTCGTTGGAGTGCCAGTCACTTCAGTGATGCAGCTAACGCATTAAGCATCCCGCCTGGGGAGTACGGCCGCAAGGCTAAAACTCAAAGGAATAGACGGGGACCCGCACAAGCGGTGGAGCATGTGGTTTAATTCGAAGATACGCGAAGAACCTTACCTGGGCTTGACATCCCCAGAACCCTGTAGAGATACGGGGGTGCCTACTTTTGTAGGAACTGGGTGACAGGTGCTGCACGGCTGTCGTCAGCTCGTGTCGTGAGATGTTGGGTTAAGTCCCGCAACGAGCGCAACCCTCGCCCTTAGTTGCTAACAGTTAGGCTGAGCACTCTAGGGGGACTGCCCGGGCAACCGGGAGGAAGGTGAGGATGACGTCAAGTCATCATGGCCCTTATGTCCAGGGCGACACACGTGCTACAATGGGCAGGACAGAGAGAGGCAATACGGCGACGTGGAGCAAATCTCTAAACCTGCTCTCAGTTCGGATTGTAGTCTGCAACTCGACTACATGAAGCTGGAATCGCTAGTAATCGCGGATCAGCCATGCCGCGGTGAATACGTTCCCGGGTCTTGTACTCACCGCCCGTCACACCATGGGAGTTGAGCTCACCCGAAGCCGGGAAGCCAACCTAATTTAGGGGGCTACCGTCCACGGTGGGCTCAGCGACTGGGGTGAAGTCGTAACAAGGTAACCGTAGGAGAACCTGCGGTTGGATCACCTCCTTTCTAGAGTGATGATCCGAACATTAAATTGTTTGGATAGAGAGGGGTCTCTGTTTCACGACAGAGGCCGGAAGCTCAAAGGTGAAGGTCGGTTTGTTTAGTTTTGAGAGATTGGGAGTTCTTTAACATATTAAAGAGAGTAGCGTGAGCTGATTTTCATAAACCCTTGTCAGGGGTGGGTTTGAAAGAGGTAGAAGGCGGAAGGCTGAAGGGTGAAGGAAAAGAGAAGAGGAAGATTAATCTACTTCAACCTTCAACCTTCAACACTTCAACTTGAAATAAGGGCCTGTAGCTCAGGTGGTTAGAGCGCACCCCTGATAAGGGTGAGGTCAGAGGTTCAAGTCCTCTCAGGCCCACCATTTGGGAAATGAATAATGAATAATGATGAATTCACAATTCAACATTCATCATTAAAGACGGGGAATTAGCTCAGCTGGGAGAGCGCCTGCTTTGCACGCAGGAGGTCAGCGGTTCGATCCCGCTATTCTCCACCAGTTGGTGAGTGTAAGTGTGGGTGTTGGTGTGAGTGTGAGTGGATGCCAAACACCAATCATCACGAATCACGGAGCGAGAGAGGTTTAAAATAAGCTTTCTATGAGGAGAGTTTATTTTAGACTTCAGAGTCTAAGATGATATTTGAAAACTCATTGTTAACAGTCTAAAGTAAAGAGGTAAATGCAATTTCATAAGTTGCTGCAATACTTGGTTGAAAAAGTGACTGAGTAAGGCGGCAGCGCCTAGAGTAGAATATGTAAGCTACAAAGGGCAGACGGCGGATGCCTTGGCTGACGGAGGCGATGAAGGACGTGTCAGGCTGCGATAAGCTTCGGGGAGCTGCCAAAGAGCTTTGATCCGGAGATTTCCGAATGGGGCAACCCGGCCGGTAGAGATGCCGGTCACCTCACTTATGTGAGGGGCGAACCCGGGGAAGTGAAACATCTCAGTACCCGGAGGAGAAGAAATCAAAAGAGATTCCCAAAGTAGCGGCGAGCGAAATGGGAAGAGGGCAAACCGGATGCTTGCATCCGGGGTTGTAGGACTCCCATAACGGTACCACAAAGACTAGCAGAAGTGTCTGGAAAGGCACACCAGAGAGGGTGATAGTCCCGTAAGCGAAAGTTGGAGT